>JBBQFU010000478.1:0-4082 GCA_038322185.1 Haliangiales bacterium
GCGACATCGACGACAGCACGAGATCGCTGATCGGCTGCGGCAGGTCGGCGCGCAGATCCATCGGCGGCGGCGGATCCATCGTCGCCTTCTTGGTCAGGATCTCCATGAAGTTGTCGCCCGAGTAGGGCGGGATCCCCGTCACCATCTCGTACATGATGGCGCCGAGAGAGTAGATGTCCGTGCGCGCGTCGGCCGGCCGGCCCGCGGCCTGCTCGGGCGCCATGTACTCGGGCGTTCCCATCGCCATGCCGGGGCTGGTGAGGCGCCGTTCGCGCGCCGCCTCGGCCTCGGTGGTCTTCGCGATACCGAAGTCGAGGACTTTGACGACGTCGGCCTCACCGCCGCGCACGATCAGGTAGATGTTCTCCGGCTTGAGATCGCGATGGATGATGCCTTCGCGGTGTGCCGCCGATAGCGCACGGCAGATCTGCCCGGTGATCTTGAGGGCGCGGGCGACATCCATCGCGCCTCCACGCTCGATCACGCTACCGAGCTCGACACCCTCGAGGTACTCCATGACGAAGTACACGCTGCCGCCGTCGGTGGTTCCCGAGTCGGTGACGTCGACGATGTTGGGGTGACCGATCTTCGATGCGGCGCGCGCCTCACGGCGGAAGCGCTCGACGAGATCGGGCATGCGCGAGTAGCTCGGGTGCAGGACCTTGAGCGCGACTTTCTTGCCGATCTCGATGTGCTCGGCCAGGTAGACCTTGCCCATGCCGCCTTCACCGATGAGCTCGGTGACCTTGTAGCGGCCGTCGACGGTCGAGCCGATGCCGAGCTCGTCCTCTTCCGCCTCATCGGTCTGCTGCGCGAGCGCGGTCGCCGCAAGGTGGCCGCTCGAGTCGTTGCTCTTGCCGCCCGCTGCCTTGTTCGCTGCCAGCAGGCGGCGGTCGCTGTCGCGGCGGCGGTCGTTGCCGTCATCGCCTCGATCGGTGGCGCGGCGCCCGACGGAGTTGGCCTTGCGAACCGGCGCCTCGTCCTCGGCACCCAGCGCCGCGATCGAGACCTTGTCGCTCTTCTCGATGATCAGGCGCAGCTCGTCGGTCGGCGGCAGTGTGAGCGCACGCGTGCGAACGCGGGAGATCAGCTCCTGGCGCTCGAGCCGCTCGCGCACGATGTCGTCGGAGAACAGCTCCTGCAGGAACGTCGACATGCGCGTGCCGTCCGTGGTGGGCGCGTTGTGCGCCAGCCAGGTCTGCAGATCCTTGCGCATCTCGTCGCAGTCCGCGTAGCGATCGTCTTTGTTCGAGGCGAGAGCGCGAAGGCAAATATCGTCGAGGTCGACGGGCACGCGTGGCGCTCGCTTGCTCGGGCGCATCGGCTCGGGATTCTTGGCGCGCGCGAGGAGATCCTGCGGCTGGTCCTTGCCCGGCGGGAACAGCTGGCGTCCCGTGAGCAGCTCCCACAGCACGATGCCCGTCGCGTACATATCGCTGCGGCCATCGAGCTTCTCGCCGCGCGCTTGCTCCGGCGACATATACGCGACCTTGCCGTAGATGATGCCGGGCGCGGTCTTCTCGAGCTTGAGCGTGGAGCTCGCGAGACCGAAGTCCGTCAGCTTCACTTCGCCTGTGTACGAGACCAGAACGTTCGGAGGCGAGATGTCGCGATGGACTAGATTCAGATCAGGGAACGAATGCGCGTACGCGAGACCGCGGCACAGCTCCTTGACGATGTAGACCGCGACATCGATCGGGAATGCGACCTGCTTCTTTGCGCAGCGGTTCCACACCGCGCGGAGGTCACGGCCCTCCACGAAGTCCATCGCCAGGAACAGTTCCCCGCCAACCAGGCCGGCATCGAAGACCGGGATCAGGTTTCCGTGCGACAGCTTGATTACAACTTTCGCTTCATCGCGGAATCTCGCGACGTACTCGGCGTCCGCCAGATGCGGCAGCACCGTCTTGATCACCATCATCCGCTCGAGCCCGCGGTCTCCGGCAACAGCAAGATAGAGCGCGCCCATACCGCCTTGAGCCAGCGGGGCCAGCAAGTGGTACTTGCCGAACTTCCTGGGATAATGCTCCCAATCTCCCTCGCGGGTTGGCACGCTCTAAGAAGCTAACACGGGCTCCGTTACGCAACCAATCGAGGAAGTACCCCCAAGTTGCGGTGACAACAAAATGGGGAACACATAGGATGTCGTTCCCGCTGTTGTCCTGCGGGGTGAGGGAAAGACGCACATGGCCGGCGAGCTAGTGCTCGTGATCGATGACAGCCCCACCATTACCAAGGTGGTGCAACTGGTCCTGACGAAGGCCAACTATCAGGTGCAGACCGCAGCTGATGGCGAGCAAGGACTTGCGTCCGTTCGGGCACAACGCCCCGATCTCATCCTTCTCGACTTCGTCATGCCGCGGATGAACGGTTATCAGTTCTGCCGAGAGCTGGTGGCTGACGCGAAGCTACGCGACATCCCCGTGATCCTGATGAGCGCCAAGGGCGACCAGGTCGGCGAGCGCTTCGTCAAGGTGATGGGGATCGTCGACTACATCACCAAGCCGTTCTCGCCCGAGGCGATCACCGCGGTCGTCCAGCACACGATCGGCAAGTACGGAAAACCCGGCCACGAGGAGGACAACCCCTCGCTCGTCACCGGAGAAGATCTCTCGGCCACCGATGACGCCGACCGTACGCACGCACGGACCTCCGCCCTGCGGGATCTTCGCGGGCAGATCTCGGACCTGCTGACCGTGGCCCTGGCCGGTCAGGTGGCCGACAGCAAGCACGAAGTGCTCGCTGCCTCGGTCAAGCAGGCGCTCGACGACGCCAGCCTCGTCAAGCTCCTCGGCAGCGTCGATCTCGGCCTGTTCGCCGAGGGCATCCCCGGCCTGCGCGGCGACCTGCGCGTGGTGCCGCTCGCCGAAGTGCTCCAGCTCCTCGACGTGCAGGAGCAGTCCGGCGTGCTCACGGTCGAGCGCACCGGCGCCAAGGTCGAGATCTACTTCCGCCGTGGTCGCGTCGATCAAGCGGTCGCGGAGGGCGTGCCCGACGAGTTCCTGCTCGGTCGCTTCGTCACCGACGCCGAGCTGATGCCGCGCGCGGAGTTCGAGTCGTTTCTCGAGTCGCGCTCGCTCCAGGGCGGCGCCAAGCTCCTCGGTCAGCAGCTCATGAAGCTCGGCCACGTCGCCGAGCCCGATCTCAAGGCGTGCCTGATGCGGCAGTCGCAGGAGCTCATCTACGAGATCCTGCGCTGGCGTCACGGCCGCTTCCGCTTCGCCGCCGGGATGGAGCTGCCGCCCAGCGTCATCGACGCAGCGCTCGGCCTCGATGTCGAAGCCGTGCTCATGGAGGGCTACCGTCGCGTCGACGAGTGGCACCTCATCGAGCGGGCGATCGACAACTTCGATGTCGTGTTCCTGCGCAACGAGGACTCGGTCGCGCAGATGGGCCGCGGCCGGCTCACGCGCGAGGAGCTCGCCGTGCTCGAGATCGTCAACGGCAAGAACACCGTCAAGGACATCATTCGCAAGTCGCGGATGGGCAGCTTCGAGGTCAGCAAGATGCTGTACCGGCTGCTGAGCATCAAGCTCGTGCGCCGGCGCGTGCTGCCCGTCGCTGTCTGATCGCTACAGCGGCGGCGGCGCGGCCAGGCACGTCTCGAGGCGATCATCGGTGGTCCACCCGCACTTACCGTCCGCCTGCACGCTGCATTCGGCGTCCTGGTAGCAGGCGTACTCGGGCTTCATCTCGCACGTCGTCATCATGTCGTTGCCCGGCTCGGTGCAGACCGTGCCACTGCAGCCGCCCTTCACGCAGGCGCCGCCCGACCCGGTGGCGGGCTCCGACGGCGTTCCCGGGCCAGGCGCGGGCTCGACCGGGTCCGAGCTCTTCGAACCGCAGGCGATCAGGAGGGCAACAAATGCGAGTCGCTTCATTGGCAGCGACTCTAGCCCCCGTTACGTGCGGCGGCGGCGGCGAGCGACAAAGCCGAGCGTGAGAAGTGAGAGAGCAATGGGGGCAACCGGGCTGCCACCGCCCGTGCTGCAGCCGCAGCCCGGGTCTTCCACGCCGCAGTCCGACGGGCACGTATCGCCGTTCTCGGAGTTGCCGTCATCACAGGTCTCGCCCTCGTCGAC
>JBBQFU010000479.1:0-4077 GCA_038322185.1 Haliangiales bacterium
CCTCTCGCTCGCGGAGCTCGACAAGGCCAAGGCCGAGGTCGAGAAGGTCGGCGTCGGTGACCTCACCGCGCACCTCACCGATGGTCGCGACATCGTGCGCGCGAACGCGGCCCTCGGGCTCGGCGTGCTCGGCGCAGCGTCGGCCGGAGCGGCGCTCGCACTCGGCGTGCTGATGCGCGACGACTCGCCCCGCGTGCGAACCGCAGCGGCGCAGGCGCTCGACAAGATCGGCGATGCTGCGGTGGTCGAGACGGGGGACTATCTCGTCGGTGCGCTGCGTGATGCCGACGACAAGGTCGCCGAGACGATCGAGGCCGTCGTGCGCGCTCGCAAGACGAAGATGATCACCGCGCTCGTGCGCGGCCTCGAGACCGACGACCCGCGCCATGGCAAGCGCATCGTCGAGCTCATCAACGCGCTGCCTGATGCGTCGGAGATCCTGTGCGACGCGTTCGAGAGCCCGGGCGGCAACGTCCAGGTCAACGCGGCGGTTGGCCTCGGCATGCTCGGTGACAAGCTGGGCCAGAAGGGCCGCAAGGTACTCGAGGGAGCGCGCACCGGTGGCTTCGAGCGGACTCGCGAGGCGGTGCGTGGCGCGCTCGAGATGCTCGACGGTCCGGGCGACACCGGCCCCGAGGAGATCCAGATCGAAGGCTTCGAGACGCGCATCCTCGAACCCGCTGCATTCGCGGACCCGGCGAAGCTGCGCGTCGACGAGCTGGCGCACTACCTGATCGATGGCCGCCCTGTGGTCCGCGCGAATGCGGCCACCGGCCTGGGGGCCGTCGGCGCACCGGCGCTTGGCGCGCTGTCCGGCGTCGCGGTCCTCATGCGCGACGACGACATGCGCGTGCGCATCGCGGCGGCCAACGCGATCGACAAGCTCGGCGACGACGCGGTCCGGGAAGCGGCACCGTTCCTCGTCGGGGCGCTCAAGGGCGATGCGGAGGTCGCGAAGGCGGTCGCCAAGGTGCTCGGTGCACGCAAGGCGCGCGTGCTGGCCGCGCTGCTCAAGGGCCTCGAGACCGACGACGAGACCCAGGCCCGCCGGATCCTCGAGCTCATCAGCGCACTGTCCGATGCACAGGAGATCCTGTGCGACGCGTTCGAGAGCCCCGCCGAGAACGTGCAGGTCAACGCGGCCATGGGCATCGGCATGCTCGGCGAGAAGCGGGCCGGCTCGGCCGGCAAGAAGAAGCTCGAAGGCGCCCGGACCGGCGGGTTCGCGCGGACCCGCGAGGCCGTGTTCAAGGCCCTCGCGGTGCTCAAGAACGGCTGAGTGGCAGCCGGCCCGTTGCAGTATGCTTGGCCGGTGAGGGTACTCGTCGCCGCGCTGGCCGCCGGTTGCTACTCGCCGGCGTACCAGGCGGGTTCGGCATGCGACAGCGTGTGCCCGGGCGACCTCGTGTGCATCGAGAACGTCTGTCGCGAACCTGGGTTCGTGCCGGCCGATGCCGCGATCGATGTGGCCATCGACGCTCCGCCGATCGATACCGATGGGGACTCGCGGTTTGACTTCGAGGACAACTGTCCCACGGCCCCCAACATGGACCAGCACGACGAGGACGGGGACGACCTCGGTGATGAGTGCGATCCGTGCCCGCATCTCAGTGGGACCGCCGCTGACGCTGATGGCGATGGCGTCGGTGATGCGTGTGACCCGCAACCTGCGCTCGCCAAGCAGACGATCGTGTTCTTCGATCCGTTCAAGTCGACGCGACCGGAGTGGACGCTCGATCCCGAGTACTCGCGGATGGGAGACCAGCTGCGCTTGACCGGGACCGACGGCACCGCGCGCGTCGCGGTCCCGACCGGCGAGCTGCGCATCGTCACGGGCGGCACGGTCCAGCAGCTCGGGGCCTCGATGCCGCGCTCCCTGTCGCTGGGATTCGGCTACAACGACAGTGGCAGCGACTACTATTACGGCAACTTCTACGAGAACGGCGGCGGGACCAGCATCTCGGTGACCCGCGCCGATAGCGGCTCGTACACCCCGGTCGCCGGGACTGGCATCGCGGGCTCGTTCCCGATTGGCGCGTTCATCATGCAAGTCGACGAGTCGGTTTCCTCACAGCAGCTGTCGATCGTGGGGACGCTCGGGGGCACGAGCTATCCGATCCAGGCGGGGACCGCGGGCACGCCACCCCTCGTTGCCAACGACTTCATCGCGATCTACGCGCGGAACGCCGAGTTTCGCTTCGACTACTTCCTCGTGATCGAGACCGATCTCTAGGTCTGCAGCCGGCGGCGGAGGATCCGGACCGCACGTACTTGGTGCATGCCCGACGCCAGCCCGGACGGTCAGTTGACATGGTGTAGCGCCCCGACGTACGCAGTTCAGGATGCGGCGCATTCTCGTCCTGTTCGCGCACCCCGTGCTCGAGCGCTCTCGCGTGAATCGCCGGCTGGTCGATGCAATCCGGGACATCGAGAATGTTCGGATCCACGATCTGTACGAGGAATACCCGACGCTCGCGATCGACGTGAAGCGCGAGCAGAAGCTGCTGCTCGAGCACGACGTGATCGTGTTCCAGCACCCGTTCTACTGGTACTCGGCACCCTCGATCATGAAGGAGTGGCAGGACCTCGTGCTCGAGCACGGCTGGGCCTACGGCGTTGGCGGCACACACCTGCGCGGCAAGATCACGCTCAACGCGGTCACCACCGGCGGACCGGTCACCGCGTACCAGAAGGGTGGCTACAACCGGTTCACCGTGCGCGAGCTGCTCGCACCGTGGGACCAGACCGCGCACCTGTGCGGGATGCGCTTCCTGGCGCCGTTCGCCGTGCATGGCGCACTTCGCATCGGCTCCGAGGACGATTGCACGCCGAGCCGCGACACCTACGTGCGGCTGATCAACGCGCTCCGCGATGACCGCATCGATCTCGACGCGGCCGCCAGCGTTGGCAACCTCGCGCTCGAGCTCGATTCCGTCGTCGGTACACGAGAGGTCGCATGAGTCAGGATGTGATGGCCCAGGCGTTCATCTACCTGTGCGCCGCCGTGGTGTTCGTGCCGATCGCGAAGCGGCTCGGACTCGGTGCGGTGCTCGGGTACCTGATTGCCGGCGTCGTGATCGGCCCCCACGTGCTCAACCTCGCACGTGACCCGGATCTCTTGATGCACTTCTCCGAGTTCGGGGTCGTGATGATGCTGTTCGTCGTTGGTCTCGAGCTGCGGCCTTCGCTGCTGTGGCAGATGCGGCGGCCGATCTTCGGCTTGGGAGGTGCCCAGGTCGTTGGCTGCGCGGCGGTGATCGCCGGGGCGGCGCTCGTTCTCGGTGTCGAATGGCGTGCCGCGATCGCAGTGGGCCTGACGTTCGCGATGTCGTCGACCGCGATCGTGCTGTCGAGCCTCGCGGAGCGCGGTCTGCTCAAGACCTCCGGCGGGCAGGCGAGCTTCTCGGTGCTGCTGTTCCAGGACATCGCGGTCATTCCGATCCTCGCGGTGTTCCCGCTTCTCGGCGTGGCCGCGGTCGCGGTGACCACGGGGGACAGCCACGGTGGCAGTGAGTCGACGCCGGCATGGGTGTCTGCGCTCACCAGTGTCGGGGCCGTCATCGGTGTGATCGCAATCGGTCGCTACGCCGTGCGTCCGCTGTTTCGCTTCCTCGCCGGCGCCAGGCTCCGCGAGTCGTTCACGGCGGCGGCGCTGCTCATCGTGATCGGCATCGCGCTATTGATGCACTTCGCCGGGCTCTCGGCAGCGCTCGGTACGTTCATGGCCGGTGTGCTGCTCGCCGACAGCGAGTATCGGCACGAGCTCGAGACCGACCTCGAGCCGTTCAAGGGCCTGCTGCTCGGCTTGTTCTTCATCACGATCGGCGCGCAGATCGACTGGAACCTCGTCGGTGCGCATCCCTTTCAGATCGCCGGGATCGTGCTCGGGTCGATGGCGCTGAAGCTCGTCGTGATGCGCCTGCTCGGGAAGGTGTTCGGTCTCAATCGTCCGGCGCGCTGGTCGTTCGCGTTTGCGCTCGCCCAGATCGGCGAGTTCGCGTTCGTGCTGCTCACGCTCGGGAAGAAGGAGGGCGTGTTCTCGGCCGCCTTCGCAGGCCCACTGTTCGCCGCGGTCGC
>JBBQFU010000480.1:0-4032 GCA_038322185.1 Haliangiales bacterium
CGGCTCGAGGATCGCGAGCATGTCCGTCGGTGGCAGCGAACCACGCTCGTGGATCACGTCGCGCAGGCTCGGTCCCTCGATGTACTCGAGAACGAGAAACGGCCGGCCGTCGATGAGCGTGCCGCGATCGAACGCGCGCACGACGTGGCGGTGATCGAGTCGCTCGAAAGCGGTGAGCTCGCCATCGAAAAGCGTGTGTGCGTCGTTCGATCGGATCAGCTCGAGGTGGAGGATCTTGATCGCGACGATCGTGCCGTCGGGACGCGCTGCCTTCCAGACCTGACCGAATCCGCCCTCACCGATCAAACGATCGACTCGATAGCCTTCGATCGATGGAGGTTGCGCTGCGGCCGCCATGAGTGCGTCGAGGACGTAGGGCCGTCGATTTCGGCTGTCGCTCATTCGTTCTATACAAAGCGTATCTGGCCTCGCACAAGTTCGCGACGTGAACAGAAATCCGACTCACCCCACAACGTAGGCAAATTCGCCGATCCGCGCCGACCAGATTGGATCTGATGCGGCGACGTCTATCAGTGTGTCGCGGGCTGTCGCAGCCAAGGCGCCGCGTTTTGCGGCGAGCAGACCCAGCTCGAGCCGAAGCTGCTGGAACAAGCCGTCGATCCCCGCGACGGCCTCGGTGAGCGCTCCGACGTCGGCTGATGCAACAGAACGCAGCACCCGCAAGGTGGCCTCGTCCTCGTCGCCGATGTCGGTCTCGGCGTCGAACGTGGACAGGACATCGGCGAGCTCCTCGCGGTCGTCTCGCGCTGCCAGCACGCGTGCGAGGAGCAGCCGATCCGGCCGCGTCGTGCCCTCCGCGTGCGACTGCAACGCCAGCCCACGCCGCGCCAGCTGGACCGCATCGTCGAGCTGGTTCCGCCACAGCCGGTGCTCGGCGAGGTTGTGCGTCGCGACGCGCTCGTAGTGCGCCTGCCCGCTCTCGCGCGCGAGCTGGATGACGAGGCGCAGATCCTCCTCGGTACGATCGATCTCTCCTCGCGCGGACCACAGCCACGCCCGGTTGCCGTACGCCGCTGCGAGGTGCCAGAAGTCGGCGCGCGCGGCGCAGCTCGCGATCGTATCGGCGAACACGCGCTCGGCTTCGTCGAGCTCGCGCAGGTCCGAGAGCATTGGCCCGAGGAGGAGCGCGGCGATCGTGGCGGTCTCGTGACGATCGAGCTCGCGTGCACGCGCGATGACCTGGCGGAGCAGCGGCGCGCCCTCGGCGAACTTCTGTTCGCGAAACAGCGCACGCGCATCAGCGAGATCGAGATCGACGGCGAGACCGGGGTGAGCGGCCGCCGCATCGCCGAGCCGCGCCCGCGCGTGAGCAGCGACTGCCTTGCAGCGCTCGAGCTCGCCCGCGATGCCCTCGATGAAGTCGAGCACGGTGCCTTGCTCGATCAGCGCTTCGATCTCGAGCACGAGGTCATCGATCTGCGCGCCGATCGCCGCCGCACCCTCGAGGTCGACGAGCGCATCGCGCATCCGCTGCAGGCGATAGCGAGCCTGCGCTCGACCGAGGAGCGCACGCGCGCGATCAGCATCGGGATCGGGGAGGTGACGGAGCGCGCCAGACCAGTCGGCATCGGCATCGAGATAGCGGTGCTGCTGATGCGCGTGCGCGCCGAGCGTGGCGAATGCCTTCGCCGCGGTGCGTTCGTCACCGATCGCCTCGGCGTGGCGCGCGAGCCGCTCGGCAACCGCCGGCGTGATCGGCGCGAGCCGCCAGTGAGCGAGCGCCGCGCGATGAACCACGAGGCGCTCGCCTTCATCAGTCGTCGTGTACACGCCTTCCTCGACGAGCGCCTGCCGAAACGCGTAGCCCTGCTCGGTCTGCGTCAGCATCCCCGCGGCGACGAGCTCGCCCAGGCCGATGTCGACGTCGATCGTCGTCGTCGCACCGCCGCCGCGTTCGACCGCCTCGACGATCGCAACCAGGTCATCGCGCTGCACCTCTTCACCGAGCACCGCGAACATGCGCGCGAGCGCGACGAGCTCGACGCTGAGGCTCGCCAGCTCACGCGCAGCGAGCCACGGCCCCAGCGCTGCGGGCGATAGCTCGTCGAGCGCGGCGGTATCGAGGAAGAACGCGCCGCCCGGCCGCTGGCGCACACCACCACGCTGATGGATCTCGCGCGCGAGCATCGTGAGGTGAAGGGGATTGCCGTGCGCGATGCCAGCGAGCCGGCGCAGCGCGCGCAGCGGCGGATACTCGGCCGGCCGTAGCAGCGCAGCGGCGAGCGCGACCGCACCATCCTCGTCGAGCGGGGTCAATAGATCTCGGCGATGGCGCTCGGCACGCGCTCCGAGGTTTGGCCGTCGCGATTCCAGGCGCGGCGCAGCGATGCCGAGGACCCACAGGCCGAGCGGCTCACCGCCGAGCGTGGCGTACTCGAGCGCATCGAGCAGCTCGTGATCGGCATAGTGGAGATCGTCGAGGATCACGGCGGTCGGCCGTTCACGCGCGACCGCTCGCAGCGCATCACCGACGGCGCGCACCACGGGACCGGTCGGCGTACCGATGAGATGTGCGAGCGCGCTGTGTCCCGGCTTGCCACCACCGGGCGGCGGCACGGTTCCGAGGTGCGTGCGCAGCCCGAGCTGGTCGAGCCGGTGCGCGAGCTCGTTCGCGAGCGCGGTCTTGCCAACACCGGCATCTCCGACGAGCAGCGCGAATGCCGGACCAGTCTCGCGCGGCGCCGTCTGCGACGTGCTCTCGCGACGCGGTCGCGCGGGCCGGCCGCCCGGTGTTCGCGCGCCGCTGCGATCGCTCGATGTCGCAATGCCGTGGAGCGCAGTCGCGGCATCGGCGACCAGATCGATCAGCAGGCCCTCGCGGCCGAGGAGCTCGATCGTCTCCTGGTCCTCGCCGAGCGCGCGAAACTCCGGGCCGAGGCCTTCGGCGGATCGCGTCGCGACTTGCGACACGCTCGCGAGCGCTTGCGTCAGCACGACGCCGGTCCACGCCCCGGCGGGCAGCCAGGTCTCGGGCTTGTCGACCGACTCGCCGTGCAGCGTCGACGCGCCACCGGCGGAGCCGACACGAATCGCATCGAGATGCAGCGCGACACGCGCGCCCGCGGCAGCCAGATCGCGTGCGGCCGCGATCGCGATCGCCGCCGGATCCGCATGCTCGCCGCCGAGCACACCCGCGAGCACGCGCCGGCCGCGCTGCGATGCAACGACGAGGCGCCGGCCGGTGAGCATGCCGAGCAGCGCGCGATCGACACGTGGGAGCTCGGTCCACAGCAGCACGACGGGCTGCTTGCCCTCGCGGATCACCGAGACCGAGTGGCCGAGCTTCGGTGGCGTGCGCTCGTCGTGCGCGACAGCGATGCGCTCGCGTACCACCGACGCAGACACCGGCCGGCGCGCGGGCTCCTTCTGGAGCAGGTCATTGCACAGCGACTCGACAGCGGCGGGCACCGAGGCGATCGCACCGAGCCGTGGGGGACGCAGCGCCGTGTGCGCGCGCTCGAGCGCCGCGGCGTCGCCGATGAAGGGCGGGCGTCCGGCGATCAGCTCGAACAGCACGCAGCCAAATGCATAGAGGTCGCTGCGCTCGTCGACATTCGCCGAGTCGGCGATCTGTTCGGGCGCGATGTACTCGAGCGAGCCGACCTGAACGTGGGCGCGCGTCGGATCGTCGGGATCCGTTGGCAACTTGCGAGCCAAGCCGAGGTCCAGGATCACCACCCGCCCGGCAGGTGTGCGCACGAGGTTGTCGGGCTTGATGTCGCGGTGAACCCAGTGCGCCTTGTGCACTTGCTCGAGTGCATCGAGGATCGACAGGCCAAGCGCGACGGCCTCGGTGCCACGCATCGGCCCGTCGGCGGTCAGATCGGAGAGGGTCGTCCCCGCTACCCGATCCATCACGATGTAGCTGCGCCCGTCGGCAAGCACGCCGCTATCATGACAACGCGGAACGGCTGTCACCTTGCCGCTGATAGCCGAGATGTTGCGCATTGCAGCCGCCTCACGGGCCATGCGCGCACGCGCGAGGTCGTGGCTCGCGTGAGAGACCTTGAT
>JBBQFU010000481.1:0-3932 GCA_038322185.1 Haliangiales bacterium
GCGAACCCGTACGTGATCACGCTGGCCGCAGGCGGTGGCGGCCTCACGGGCAGCGGCACTGGCGACACGACGACCGGCACGAGCCAGGTCCCCGCGGCCCCGTGCGACGGTGGTGACCCCAACCCGGGTGACGGCAACGACCACGTCTGGCAGTTCACGCTGACCGACGAACGCGACGTGCTGATCCTGATGCCGAGCACCGTGACGTTCGATGCGATCCTCCGCCTGCAGACCGCGGCGTGTGACGTGACCACCGAGATCCCGGAGTACACCGGCGTCGACGGCTGCAGCGATTCGAGCTTCGCGATGGACACCGAGGCGCTGGGCTACACCAAGCTCGCGGCTGGCACCTACTACGTCCTCGTCGACGGCTTTGATGCCGCCGCGAAGGGCACCTACGAGATCCAGATCTTCGCGTCGACCACCACGTGCGGTGACGGCGAGCTCGACCTGCTCGAGTTCTGCGACGACGGCGACAGCATGGGTGGCGACGGTTGCAGCGCCAAGTGCGAGGTCGAGTCCGGCTGGACCTGCAACGACGCGTCGCCCTCGGTCTGCATGATGGACAACAGCAGCACCGCGGTGCCGCCCGCTGCCGGGGACCTCGTGATCAATGAGGCGATGCTGGCCGACAACCTGTCCGACACGAACTGCGATACGTCCACGAAGAGCAGCGCCGACGAGTTCATCGAGCTCGTCAACAAGTCGAACAAGGTCCTCGACCTCACGGGCGTCACGATCGACGACAGCGCATCGATGGCCGGCACGCAGGGGCCGCGGCACGTGTTCGCGGCGGCTGCGAGCGGATCGCTCACCCTCGAGCCCGGCAAGGCCGTGGTCGTGTGGGGCGGGGGCTCGCCGGCATGCGCGGGTGTCAACAACTGGTTCGTGTCGTCGACGGGCTCGCTCGGTCTCAACGACACGGGCGACACGGTCACCGTGCGCACCGCGGGTGCGAGCCCGGTGACGATCGTGGCAGCGACGTTCGGCGCCACGACGCTCAACGTGTCGCGCACGCTGTCGCCGGATATCACCGGCGCCTTTACCGATCACCCGTTGATCGGTCAGCGTCGCTGGTCGCCCGGTCGCAAGATCAACGACTCGGCGTTCTATCGGTATGGCAACTCAGCCGCCGCCGGTCAGGCTCGGCAGCTCTTCGAGATTGGGCACCAAGATGATCTCGATGCGGCGGTTCTGCTCGCGCCCCTCGGGCTTGTCGTTCGGCGCGACCGGATCGTTCTCGCCGTAGCCCGAAGCAGCCAGGCTCTTCGGCGGGAAGCCCTGCTTGATCATGTGCTGCACGACCGAGTTCGCGCGCGCCGTCGACAGGTACCAGTTGTTCGCGAACTTCGCCGTCTTGATCGGCTCGATGTCCGTGTGGCCCGCGACCACGAAGCGGCGGTCCTTGAACTCCATCAAGACCTTCACGACGTCGGAGATCGCCGTCTGGCCATCCTTGGACAGGTCGGCCGAGCCACTCGGGAACAGAATTCCCGACGGCAGCTTCAGCGTCATCTGACCGTTGCGGAACACGACCTGGAGCTTGCCGGTGTCGACGAGGGCGCGGAACTTGTCCTGCAGCGCCTTGTACGCCGCGATGCGCTTCTCGGCGGCCTCCTTCTGGCGGCGCAGCTCGGCGAGCTCGGCCTCGGTGGCCTCCTTCTCGCCGCGCACCTTGCCCAGCTCGCCTTCCTTGGTCTTGATGTCCTCGCTCACGATGCCGAGCTTGGACTCGAGCTCCTTGATCCGCGCGGACAGCGAGGTCTCGGTCTCGGCGAGCTTCGCCTGCGTCTGGGACAGCTCGCCCTGAAGACGCTGGTTCTCGGCGAGGGCCTTCTCGTGGGTGGACTTCTTGACGCACGCCGCGAACAGCAGCGGAATCAACAGGGCAGATTTCTGCATTGGCGTGGAACGTATCACCGTCCGCGGGCCTCTCGCAGTAGGATGCGCGCGGCTGATGAAGTCTGAAGTTCCAGAGAAAGAAGACCCCGAGGTTGTCTGGCTCCGGGACGTCTATCAGCCGAGCGAAACGAACCTGACCGTTCGTGCGGTGATCGCGGGCGCGCTCATCGGCGTCGTCATGTGTCTGTCGAACATCTACGTGTTCTTCAAGACCGGCTGGAGCCTCGGCGTCACGATCACGGCGTGCATCCTCGCGTTCGCGCTGTTCAAGGCGTTGCAGGGCCTCGGCGCGCGTCCGCTCACGATGCTCGAGAACAACGCGCTGACCACCGTGGCGTCGGGCGCCGGGTACATGACCGGTGGCGGCAACATGGCGGCGTACGGCGCGCTGCTCCTGACCACCACGCTGCGGCCCGACGCGCTGCCGATGATCCTGTGGTTTGGATCGATCGCCGCACTCGGCGTGTTCGCGGCGATTCCGATCAAGCGTCAGCTGATCAACAAGGAGGCGCTCGCGTTTCCGACGGGGACGGCGACGGCCGAGACGTTGCGCTCGATCCACCAGGTCCCGATACCGCAGCCCGTCGGTGCGGGGCCGGCCCTGCCACACGCGCAGGTGAGGGACGGCGCCAACAACGCGGTCAAGTGGCTCGGGCTGTCCGCACTGTTCGCCGCCGGGCTCGCGATCGTGCGCAACCTCAAATACATCGAGGAGACCTATGCGCCGGGCTTCCTGATCTCGGGCCACTCGCTCCAGGCGTGGGGCCTGTCGTTCAAGACCGAGCTCGTCTACCTCGGCGCCGGCGCACTGATGTCGTTCCGCACGGGCTGGTCGATGCTGATCGGCGCGATCTTCACGTACGGCATCCTCGCGCCATGGCTGCTCGAGAACGGCCTGATCGAGAAGGTGACGCTCAAGGCGATCGTCGGCTGGACGGTATGGCCGGGGGCGTCGATGCTCGTCGCCGCGGGGCTCACGTCGTTCGCGCTCGACTACAAGAGCCTCGTCCGCGCGTTCAAGGGTATCGGTGCGATCTTCGACCGCAAGAAGCGTGTCGCGCAGGGAATCGAAGCGGTGGAGACACCGGAGTGGTGGTTCCCCGCGGGCTTCGCCGTGCTCGGTCCGATCGTGATCGTGCTGATGGCGTGGCTGTTCGATATCCCGATGTGGGCCGCACTGATCTCGGTGCCGCTTGCGGTTGTGATGGGCTTCATCGCAGCGCGCGTGACCGGCGAGACCGACGTCACGCCCACGAAGGCGCTCGGCCCGCTCACGCAGATGATGTACGGCGGCATCACACCCGGAAATATGTCGGGCAACATCATGTCGGCGAACGTCACCGGCGGCATCGGCCTGCACGCCGCGGATCTGCTCACGACGCTGAAGACCGGCTGGCTTCTGGGCGCTCGCCCGCGCCACCAGGTCTACGCGCAGCTGTTCGGCGTGGTCGCCGGCGCGATCGTGATCGTGCCGCTGTTCAATCTCGTGATTCCGGATCCCAAGATGCTCGGTACCCCGGAGTGGGAAGCGCCGAGCGTGCTCGTGTGGGCCGGCGTATCCGAGGCATTCGCCGGCGGCATCGACAAGCTCGGCACCGAGGCGCGCTGGGCGATCCTGATCGGGGGTGTGCTCGGTGTCGTGCTCGCGCTTGCCGAGAAGCTCGCGAAGCCGAACATCAAGCGCTTCATCCCGTCGCCGTACGGCCTCGGGCTCGCGTTCGTGCTGTCGGCCTCGAGCAGCATCATGATGTTCATCGGCGCGGCGATCGCCGAGCTGTTCCGCCGGCGCCAGCAGACGGCTGGCATCGTCCCGATCGCGTCGGGGGTGATCGCCGGCGAGAGCCTGATGGGCGTGCTGTTCGCGGTGCTGAAGTCCGCCGGTATCGTTCCGAAATAGCAGCAAGGTTCGGCTTCGCCGGACCGCGCAGCAACGCCGAAGGGCGTTGCGAAGGTAAATAGCTAGAGCTTGCCCGGTAATTTCTCGCCGTTCTCGTCGAGAAAGTTGAGCGCGGGGATCGACAAGCCGATCC
>JBBQFU010000482.1:0-3932 GCA_038322185.1 Haliangiales bacterium
CGAGCCCTTGCCCGGTACGCGCAACACCGAGCCATTATCGGCGCCCTTGGGAATCCGCACGCGCACCGTGCCGTGCCCCGGCAGATCCGCGCTGAGCTCGCTTCCCTCGATCGCGGAGCGCAGATCGATCTCGATCGACGCCTGCAGATCCTGGCCGCGCATCGGCCCGCGCGGCGCGCCACCGCCGCCGCGGCCACGGAACAGCTCGCTGAAGTCGAAGTCGACCGGGCCCTGATCGTCGCCGAAGCGCGAGCTGCGCTCTTGCCGCGTGTTTTGCCAGCGCGCGTACTCGCGAGCCTTCGCGGGATCGAAGCCGCTGGCCAGCGAGGCGTCGCCGAACTCGTCGTACGCCTTGCGCTTCTTGTCGTCGGAGATGACGTCGTAGGCCACCGAGATCTTCTTGAACGCTGCTTCGGCGGCGGCATTGCCCGGATTGACGTCGGGGTGATGCTTGCGGGCGAGCTTGCGATACGCCTTGCGAATCTCGTCGGCGCTCGCTGTCTTGGCGACGCCCAAGGTGTCGTAGAGCGATTCAGCCATGCCGCAAGGATTGCCGACTTCTTGGGTCGCGGTCACCCTCTTAGCACCCGGAACTGTTACATATCTGGGGATGAGCTACGTGCGCTATTTCGCCGAGAGTGCCGTGGGCCTGAAGGCGCTCGGTGCTGCTCTCAAGGCGATCGATCCATCGCTCAAGGTCGACGGTGGTGATCTCATGCGCGGGGCAGATGTCCTCGCCGAGATCACGATCGACAGCGCCGGCAGCGACATGTTCAACGAGGAGCTCAACATGCGGATCGAGGCGCTCAGCCAGGTCCCCGGTGAGGGCGCTCAGTACGCGATCTCGCGGCTGCGCGGCGCGCAGTCGATCGTGGCGATCAGCTTCGACATGTCCGCAGGCTGGGAGCCGCTCCGTCCTCTATGGACCGTGCTGCCCACGATCTCGACGGGCCTGACGCAGGTCGATGGCCAGGGCTACTACGACGGCGCGAATCTCATCGTCGGCATCGCCTGACATCGCTGTCGCTCGCGGCTCTGATCACCGCGTCGCGCGGTCGATCGCGGGGCGGTAGAGCGTGACGCCGTTGCCAACCACAGAGGCACCGTGTGCGGTCAGCACGTTGGCAAATCCGAGGTCGGCGAGCGCACGCAGCTGATCCGCCGGCGGCTTGCACTTCTTCAGCCACGCGGGACCGATGTTGTGCGGCTTGATGAAGCCCATCACCTTCATCACGACCTTCGCGACTCCGCTCGTGTACGCGTCGGGCTCTGCCCAGTGTTGAAAGCAATCACCGCTGATGATCGTGCCGCCGTGGTGGGGCAGCAGCAGCAGACCCTCCGGCGGTCTGGAGTCGATGATCACGAGCTTCGCGCCGTCGATCGGTAGCGGCGTCGTCGTGTCCATCTCGACGGCGGCATCGAAGTACACGTCGGGCGCGCCGTGCTTGAAGCCGCCGACGTAGCGCTGGCCCTTGACCATCCAGACCTTCGCGCCGTAGCGGTCGGCGTAGAACGGATCGTCCATGCCGTGATTGCCGGCGATGCGGATCACGTCGGTGACCTTGCCGAGCTTGTCGAGCGCTGCGAGGCCGTTCCCATCGAGGCGCACCGTGTTGACGAGGATCAACCTCTCGCCCTGCCGCACCACCGTCATGTTCCGGCCGAACCGCATCGGGCCACCCAGTTTCATCGTGCCGGTGACGACGAACAGATCGGGCAGAACCTCGACGAGCTCGCTGTGTGGGTGTGCCGGTGGAAACGGTCGCGGAGTGAGTGCCATCTCGATATCCCGTTCTTAGTCGGTCTCGTCCTCGATCGCCACGACCCACAGGTCCGGACCGGACGTTCGCGCCGTGTAGCTCATGTCGGGCTCGAGCACGCGCGCACGAACACTCACCGGGCCCGCACCGCGACGCGGGTCGATCTCCTCGCCGACCACGACGTAGTGTTTGCCTGCCTCGTCGACAAATGCACCCCACGACGAGCCCGCGAGCTTGCTGCCGGGCAGCGCGGTCTCGGTGACGAACGCACCGGCGAGCAGCTGCTCGGGCCCCATCGACAGATACGGCCCGCGTCCGTAGTCTGGCCTCGCGAAGCGCAGCGAATCGATGCGGAAGTGGATCGCGTTGATCGCCTGCCCTTGGGGCGCGTAGGTGCCGCCGGTCACGATCACGTCGTGGTCGGCGAACCAGGTCCACAGGTCGCGTGCGCGATAGTCGATCACCCATCGGGTGCCGTCCGCGTGCTCGAGCCACACGCCCTGAAAGCGTTTCGCGCCGGGTGCAGCGTCGATGCGCAGGGTGCCGCGCAGCTCGGAGGTGGCCATGGTCGCCAGACCAGTCTACCGGGAATAAAGTCCGAACCGGCAGCCTTCACTGGACTGCACTACCATCGAGGCACCTTGAGCTGGCTTCCGCGCACGTACCTCGCAGCCCTCGCGTTGGTTGTTGCCACGGCCTCCGCCGAGGCGAACATGGGCGACCCGCGCATCGGTGGGTCCGTCGTCGGCGAGGGGACGGGCATTCGCAGCGTCACGATCACGCGCGAGGAGCTCACGATCGACATGCGGGCTGTCGCCGAGAGCAGCATGGTCGCGGTGAGTGCCACCTACCATCTCGACAACCCGGGTGACGCGAAGCAGCTCGACGTCGTGTTCGTGACCGGGATCGGACGCGCGCTCGACTTCGTCGCCACCGTCGATGGCAAGGCGCTCGCGACCAGACCGATGCCTGTACCGATCGAGCTGCCGCCACACTGGATGCTGCCGGAGTACACGCGCCGCGGCATGGAGACGGTCGGCATCCGGCTCGAGATCCCGACGGGCCGACACGACGTCGCGGTCACGTACAAGGCACCCGCGGTCCTCTACCACAGGCGCGAGCCGACGCTGCGACATCAGTTCCCGTACATCCTGGCGCCCGCACGCACCTGGGGTGGCTTCGGCGGCCTCGACATCACGGTGCTCGTGCCCGCCGGCTGGGACGCCGAGATCACGCCGCCGCTGAAGCGCGCTGGCGACCGATTCATCGGGTCGTTCTCGTCGATCCCGGCCGACTCGGTGCTGATCGAGGCGCACGCCCCCGAGGCACCTACGGTGTGATCCGCATCATCGCGATCACGCTGTTCGTGGTCGTGCTGTTTGGCGGCGGCTTCGTGGTCGCGCGCCGCGCCAAGATTCCGAACAGCTCGGCGGCCGTGGCACTCGGGCTCGGGATCCTGTGGAGTGCCGCCATCATCGGGTTCGCGGTCCTGGCCGTGTATGGACCCAACGAGGTGATCCAGCCCGGCGAGGTCGATCATCGCGGCTACGGTTCCGGCCTCGCAATCGTCGGAAGCGTGATGCTGGCGCTGATCGCGTTCGTGGTGTCCTGCATCACGGCGATTCGCGTCGCGCGCTCGCCTAGAGATCCAAATATCGGCGCACGCCTCGCGTGAAGGCACGAGTGCGCGATATACGCGAGGCGTGCGTCGCAGCTGGTTCGTCCTGGGTCTAGTCGTGGTGGCGGCTTGCAAACAACCCAAGCAGCCGCTCCAGCCGAGCTACTTCACCCAACCACGCGCAGCGGATGCACCGCGGACATGCCGCGAGACGATCGACTGCTATGCCGAGTGCAAGCCGCTCGTCGAGGAGTGCCTGATGCGGTGCGATCAGCGCAGCGCGGCGGCTGATATCCAGCGCGCACGCGCAGTGTCGAACTGCGGCGCGCAGAACAACTGCAATGCCGAACGGGCGTGTGAGGAGCAGTTCTGCGCGATGCAGCTCCAGGCGTGCCCTGCCCCGCGCTACGCGCCGCCCGCTACTTGATGACGCGTTGCGCCGCCGGCGTCAGCGAGCGCGCGGTCTCACGCTCGCCTACTCCGCCGCTGCGCGGAGCACACCCTCGACCATCTGGCGGGCGATCGGGTGATAGCCGGCGCGGTTCGCCGCGAAT
>JBBQFU010000483.1:0-3927 GCA_038322185.1 Haliangiales bacterium
GCTTCGCGAACATGCGCGCGAGCATCGGAACGGACTGATCGACGTAGTCGAAGATCCGCACGTCGCGCTTGCCAGGGCGCAGGCGGTGCAGCCGGCCGGCATACTGGATGAGGGTGCCTTGCCACGACACCGGCAGGGTCAGGAACAGCGTGTCGAGGCGTGGATCATCGAAGCCTTCGCCGATGTAGCGCCCGGTCGCGAGAATGATCCGCTCGGCGTCCGCCGGGATCGCTGCCATGCGCGCGAACACGTCGCGCGTCGCCTTGGCCCCCATCCCACCCTTGAGCACGATGACGTGCCGCGCGACACGCGATAGCTCAGCGGCGAAGTACTCGAGGTGATCGGTGCGCTCGGTGAGCAGGAGCGGCGAGCGGCCTTCCTCGAGCGCGGCGATGATGTCGTTGACGATCATCCGGTTTCGCGCCTCGTCGTGCGCGAGCAGCGCGTAGAGCTCCTGGATCTTGGCGTCGGGCCGGGGCGTGCAGAACGTGGTCTCGCGCGCGATCAGGCGGTGTTCGAACGGGCGCTTGCTGGCGTGCGACTTCGCATCGATCGCGAAGCGCACCGGCCCGAGCTGCATCTCCAGGATGGGATGGTGGCCGTCCCGTCGCTTCGGCGTCGCGGTCAGGCCGGTGACGTAGCGCGCGCTGCTGGCGGCGACCACGCGCTCGAAGGAGACCGCGGAGACGTGGTGGCACTCGTCGACGATGACCTGGCCGTAGCCGGCGACCAGCTCGGCGAGGTCGCTGCGTCGCGCGAGGGTCTGGATCATGGCGATGTCGATGTGGCCGGTGATGCGCTCCTTGCCAGCGCCAATCTGACCGATGAGCTTCGGCTCGATGCCGAGGAACATCGCGAGCTGCGAGCGCCACTGATCGAGCAGCGGCCCACGGTGGACCAGGATCAGCGTGCTCCGGCGACGGGTCGCGACGAGGTACGTGCCGATCACGGTCTTGCCGACGCCCGGCGGCGCGACCAGCACGCCGATCTCGTGGGCGAGCAGCGCCTCGGCGGCTTCCTGTTGCACCGTCGTGAGCGCGCCACCGAACTCCGCATCGATCTCGGCGCCGAGCGTGCGCCTATCGTCGAGCTCGAACACGACCCCGTGCGTACGCAGGATCGCGGCGACGCCAAAAATACAACCACGCGGAAGCGAGACGTGGTGCTCGAGATCCTCGGCGCACGAGATCACGCGCGGGGTCCTCGCGGTCGACATCCGCATGGCCTGCTTCTTGTGGAACTCGGGGTTCTCGAACGCGGCCGTGCGCTTGATGAGGTCGAGGAGCGGGGAGGGTATCCCGGCGGTCGCGACGAAGAGCCGTTGCGCGAGCACCGCCGAGATCCGGTCCGGCAGTGGGCCGAGATCTCGAGCGGGCCGGCAGTTGGGCGTGGGCGCGACCAGTCACGGCGTCGCGTTGTCGTCAGGCGACGAGGTCTGAAGGCCCAGCACGCCGCCGTCGCGCGGGGCGTTGGCGACGATGTCCTCGACGGTCGCGGGATCGATCCTGTGGACCGAGGCGAGCACGTCCCATTGTTGTTCGCCGGGGAATGACACGAGGTCGTCGTCGAGCAGCTCGGTGTTGCCGTGCCTCCGCGGTTCCTTCTGGAGCGGAAGCGCGATCAGGTTCCCGAACCCGCCTCTCGGCATCTGATCCTGGCTCGGGAACAGCCGATCGTAGGACTCCATCGACAGCTGGTGCCGCGCGGCCATCGTCGCCGTGAGCACGAAGCTGCCGAGCTTCCGCGCTGACCGTGCCGCGACGGGCGCGGAGAAGAAGAACCACACGTGCGCGCCGTTGCCGGAGCGCGACCGCTCGACCACGAACGGCAGCTCGAGCCTGCGGCAGGTGGCGATGAAGGCGCGTACGTCGTCGGCCCAGGTCGCCTCGTCGAAGTCCACGGCGAGGAACCAGCACGTGCTGTCGGGGAGCATCGGGTAGACGCCCATCACGTGATCGCCCAGGAGGTGGCCGCGGTAGGCCGCGTCATCCGTGGGCAGGAAGTTCTGGTTCGTGCACTCGCCGCACTTCACCCTCGGCAGCTCGCACAGGCCCTTCACGAACTTGTTGGCGCACGCCGGCCCGTAGCCCTGTTTGCCCTTGGCACTCTCGAAGCGTGTCGGGTACACGTCCGGCCGCCCGCGGAACAGGCGGCGGAAGATCTGAAGCTTGTCCTCGGGTGCGCGCGGCGCGGTGGCGGGGCCCAGAGCCTCGCCTTTCGGCGCGCCGGGCTCCGGAAGCAGGTTCGCAGGCAACTCGACCCGGATCGCGTCGAGCGCAGCGATCTCGGCTTCCAGCCTCGCGATGCGTGCGACCTCGGCGTCGCGCGCGACCTGCAGCTCGTCCACGCGAGCTCGCGAGCTTGCGAGCTCCTCGAGCAGCCTGGCTCTCGCTTCATCCGGCATCGTCACCGAGCGTCAGACCGAGGGCGTAGCGTCGGTTGGGTTTCCGCGATGAAGTATGATCGCACAGTGATCGCGTACCACGGTTGCGACGCCGAGACGGCGGAGCGCCTGCTACGCGGTGAGTCCTTCAAGAAGAGCCAGAACGACTACGACTGGCTCGGCGAGGGCATCTACTTCTGGGAGTACGGCGCCGACCGCGCACTCCAGTTCGCGCGTGACCAACAGCAGCGCGGCAAGTTAAGGACGCCGGCGATCGTCGGGGCGATCCTGCAGCTCGGCCGCTGCTTCGACTTGATGGATTCCAGGTTCACAGATGAGCTGCCCTACGCGTTCGACATGCTGCAGCAGCTACACGAGAAACAGGGAACGGCGGTTCCGGAGAACGCGGGTGCGACCCCGGACAAACTCTTGCGGCGCCGCGACTGCGCCGTACTGAACCTGTACATGGAAGGATTGGAGACGGAGGGCAAGGTCTACGATTCCGTTCGTTGCGGTTTTGTCGAGGGCGGCCCTGCCTTCGAGGGCAGCGGCATCCATCGCCGAAGTCACGTGCAGATCGCGGTGCGAAATCCCGCTTGCGTGGTCGGGGTTTTCCGGCCCACACTGCATTCATGAGTGCCAACGGAAGGAAGAGGGTCCCCCTCGATCCAGAGGCACCGGGGCTTGATGAAGAGACCCGGGAACGTCGCCGTGCGCTGCTGAAGCTCACGCAGCTCCCGATCGAGGAGCTGTTCCAGGTCGCCGTTCGCGCAGGGATTTACACGCCGGACGGCGAACTGACGGAGCCGTACCGCAGCACCGAACCGAGCGCCTGCCGGCCGACCGACTGACGCCCGTCCTCGATCAGTTTCACGCGTCGTCTCGGCAAGGTCGCGTGCGGGCATTGTCACCCCCGCGTGCAAGCGTCATGCGCCGTGGATCCCTTCGCCGCTGCACACGCGCCGCCCGACGCCCGCCCCCCGCACGCCGACCCCTCGGAAGCCCTGTACGTGCTGACCGAGCACGCGGCCGACCGCGGCGCCGGCGAGCTGGCGCCGGTGCTCGCGGAGCGCGCGCTGCGGGTGACCCGCGGCACGGACTTCGCGGTGGCGCGCGACGCGCTCGACGCGCTGCTGCGGCGGCTCGACTCGTCGCGCGATGACGGGCTCGTGGTGCGCGCGGCGACCGGTGGCGTCAGCGTCGGGCGGCGGGGGCCGCAGGCGCGAACCTACGAGGTGTGGCTCGCCGCCTCGGGCGACGGCAGCTGCAGCTGCCCCGACTTCGGGAAGGCGGCGCTCGGAGCGTGCAAGCACGTGCTCGCCGTGATCGCGGGCGCGCGGCGACGGCGGTTCGCGCCGCGGGCGCTGCGCTGGGATCCGGTGCGGCCGTTCACCGGGCCGGGCGACTGGCTCGAGCGGGTCTGGCACGATCCGGCGCTCCCACTGCCCCGCCAGCTCGCGGCGATGTTCCAGCCCGCACCGGCGGCCCGGCCGATCGATCGCGCATGGACCACCGATCCGCGGCGTCGCCGTGCGGCGGTGGAT
>JBBQFU010000484.1:0-3925 GCA_038322185.1 Haliangiales bacterium
GATTCGGGATTCCCGGACACCATCGGAGACGCGATCGTCCGAACGCCGCTCCAGTTGCTTCAGCTGCTTTCCGATGAGCCGCTGTGATGGACCTGGTTGCCCCGCCTGCTTCGACCGAGCGCATTCCGCAGCTTGTGGTGCTCATGGGGATCCCCGCGACGGGCAAGACTTCCTTCGCGGTCGAGCGATTCGGCCATTCGCACCTCCGGATCTCTCGAGACGTGCTGCGTACCAAGCATCGCGAACGGCAGATATTCGACGCCGCGCTTCGAACGACTGCTGACATCGTCCTCGACAACACGAACGTGACACGCGAGCAGCGAGCGCGGTTCATCGCGCCGGCGAAGGAAGCCGGGTATGCCGTGGATGGCTACTTCCTGCAGTCGCGCCGTGCGGAGGCGATGGAGCGGAATGCCCGACGAGCCGAGCACCTGCAAGTCCCCGACGGCGCGGTTGGCAAGAAGAGCGCGGAGCTGGAGTTGCCGAGTGCCGAAGAGGGCTTCGACCGGCTGTACTTCGTGCGGATCGACGGCGACAGGTTCATCGTGGAGGACTGGCAGGCATGAGGTTCGACGAGCTCGACACGCGCATGCGCCGTTACGAGACCGCCCACGACCACTGCGTGCTGCCGGGCATCTACATGGTCGCTCGAATCGACGGACGCAACTTCACGCGTCTGACGAAGGACGTGCATGACTTTGAAGCGCCCTTCGACGAGCGATTTCGAGACTGCATGATCGCGACGCTCGCGCGGCTGATGGACTGCGGGCTTCGCGCCGTCTATGGCTACACGCAGAGCGACGAACTCTCGGTCCTGCTCCACCGTGACGAGGACTCGTTCCAGCGAAAGCTCCGCAAGCTCGATTCGGTACTCGCGGGCGAGGCATCTGCCGCATTTACGCTCGCGCTCGGAGCGCATGGCGCATTCGATGCGCGAATCAGTCAGCTTCCCGCCGAGGACCTGGTCGTCGACTACTTCCGCTGGCGCCAGGCGGACGCATCGCGCAACGCGCTCAACGCTCACGCGTACTGGGCGCTGCGCAAGCGGGGCGACACTCCGCGCGCGGCACACGGCGACCTGGAGCAGCTGACGACGCAGCAAAAGCACGACCTGCTCCACGAGCACGGTGTCAATTTCAACGACCTGCCCCGTTGGCAGAAGCGTGGTATCGGGATGTGGTGGGACGAATACGAGAAGCCCGGCCACAACCCTGTGACCGGGCAGGACACCGTGGCGATCCGTCGTCGTCTTCACACCGAACTCGACCTCGAGTACGGGGACGCCTACAGCGAGTTCCTTCGTTGCCGCGTGCAGGAAGCGACCGGTCTCTCGGGAGCCGACTGACCCCAAACTCGGACTTCGCGAGGGATAGGGGCGAGGGCGTGGCGAGCGCCTGATTCGGCGTGAGCGCGGGCGGGAACTGGTCTGGCATGTCAGTGCTCGTATCATGGTCAGTCGTCCTTGGGGCAATCCTCGCTCTGTCTGGCGTGGTCGCAGTTGCAGCCTGGCGTCGAGAGTCGCAAGTCGCGCGCATCGCAGCGGCGATCATCGCGTGGGTGCCCCTGACGGTACTCGGGTTCTACGGCATGCTCGGTGTGATCGCGATCGTGTCGGAGGGGATCAGCCGCGACGCATGGTTGATCTTGCTTGGGATGCCGATCGTGTTGTTGCCGCACGCCTACCAATGGCTTGGTCGCGAGCGGTCGGGTCTTGGTGCGACGGTCATCGGCCTCTTGCTCTTCGGCGGTTCGTTCGTCGCTGGGTACGTGCTGCTCATACCTATCGCCATCGCCGCCGAGACGCTGCGTTGATGCCTACCGCGCGTGGCGAGCATGTCGTCGCCGGTCGCGCCAGGCGCCGGGTCGATTAGTGAATTCCAGCCGTCCTGACCCGTACGCCGCCCAGTGAAGGGGTCAGGGACTTGCGCGTTTCTTGCGCGTCGCGTGTCCACGAGAGTCCACGCGCGAAATGGAACATGCTGTTTTGCAGGCATTTATACAGAGCCGATGAGCGGATTCGAACCGCTGACCCCTTCATTACGAGCCACGCCAAAGGGGTCAACGCCCGTCTACGACAGTCCACCCGTGGGCACGATTGACCTGCAAATCGGCGGAATGCTCTTGGGCCTGCGTGGACAGGCGTAGACACGCATTCCCTGTCGACCTTGCGCGCTATTTGCGCGTCTGTGGCGCGTGTCCACGGTTGTCCATTGTGGACCAGAACCCGATGCGAGCCGCTCGCCATGGCGAGGGTGCGTTGGTCGCGGTGTCCCGCGGGGGTAGCTTGGTCTTCCCGGAGCTGTTGAGCGCAGCCAGACGGCGTTTCAGCCGACGCTTCAGATTCGACCTCGTGCGAGCTGGCCGGCGCCGACCAGTACGCTCAGTAGCAGCAATGAGCGCGCAGGGGCAGTCGCCAGCCGATGGAGGAAGTCCAGCAGGCCCAGGACGGCGCTCTCGATGATGACGAGCATCAACTCCGTAAGCGTGCCGCCCCCGAGCAGGAACCACACGCTCCACGCTGCGGGGTAGGCGCCGAGTGCAATCAGGGCGCCGAGACGCATGGCGGTGTGCCGTCGCTGGCGCTCCGCGAACCGGTCGATGCCACCGGCGCGGCGCACCCGGCGCACGTGGTGCGTTGGCACGTACACGGTCACGGCGCCGAACCCGATATTGAATCGGATCTGAGCATTCGACGACAGCAGTCCGTGTGAAGTGGCGAGCACAACACCTCGCGTGCCCGGCCGAATCCCACTGCCCGTCAGGCTGTCGGCGAACGTCACTGGGATCGTGCGGCGAGCGACGACCCAGTCGTGCGTTTCGATGGCGGGCGCCCACTTCATCGCAACGGACCGATCCGAAAGTGCGGCTTCGGCGGCGTTCGTCGCTTGCGGTGTTCGTTGCTCGCTGGATCGGTGTCGGTGGTCGGGTGCTTCCAGTCGAGCTCTGACTGCGCGTTTCTGGTCCGCTGATGGTCTGCGTACTCTTGCTGTGAACGCGAGATCGACGCCGCCTGCTGCTTCGGGGCATCGCTTCTCGGTGCAAGCGCGTGAACTGATCCTGCAATCGTTCCTGCGGTCGCAATGGTGATGAACGTGGATCGGATGATGGCGTTGCGATTCATGACTGGTCCTACCGACGAATGGTGGGCGCCGCTGGCTTACGGGAACTTGATGGTCGACGCGCTGATGCCATACGGCGCAATACTCGCCCCCGTCGCGGTGAGGTACCGCTTCCAGAAGCGTTCGAGGGCGCGTCGCTTTTCGCTGGGCATGGATGCGTCGTCCACCCAGCCGACTCCGAACATGTAGACCTCCGTGTCGTCTAGCGACGGCAAAAGGCCGTCCGCACGCTCCCGCTCGATGAATGCATCGACGCTGTGAGTCGGCAGCTTGCTCTTGCGCACCTTCAGGCGCTCGCTCTCCTCGGCTCCATCAGTGACGAGCACCAGGCGCTGCCTGTCATTGGGGTGCGCCTCGAAGTACTGGTCGGCGACATCGAGCGCGTCAAGCAGAGCACTTCCCCCCGGCTGCGGCGGCTCGCGAAGCATGAGCTCGTCGAACGCCTTCGTGACGCTCGACTCCGCCGTTGTTCGCTCTTTGTCGTAGACGCGAGGATTGCTGAAGACGGCGCTGTACGTCGGCAGCTCCACGGTGATCTCGAGCAGCTCGCGGCCGCCGCTGTTACCGTCGATCACGCCGATTGCGAGGGGGCCCGCACTGCGCTCGAGCACGCGCCTGAAGACTTTTTCGTACTGCGCGCGAGGAACGCCGACGGACGAGCCCGACATGTCGAACAAGAGCACAGTCGTCGCCTTCTTGGGGCGCCCCGCGCTCGTGGTGCCATCCGTATTCGGCAGAGAGCACCCTGTGGCGATTAGCGTCGAGGCGATTGCGATGATTGCTGTGATTGCGAAGTGAGTACGCAT
>JBBQFU010000485.1:0-3911 GCA_038322185.1 Haliangiales bacterium
CAGAACTTGTAGTCCCGGCCACTTCGCAGCGAGCGTGGTGGCCCACTTCGGGTTCTCCTTGAACGCCTTCACCCCCGGCCTCACCGAGCGACGGTCGAGCACGATCTGGCGATCCTCGGAGAACACGACCCCATCCCCTGCGGCGGCGATCGCATCGAGGAGCTCGAGCACCTCGTCCCAGTTGGCGCTGCTCGGACCCACGACGCGGAGCACGACCGAACCGACCGGCACGAACGACGGCGCCGCTTCCTCGAGCGAGACCTCGACGGCGTCGTCGTACTGGTACTCGCCGCTGGTCTGCAGCGCATCGACGATCTCACCGAACGCGTCGTCCTGCCCCAGCGCGGGCCAAGGATCGAGCGCACAGGTGACCCAGTACTCGATCGCCATCAACTCCCTCGATAGGTCGAGTATCCGTACGGGTTGAGCAGCAGCGGAACGTGATAGTGCTGCGCGCCGTCGACGACGCTGAACTGGATCTCGACGACCGGGAAGAACCCGTCGGTGCTCTGCGCGGTGAAATACGCGCCGGTCTGGAAGCGGATGCGATAGGTGCCGGGCTGCACCGGGCCCTCGGGCGTCAGCGTGCGCAGCCGGCCGTCGTCGTCGGTCACGCCGCCACCGACGAGGTGCCACACACCATGCTCGACACGCTCGAGCTCGATCGCGATGCCGCGACCGGGACGACCGACCGATGTATCGAGGACGTGCGTCGTGATCATGAGAGCTCCTGAACGAGTTTGGCGAGGCGCAGCCGCGTGATCTTCGCCTGCTCCTCGGCGGCGGTGCGCACCTCGCTCTGACGCGAGTTCGCGAGGCGCCGCCGGATGTCGGCGAGCATCGTGTCAGCGGTGCGGCCCGTCGCGCACACGATGAAGATGAAGCCGAGCTGCGACTCGTAGGCTCGGTTTGCTTCGGCAAGCGCGGCGAGTGTGTCTGCCGATGCGGCGGAGGCAGCGTGCTGCTCGCCCTTGGACCATGCGGCATCGCCGGTCGCGGGAACTTTCGCCTCGCCGATCCGCGGATGTGCCGCGAACGCCTCGAGGTGATCCTCGACGGCGAGCGACCACCACGTGCGTTCGGCGGCTCGCAGCATCGCGGGCACATCCTCGAACGGCCGTGCAGAGGCGACGGCAGCCGCCCACTTCGTCGAGCCGCAGCATCGGCGCAGCGCACCGGTCGCATCCTCGACGGACATCTGGTTG
Organism: Haliangiales bacterium; assembly: GCA_038322185.1. Lineage (GTDB taxonomy): Bacteria > Myxococcota_A > Polyangia > Haliangiales > Haliangiaceae > JABFXX01. Next base: position 1,206 of record JBBQFU010000485.1, read on the forward strand.
AGCCGTGCGAGGCCCGGCGATGCATCGACCTCGCGGGCGCCCCACGCGCGCAGGCGCGCGATACCACCGCACGGGAACACGCTGACGCGCAGGTGCGTGACCGGACCGATGCGCCGCAGCTGGTGATCGAAGCGATGACGCGTGTGCGCCTGGACCGGCGTCCTCGGCAACAGCTCGCGCCAGCCCTCGAGCTCGTCGACGCTGGTCCGCGGAGCGAACACGCCCTCGACCCTCGCGAGTGCGGGTGCGTTGCCCTTGAAGTGCGAGGTGTCGAGCTCGAGCTGCTCGATGGTGCCGCCGGCAGCGAGCCGCACGATCGCCCAGTCATTGCCGTCGCCACGCCGGCGCCGGGTCTCCCAGCCATCGGCCATGCTGCGCGACGAGCCGGGCTTGATCAGGTTATTGCGCGAGCCGAAGAACATGTCGCTGCATGCCTCGACGACCGCGCCGTTCTCGAGCGCGGCGAGATCGAGCGGTCCGGCGATGCGGTTCCAGTCGGGAACGACCTCGCCGTGAACGCGCAGGCGCGCGACGCCGCCGTCGGGGAAGATGTCGAGGCGCACGTGCGTGAAGCGCTCGAGCGAGCGCACCGTGAACACGTTCGGCTGATTGCCTTCGAGCGGCGAGCGCGGAACGATCGGCGTCCACGTCGCGGTCTGCAGCGCACGCAGGTCGAGTGGATCGTCGATCGACGTGCCCCACAGCGCGCAGCTGTCGGGATAGTTGCCGCGGAACCACGCGGTGTCGACGACGACACCCTTGATCACGCCGGGCATCCCGAGGCGCACGATGCACCAGTCGTGGATGTCGCTATCACGTGCGGGCGCGACGCCGTCGGTGGGGCGATAGCGGCGGCTCTCCCAGCCGTCCATCCACTTGCCGCGGTCGGTGTACTCGTGCTCCTTCCACACGGCGGCGTGCGGCTTGAGCAAGTTCTCCTTCTCGGCGAAGAACTCGTCGTTGCACAGGATCGCGGCGCCACCAACGGTCTCGCTCGCGAGGTCGGGCAGATCTAGGAATGCTTCGCTCATCGGATTAACAGGACTCCAGAGTCACTCGCGAGCGCCTTGCCACGCTCGGCGACGAGGTTTCCGCGCAGATACGTCGCGTGAACGGTGCCACGCAGGGTCTCGCCGGCATACGGCGTGACCTTGTGGCGGTGGTGAACATTGTCGGCGGTCACGGTGGTGCGCTCGTCGGGCGCGAGCACCACGAGGTCGGCGTCGCAGCCTGCCGCGATCGCGCCCTTCTTGCCGGTGAGCCCCGCGAGCTTGGCCGGTCCCGCGCACATCCAGCGCACGATGTCGACGAGCGTGTGTCCGCGTGCCGATGCCTCGGTCCAAACGACCGGTAGCGCGAGCTGCAGGCCGGCCACGCCGCCCCACGCCGCCATGTAGTCGCCGGCCTCGATCCCCTTGAGTGCCGGCGTGCACGGCGAGTGGTCGCTCGCCACGAAATCGAGCACGCCCTCGGCGAGGGCCTGCCACAGCGCCTCGCGATTCGCAGCGTCGCGGATCGGCGGCGAGCACTTGAATGGCGTGGCACCGTCGGGAATCGTCTCGGCGGTGAAGTGCAGATAGTGCGGGCACGTCTCCGCCGATAGCGGCAAGCCCTCGGCACGTGCGTCGCGCAGCAGGCCGAGCGCGCTCGCCGCCGAGTGATGAACGATGTGTGTGCGCGCACCGGTGTCACGGCACAGCCGGGTCACCAGCTGGATCGCCTGCTCCTCGGCGGCGGGCGGTCGCGAGGCGAGATACGTCGCGTACGCGCGTGGGTCCGCGTTGGCCAGCTGCGCGGTCGCCGCGTCGATCGGTCCTGCGACCTCCGCGTGCACGAGTAGCGGGACGTTCAGCCCCGACAAGATCTGCATCGCCGGTGCGAGCTCGGTCTCGCCGACCCAGCCGAACTCCTCGACACCGCTGTCGACGAGGAAGCACTTGAACCCGCGCACGCCGTCGGCAACCATGCCGGCGAGCTCGCGCTGATTGCCCGGGACCACGCCGCCCCAGAACCCGACGTCGACGGCGCACTGCCCGGTCGCCGCGGCGCGCTTGGCCGCGAAGCCCTCGCGGCTCGTGGTCGGCGGGACCGAGTTGAGCGGCATGTCGACGAGCGTGGTGATGCCGCCGATCGCCGCGGCGCGCGTGGCCGTCGCGAAGCCCTCCCACTCGGTGCGGCCCGGCTCGTTGAGGTGCACGTGTGTATCGACGATGCCAGGCAGCACCGCGAGGTCGCCGTAGTCGACGAGCGTCGCGCCGGCGGGCACGTCGTCCCATGCGGCGACGCGCGAGATCACGCCGCCCGTGATGTGAATCGCAGCGGGCTTCTCCTCGCCCCCGGTAACCACACGTTGTGAACGGACGACGACGTCGGGCATGCCGGCGAATCGTACACCTCGACGCGCCTCACTGCTCGCCCGGGTGGAGGGGTTCAGGACTCGCTCAGTTGCACGAGCCGCACGTCCACATCCTCGTACTCGTGAACCAGGACGTTGCGGAAGCCGACCATACGATGCATGACAGGAACGCGATCAACGGCAATCATCCGTGACGCGCGATGAGATCGAACGGTGCGTGATTTGTGTCTGCATCGCCGAGTCGTTCGTCCGCAACGATGTGTGACGCGATGATGCTGGCACTCGCGTTCTACACGCGGAGCCAGCAAAGCGGAGCGAAGCCACCGGCCGACGCCGCGATCGATACGCCG
>JBBQFU010000486.1:0-3910 GCA_038322185.1 Haliangiales bacterium
GGTCCACGCCCCGGGACGGGCCAGCTCGCGCTGGAGCAGCTTGACGTCCTCGCCCCGAGCACCGGCGCGGATGGTGGCCGCACCCAGCGATTCAGTCGAATCGACGACGAACGATGCAGTCCGCTCGCTCGCATTGCCGCCTCCATCCGTCACCACGACACGCAACGCATGTTCGCCCTCGGACAGGGGCTCGCGTGATCGAACGTGAACAGCTCCGTTCACCAACTTAGCGGTCACGGCACGACCATCGATGCTTGCGTTGACTGAGAGCGATTGCGCAGGCCCGTTGTCGCGCACCGGCAGGACGAAGCGCGGCGAACGCATCTTTGAGACCGCGGGGAAGTCCAGTTCGTCGAGCGTGGGGGGCGTTGTGTCGACCCAAACACGTCTCGAGACTCGCTCCACGTTGCCGACCGCATCGCGCGATTCGACCGTGAGACTGTGTCGCCCCTCGCGAAGCGCGACAGACGCCTTGCCGCGACCGGAGACCAGCTCGATGGTGCGCTGCACGGGCTCCACGATGGAAACCGAGGACCCGTCCTCCGTGTCGACCGACACGACGATCGCCGCGCGCTGGCCCGTCGGTGCGCCCTGCTCCGTGCGAACGCTCAACCGGGGAGCCGTCGTGTCGACGACGACGGTCGACCGCAACGATTGATCACGTGACTGCAAGGCGGCTCCAGGAACGCCGACCGTCAACCGGTGTGCCCCCTCAGCCAGACTCGGAAGCTGCAGCGTGATGACGCGACGATCGATCCGTAGTCGTGCCTCCACGACTCGGTCATCGACCTCAACCGTCGCGGCGTCGAGCAATGGCGTTCGCCCGCGTCCAAGTTCGATCTGCAGCTGCGGCGATGTGTCAGCCGTCGTGACGCGGCTCGGTATCCGCAGAGGCGCTTGCTGCCACGATGCACGCGTGATCCATGCGAGGGCGAGCAGCACAGCCACCAGGATCACGAGTGCGCCAAGCATCCTTCGAGCGCGTTGGCGCCGCCGGAGGCTGCCTGCTCGGCGCTCGGTCAGGGTCGAGTGGTGGTGTCGGGCTGCGGGTCGAGTGGCGTCCATGGAGGACCCCGTGGTCGATCAAACGGGGTTCTACAGAATGTCGAAGTTACGCGGCTTCTCGAGTCGGCCTGCTCCGGCCGAATTCAGACACGCTCGACATACCACGCTGTGGCGACGTCACAACCGAGGACCGACCGGCTCAGATTCGCCGTACGGCGGTGACCGAGTAGTACGTCAGCGGCTCGACGCTGACGGTTCGACCAGTGCGTGGCGAGTGAACCATCTGCCCTCCGCCAACGTAGATCCCCATGTGCCCCGTGCTGTTGGTGAACACCAGGTCCCCGACCTGCGCCTGAGACAACGGCACTTCGACGCCCATCGTGATGAGCGAGTAGGTGGAGTGAGGCAGTCCGGGTCGGCCCGCCTGCGCGAACGCCCACACGACCAACCCCGAGCAGTCGAACGAATCAGGCCCAGCCGCGGCCCACACATATGGCGCGCCAACCTTGCCCATCGCGATCTGTGCCGCCCGAGCCGCAGAACTCGAACTCGGCGGCAGCGGGACGCTGACGCTTGATTCGGGCGACTGGTCGCTCGCGGCGCTACTTTCGGAGCTGGTTGCCGCAGGACTCGCCGCCGGAGATGACTGCGTGCCGACGCTCGAACTCGGCTCGACTACGGATCCGACGCCCTGCAGCTGTGCAACTCGCTCGCGGGATGCGGCCGTGGTCGCTACCGCCGCCGCTCGCCGATCGCGCTCCATCTGGATCCGCACCTCGGTGTTGGCCGAGGCGAGGGCCCCTCGACGCTCGACGAGCAACCGCTGCATCTGTCTGGAGTCATTGGCCATTCGACGAGTCAGCTTCGCATGCGAATCGCGCGCTGTTCGCACCGCCCGTTCTTGCTTCTTGACGCGGCGCTCGAGCTTGATGACCGAATCGACGTAGTCGGCGTCGCTCTGACTGATTCGGTTTACGGCCTCGACGCGATCGAATGCCTCCGAGATCGAACCCGCCACCGCCAGCTCGACCAGTGGCGACGAGGAAGAATCCTGGTAGAGGGCGACAACACGATTCATGAGCCGCTCTCGCGCAGTGACCAGCTCCGCTCGCGTGTGCTCGAGCTTCTGGGTCGCCTTCAGTGACGTTCGGTTCAGTCGGCGCTGCTCCACCTGCGCGCCACGAAATCGCTCCTGGAGCCCGCCGTAGCGCTCCTCCAGGGCACTGACTTGCGCTTCAAGTGCTTCGACCTGCTGCTGCTTGCTGACCAGCCCTGATGGCGCGGCTGTCGCGGGCGAGGCCGACGCGAGCAGCGCGGCGCAGATGAGCAGGGACGTGCGAACGAGATGGAGCAAGTGGAGGCGAAGGAAGCGCATGCTCGACATACTACATATCGTAGTTTGCACGAGATTCAGTTTGCTCAATCCACGCGTTGCGGGAACCGGTTATTCGCGAGCGCAGGGCTCGCTGGGAATTTCGGTCTGTTCAGACATCGGCATTTCGCAGTCGCAGGGCGTTGCCGATCACCGAGACACTGCTGAAGCTCATCGCAGCGGCGGCGATCATCGGGCTCAAGAGCATGCCGGTGAAGGGGTACAGCACGCCGGCCGCGATGGGAATGCCGAGCGTGTTGTAGCCGAATGCGAAGAACAGGTTCTGCTTGATGTTGCGCATCGTTGCGTGGCTGATCCTGATCGCTCGCGTGATCCCTCGAAGATCGCCTTTCACGAGTGTCACGTCGGCGCTCTCCATGGCGATGTCGGTCCCTGTTCCCATCGCGATACCGACGTCTGCCTGTGCGAGCGCCGGCGCGTCATTGATGCCGTCGCCAGCCATCGCTACTCGCCGGCCCTCGGACTGCAGCCGCTTGACAATGTTCGCTTTCTGATCCGGAAGCACGTCAGCTTCGACTTCGTCGATTCCGATCTGGTCAGCAACCGCCTGAGCGGTCGTGGCGTTGTCGCCGGTCAGCATGATGATGCGAATGCCTTCGGCGCGCAGGTCACCGATTGCGCGCTGGGTCGTTTCCTTGATCGTGTCCGCGACACTGACCACTCCCGCTGCGATGCCGTCGACCGATATGAACATCGCGGTGTGACCTTGTTCGCGGAGTCGTTCGGCCGGTTCCATCAGCCGCGCAACGTTCGCGCCGAGTTGCTCCATCAGTGCGGCATTGCCGAGCGCAACCTGTGTGCCGTCGACGTGTGCGGTGACACCCTTGCCGGTCACCGACTGAAAGTCGGTAGCCGCCTGCGGCGCCAGGCCACGCACACGAGCGCCGTCGACGATCGCCTCCGCCAGGGGGTGCTCGCTTCCAGCCTCGACAGCGGCTCCGAGGCCAAGCACCTCCTCCGCCGTGAATCCGGACGCCACCTCGACGTTCTGCAGGCTCGGACGACCCTCAGTGAGCGTGCCGGTCTTGTCGACGATCAGCGTGTCCACCGACCGCAGCAGCTCGATCGACTCGGCGCTCTTGAACAGCACGCCAAGGCCGGCTCCCCTGCCCATCGCAACGGTGATCGACATCGGCGTCGCCAGACCGAGCGCACACGGACACGCGATGATCAGGATCGAGACGGCCACGAGCAGCGCGTGCGCGGCCTTTGGATCGGGACCAACCACGGCCCACAGGATCGCCGAGGCAATGGCCATGAGCACGACGGTCGGCACGAACCAAGCGGACACTCGATCCGCGAGCTTCTGGATCGGCGCGCGACTGCGCTGCGCATCCGCGACCATGTGCACGATCTGCGACAAGAGCGTATCCGCGCCGACCTTCTCCGCTCGCATCAACAGCACGCCGGTACCGTTGATCGTCGCGCCGATGACAGCGTCACCCACGGACTTCGTGACCGGGATCGGCTCACCAGTGATCATCGACTCATCCACCGAACTGCGCCCGTCAG
>JBBQFU010000487.1:0-3882 GCA_038322185.1 Haliangiales bacterium
GAACCAGTCCTCTGACCTCACCATCCTGGCGCTCGCACCCGGTCAGGCCGCCCGCCGCCTCGCGGCGCTGGCGGAGACCGTCGATACGCTCGTCTTCCCACGCGCGACGTTCGACAGTCTCGCTGCTGACGCGTTGAAGGACGCGTGGCGCTCGACCATCCAGCGCGTGATCGGCGGGAGCATGGTGCACGTGATCGATCGCCCCTCGGTCACCGCACGACCGGTGCGCCCTCACAAACCCCTGATCGTCATACTGGCGACAGCGCTCGGCTTCCTGGCCGGCGCGACGATCGCCGTCGCACGTGCGGTACCGCGTCGGCACGCTTGACGGCACCGGCACGCATGACCGCATCGACGCGCGCGCTCCGACGAACTCAGTACGCCCCTTCGGCGACCACAACGACGCGCACCGTACGCAGCAGAATCCACAGGTCCATCCAGATCGACCAGTTTTCCACGTAATATGAGTCGGCGACTTCACGGATCCTGAGGTCGCTGTTGTTGCGATGGCTTACCTGCCACAGGCCGGTAAGTCCCGGCGGTACGTCTCTGCGCAGACGCTGACCGCGCAGCGAGTACAGCTCGACTTCGCCTCTGGCCATCACCCGGGGCCCGACCAGGCTCATGCTGCCGTTCAGTACATTCCAGAGCTGCGGCAGCTCATCGACGCTCGCACGACGCAGGAACCTGCCCACCCGAGGGATGATCCGGGGGTCGTTGCGCAGCTTCAGCGTGCGCTCCCACTCGAAACGCGCTTCCGCATTTGCTGTGAGGTGCACAGCGAGCCGCGCGTCCGCATCCACGACCATCGTGCGCAGCTTCCAGATCCGGATCGGCCTGCCGTTACGGCCTTCCCTCGTCTGTGAGTAGAACGCAGGCCCGGGGCTGTTGAGCTTCACAGCGGCTGCGCCCATTGCGATCACCGGTGCTGCGATCAGCGTCACTGGGATTGCCATCGCAATGTCGAACGCACGTTTGAGTGCGCTGTTCAGCTCGGAGAAGCGTGCGTGAGAGACACTGAGTCCGAGGTAAGGTCCGAGCGGAAGCGGCCGAACGGACATGTTGGCAAGGCCCACCAGGTTGGGAAATATGTAAATTGACGGGATGCATTCGGCGAACTGGTCGAGCAGCTCGATCAGACGCGTGGGACCCGCCTCCCGACGCGTAAGCGCCAGCATGCCATGTGTGATGCCGTAGTCGAACCGATACGTAATCGCATCATCGAGGCTGCCGAGCACCGGCACGCCCTCGATGTGCCCCTCGGCCATCGCGCCAGCCTCGTCGCCGAAGCATGCGACCGGTACCAGCCCCATGTCCGGTTGCGCCTTGAGCTCACGGATCGCGCGCCGCGCATTGGAGCCCGTGCCCAGGATAAGCACCGGCACACCGAAGAGGTTCCTCCGCCGGAGCGCAGCGCGCGTAAACGCGCGACAGTACCATTCCACGAAAGGAACTACGAGCCAGGGAGTCAGCGAGAACAGTACGATGCTCGTGGTCTCGCCAATGGCGAGAAGCGCGATGAGCTTCGCGGCGACGGCCGCCGTCGCCGCGAGGAAGGAGCGTCTGACTTCTTCCGAAGGCGCCATCCCGACTGCCGGATACCTACGCATGACGGCGCGCACACTCACCCAGAACACCGGGATGAACCAGCTGATCCACACCACGATGAAGGTGATGCCTACAGCCGCTGCAATCAGCTTGAGCGCGGCTGTGCACGCGAGCCACGCGAACAGGTCGCTCGCCAGCAGGCCGACGATCGTCGTGGTGCGTGCGTTGCCGCGCCACGGCAGCGGCTTTCTTGTGTGCGACGTGTGATCCACGTGCCCGGGCGCGACCGCCACGAGCTCGGTTTCTGTCGCGCTCATAGGTCCCGCACCTCGGGGTATCGCACCACTGCGCGCCTGATCGCGTCCTCAGCAGCGCTCGCAGCGATACACGCCTGCTCGTAGTCCGCCAGCCCGCGAGGCGCAGCCACGGCTGCCGACGCACGCTCCTTATCGCGCGAAGCATCCAGATACAGCGCGACCGCTTCGAGAATTACGCTGCCGGACTCGCTCGCGGTGCTGTGGCGTTGCAGGATTGCTTCCAACTCGCGAGCCATCTGCCGGCGCGTGCTTTCGATCTCGCTCAGCAGCCTCGGCTCCTCCCCGGCATCACGCGCATGAATGCCACTGGAGACCATCACGTCGTACCGGGTCAGCAGGTCGAGGTGGCGGGACACGACCTGCCACAGCGCGTCCGTGGCGGGCGTTCCATGCAGCCGATCCGCCAGCAGGTCCGTTGCTGTATCCGCGAGCACTTCAAGCATGCGGACTTCCTCAGAAGTCCACTGACGGGGGACGGAGTCGAGCACACACAGCGTGCCCACCACATCACCTGCAGGAGTACGGATCGGTATGCCCGCATACGAGATAACGCCGAGCTCGGACACGGCAGGATTATCGGCTACCAGAGGGTTTTCTCGCGCGTCCTCTATCAGCAGCGTGGTGCCGGACTCCACCGCATGCCGGCAGAATGAATGCGACAGCGGTGTACCTCCCGCACTCCGCCACGGCTCGTCTACCCCGACCGCGCTCTTGAAGTACTGGCGCTCTTCCCCCACCAGTGTGATGAGCGATGCCTTCACGTGCAGCAACCGCGCGGCGAGGGATGTGAGCTGATCGAAGGCTTCATCGCGGCTGCCGCCTATCACGCTCAGAATTTCGTCGCCGACCGGCTTCGGCAGGTCGATCCGTCCGTCATCCGTGCTCATACCACTCCGGCCCAGGTCTTTCATCGTCGGAACACCTTGCTCCGCAAGATCGCTGTTGCCAATTCTCCGCGATAGGCTGATCTTCCGCGCTGTTTCTTTCACGAGGCTGAATCATGCTTCACAAGCGCCCGCTCCGTACACTGCTCCTCGAAGATGATCCCGCGCAGGTGATGCTTCTGGAGCTCGAGCTCGACCATCATCTCGGCCGCGACCTCGACCTGACGCAGGTGGAGTCGCTGTCGGACGCGCTGAACCTCATCGAAGCCGCTCCGTTCGATGTCGCTCTGGTCGACCTGGGGCTCGCCGATACCAGCGGGCCGCACGTTGTGGAGAAGCTGAAAGCGGCCGCGCCGGATATGCTCATCATCGTCTGTACAGGCAGGGCTACGGATGCCGTCCGCGATGCCTGTCTGGCCAACGGGGCCCACGCGGTCCTGACGAAGCAGAAGGCTTATTCCAGCGTCATCATGAACGCGATTGAGCGGGCATTCGACACAAGTCCGCAGTAGACCTTCGCCTTCGCCGCACCTTCGCCTTCGCCGTACCTTGCGGATAAACAACGCCCGCATTATTCATACAAACGTATGAAACATGACTGCTTCGGGCCTACCCACACTGACCTCCTCGCCGCTGGACGCGAAATCTTCGCGCAATACGGCTATGACGGGGCGTCCGTCCGGGCCCTCACCACGGCTGCGGGCGCCAACCTTGGCGCGATCACGTATCACTTCGGCTCGAAACGCGGGCTCTATGAGCAGGTGGTAGCTGCGGTTATGGAGCCGCTGGCCGAGAGCGTGCTCGCCGCGGTTGCCGGCCCCGGCACTCCGCTGGACCGTGCCGAAGCAGTCGAGCGCGCGTTCTTCGCGTACTTCGCCGCCTATCCCGAAGCCCCTCGCCTCATGGTCCAGGAGCTCGCAGCGGGCCGAATTCCGCCGGAGACGGGCACCGCGGCACTCCGCCGGATTCACGCGGGCATCACTGCGCTGATCGCGGAAGGGCAGGCGGACGGCTCTATGCGCAGCGGCGATCCGCGCTTCATGGCGTTCAGCATCGTGTCGCAGCCCGCGCATCTGCACCTGGTGCGCGAGCCGATCAAGTTCGCGATGGGCATCGACCTGACGGACGCCGAC
>JBBQFU010000488.1:0-3868 GCA_038322185.1 Haliangiales bacterium
CGACGGAGATTCGGTCTCGCTCGAGGTCACCGTTGCGACCGGCGCGACATGTGTCGTCACCACGCAGGCCTCGACGAAGGTCTACAAGGGCAGCACGCGCCAGCACACGCGCGTCGTGGTCGAGGCACATGCGAACGTGCTCGTCGTGCCCGATGCGATCGTGCCGTACCGCGACGCGAGCTACGTGCAGACCACCGAGATCATGCTCGCCGCATCGAGCACGCTCGTGCTCGGCGATGTCGTGACGTGCGGCCGTGTCGCGTACGGCGAGCGCTGGGACGCGACGCGCCTCGACACCACGCTCGCCATCACGGTCGACGAGCGGCGCCTGCTCCACGACCGCGTGCTGCTCGCCGGCGACACCGCGGTGAAGATGCGCCGGTTCCAGGCGATCGGCACCGCGGTGCTGCTCGGTCCGCGCGTGACGGCGCTCGCCGCGGCGCAGCTCGCCGCGCTCGCGCCCGTTCCCAAGGATTCACCGCTCATCGTCGCAGGCAGCCCGCTCGCCGACGGTGCGCTGTTTCGCATTGCCGGTGTCGACATCGAGGCGGTCGTTCACGCCACGCGCGATCTACTGCGCGCGGCGTGCACATTCCTCGGGGAGGATCCATGGTCTCGCAAATGGTGACGGACGAAGTGGTGTGGACCGACGAGGGCCGTGCGGCGCTCGCGAAGGAACACACGTGGGGTGTTCCGTCGTTCCGCGCGAGCACGGTGGCGGCGCTGCACGCGATCGTCGATGAAGCGCTCGCCCGGTATCGACCGTGCTGGAAGCGCGGGCTGGCCAAGTGCGACGGCACTGGTCGGGCGCTGGTGGAGTGGGCGCTGACGTGGCAGCCGGGTCAGGCGGCGACCGTCGAAGAGGCTGCCGGACTCGCATCGCTCCTCGGCGCACGCAGCGGACCGTATCCGGACTGCGCGCTCCTCGAGCTGCTGCGGCGTGAGCACGGTGCGGGCTTCGCCGTGCGGGTGGCCGTCGCGGCGTGGTCGCTGTGCAGCGACTACGACGATCCCGACTATCCCAAGAGCGAGACACGGCTCGCGATCCGGCTGAAGGCGATGGACGGCGGGAGCTCCTCGGCGAACGACACGTCGGTCTCGCACGCCAAAGGTCACCTCGCCGAGTATCTCGGTCGAGTCCACCGCGAGGGAAGCGACGATGATCGTGCGCAGCTCACGGCTGGTGCCACCGCGGAATACGATGCGGCGCCGCGCCACGCGCGCCCTGCCCTCGCTGTTGCCGCGCAGAGCCGCGAGCTCGCGGAGCGGTTCGCCGCCGAACTGCGCGAGCACGGCATGCCGTGGTACCCGCACTTCGCGAGCGAGCACATCCCGCTGCTCACCACCGATCCGGTCGTCCTCGAGCAGTTCCGGTTCATCAACGACGGTCGCGTCACGTTGCGGTACCTCGAGCAGCATGGCCTGGCGCTGCTACCGATCCTCGAACGCAAGTGCGAGGGCAAGCAGGGGCCGTACGCGCGGCAGCAGCTGACGGACGTGCTGGTGAACGTTCGTGGACCGATCGCGGCGCGCCTGCTCGCAGCGTTTGCCGGCAAGACGCCGGTCGCCAAGCAGGTTCGCGCGTACTTCGAGCGCTACCCCGAGCTCGCGCCCGCGGATCTCGTGATCGCCCCGAAGAAGGCAGCGAAGAAGCCCGCGGCGAAGAAGCCCGCGGCGAAGAAGCCAAAACGCGCGTAGCTCAGCGCCGTTTGGTCTGCAACGATTCGCGCTCGGCGGCCGCTTCGTAGGCAGCGCGCGCATCTCGACAGCCGCCGGTCTTGCCGAGACCATTGATCGCGGATGCACCGAAACCGGCGGCGAGCCCGCCCTCGAACACCGCACCGACCGGCGCCCACTCGTCGTCCTGGCGGAGGAAGTAGACGAGACCGGTGAGCGCGATCACCGCGACCGCACCATCGACGGCCTGCCAGAAGTAGTGCTCGGTGCAGATCGGCCACTGCTGTGGCACCTGCTCGGTCGTGCGGACGGGCTTGACCAGCACGAACGAGCAGCCCGCGAGCGCGAGGCACAGGACGAGCGCGATCACGCGATTCACTGTGGCGCTCCTGGCGGCGGCGCGTTCTGCGGCGGCGCGTATTGCTGCGGCGGATATTGCTGCGGCATCGGCTCGCGCGCGATCCACTCGCGCATCTCGCGACACGCGCCCGTGGTCTGATAGCCGTAGTACGCCGACCACGCGAACAGCGCGCCCTCGATGATCGCGGTCGTCGACAGCACGACCTTCTCATCGGACGACAGCGGCGTCTTGATGCCATCCTCCTGGGTGCGCTGGATCGCGCCGGTCGCAATTCCGATCCCGCCGGCAACGCTGACCACTGCGAGCACGGCATCGAGCGCAGGCATCGTGCGGTTCGTCGTGCACTGCGGTCCCGGCATGCGATCGCTTGCACGCACCGCTCGCGGCGGGCGATCGATCTGCATGAACGAACAGCCCGTGAGGAGCACGGCCACCACAGCACGCGCGAACATCGGATCGAGGTTACCTCAGAGGCGAAGGCGGTGATACGAACCGCTGCGTGAGGCTCGCCCCCCGAGACGTCGACAAGCTGCTCCTGCACAACGCCGGCTTCCTCGCTCAGAAGCGCCTCGCGCGCGGCGTGCGTCTCAACTATCCCGAGGCGATCGCGCTGATCGCGACGCAGCTGCTCGAGCTCATCCGCGACGGTCGCCGTGTGGCCGAGCTCATGGACATCGGCCGGACGATCCTCGGCCGCTACCAGGTGATGGACGGCGTGCCCGACCTGATCACCGAAGTTCAGGTCGAGGGCACGTTCCCCGACGGCACCAAGCTCGTCACCGTGCATCACCCGATCGTTGCCGACCACGGCGACCTCGAGCTCGCCCTGTACGGCAGCTTCCTGCCCGTGCCCGACCGCGCGCGCTTCACCGAGCTGCCCCAGCGCATCGGTGCCGGCGAGATCCTCGTCGGCGACGGCGACATCGTGCTCAACGAGGGCCGCACCACGCGCGAGATCGTGGTGACCAACACCGGTGACCGGCCGATCCAGGTCGGCAGCCACTGTCACTTCGTCGAGACCAACCGCGCGCTGGCGTTCGATCGTGAACCACTGCGCGGCATGCGCCTCGACATCCCCGCCGGCGCCGCGGTGCGCTTCGAGCCCGGCGAGCAGAAGACCGTGCGACTCGTCGTCGCGAAGCAGCCGCGCACGCGCGACTCGAGCCCGGTCATTCCGCAGGAGACCCCGTCGTGACGCATCGTCTCGGTCGCCGCGCGTACGCGGATCTCTACGGGCCGACCACGGGCGACCGCGTGCGGCTCGGTGACACCGGTCTCATCGCCGAGGTCGAGCAGGACTTCGCGGTCTACGGCGACGAATGCAAGTTCGGCGGCGGCAAGACGCTCCGCGACGGCATGGGCCAAGCCACCGGCGTGCCCCCCGATCTCGCCCTCGACTGCGTCATCACCAATGCCCTGGTCGTCGATACCTCCGGGATCTTCAAGGCCGACATCGGTATCAAGAACGGGCGCATCACCGGCATCGGAAAAGCCGGCAATCCCGACGTCATGGCCGGCGTTTCCCCCGGAATGATCGTCGGCGTCACCACCGAGGTCATCGCCAGCGAAGGTCTCCTCCTCACCGCCGGCGGCCTCGATACCCACATTCACTTCATCTGCCCACAACAGGCCTTTGAAGCCATTGCCGCCGGCCTCACCACCATGATCGGCGGGGGTACCGGACCCGCGACCGGCACCTGCGCCACGACCTGCACCCCGGGCGCCTTCTACCTCCAGGCCATGCTTCGGGCCACCGACGGCCTTCCCCTCAACTTCGGATTCACAGGAAAGGGCAATTCCGCCCTCCCCACCGGCCTCCACGAGCAGGTC
>JBBQFU010000489.1:0-3849 GCA_038322185.1 Haliangiales bacterium
GCGCACCTCGCTCAGTGACACCGGCCCGATCTGCGCCATCGGGTTCAGATTCGCGAGCACTGCCTGGACACGGGTCGGGTCGCGCAGCGTGCGGGACGCGAGCGCCGTGAGTCGCTCGATCCATGTGCCCCAGTTCGCGCTTGCCGGTAGTGCCGCGAGGTCGTCGACCAGCGGTATCGCAAAACGGCGGAGGGCCGCGAGGTCGGCGAGGTCGCGCTCTCGATGCTCGCGGGCCAGCTCGTCGTCGTGGGCGTCGAGGCGAAGTTTCTCGGCGTGACCGTCGAGGCGACGCACCCATCGATCGCGGCCACCGATCACGGCGGCGTCGTGAAGTAGGCGCTCCCAGCGCCACGGTGCGCGCAGGGAGCCGGCGACGACAGCCGCCGCAAGGTTCGGTGGGGGCAGCGGCGCGCCATCGCGGTCGAGGTTCGGTGCAGTCTCGTCTCCGCGATCCTCCTCCTCTTCGGCCGCAGCGAGCGCGCGAGGCACCAGCTCCTCGTCGGGCGGGACCCAGCGCTCACCGGGCGGCGGCGGCAGCGGCGGCTGGTCCGCCGCGGTCGCGTCGGGAACCTCGCCCAGCGACAGGTACTCGGCGAACCGCCGTGCCGACAGCTCCTCTGCGGCGCACGCGAGGAGCGCGAGGAACGCGCGACCCGACGGATCCGGCAGCCGCGTGCCCTGCGCGAAGTGCGTCGGGATTCCCGCGCGGCCGAGCGCCTCCTCGAGGTGTGCACGATAGTGCTCGGGCGAGCGCAGCAGGATCGCCATCCGATCGAACAGCGTGCCGCGCTGTGCCTCGTGCATCACCCGCCGCGCGAGCTCCACGCACTCGCGACTCTCGCCCGGGGCCGACATCACAGCGACCGTGTCGTCACCCACCGCGACCTGGGCGGTTCCCGCGAACAGATGCCGTTGCACACGCGAGAGCGAATCCGCCGGCACCGTCGCGAGCTTCTCGATCTCGCAGCCGAGCACGCCGGCCAGCCGATCCGTCGTGCGATCGCCGGCGGGCACGCACGCGAACACGCTCGGCGCGCGCCCGACGAACGCCGCTACGAGCTGCTCCTCGACGAACGTCCGCACCGGCACGTCGATGAACATCGCGTGATGCCCGAGCAACGCGCTCTCGCTCGCGCCGCGGGCGACCTCGGTGGCGAGCTGAAACACGAGCGTGCGATCGGCGAGCTTGCTCGTGGCGAGCTCCTCGACGAGCACGCCGAGCGCCTCGGTCAGATCCGCATCGCCCTCGACGTGCGACGCGCCGGCCTGCCGTAGCTCGTCGAGCGTGCGCGCGAGTGCCGCGGGCAGGCCGGGCTGATCGACCACGGGCATCAGCCGCGCGAGCTTGCCGCCATGGCGCAGCCGATCCACGACGCGCGCGCACAGCGCCTCGAACGGAAGCCGACCGATCGGTACCAGGCCGAGGTCGGCGAGCGTGACCTTCGCCAGCTCCGTCGCGAGCCGGCCGAGCGTGAAGCGGTGATGACCAAACGCGCTTCCGCGCACCTTCGCGAGGGCGCGGACCTGCTCGCTTGCGGCATCCGGTGTCGCGCCGACCACCACGACCTCGTCGGGCACGGGGAGACCGAGCAACCATCGGGACGCTTCGCCCAGACGGTGCTCGGCCCGAGCCGCTTCTACGAGTCGCCGTGTCACGAGCGGCCAATACTAGCGCGAGGGTCTGAGCGGTTTAACGGCGACTCACGGTCGCGACGAAGCCCAGCGCTGCACCAAAGCCGGTGGTCAGCACGGGATTCGATCGGGTCCATCAACCACTGTCGCAGCCGAAGAAGATGTAGAACGCGAAGCCGGCGGCGGCGCCGACGACGGTCCCGACGAGCGGAAGGAGTCGCCGCCGTCGCAGTGTCGGTTCGGGGCCCGTCAGCATGGAGCTGGAACAGCTTAGCTCACTGTGTGACCATGCCCATGCGGGATCGCGGTTCCTCGACGAACGGCAAGCGTTTCGCGATACCCTGAGCCATGCGTTGGATCTGGGCGGCTGCGTTCCTGGCCGCATGCGGCTTCGAGCCCGGTCGCCTGGCAATCGACGCCGGCGGTGGCGGGGATGACGACGCCGGCGATGCATCGCTCGAGGACCAGCTGTGGATCGTCGATACCGCGGCGGACTTCGGCGCGAGCGGTCACAGCGTCAACGGGCTGGCGGTGGAGGATTTCGGCTCGCTGACACAGGTCGGCTACACGTACGGCGGCTTGCTGATGTACGGCAAGCAGGCCGAGCAGCTGTGGGCGAGCACGACCCAGACGATCGATTACGCGGCGACCGCCGGCGTCACGCCCGACGGCATCTCGCTGTGGGGCACCGAGTACCTCAGTACGGTGGGAGAGCTCGATCGCGCCGGTGTCGTGACCAACGACATGTTCACGATCTGGTTCGAAGGCGAGGTGTTCCTCGATGCGAATGACGTCGTGTCGGTGACAGCCGATAGCGCCGGGTTCGTGGAGATGCTGCTGCCGACCGGGAAGATGCAGATCGAATCGCGGGTGGATGGGCTGAAGCAGCTCCCGCCGGTCGCGGCCGCGGGCTGGTACCAGGTCCGTGCCGGATGGGGCGAGGGGAACACCAGCGGATACTTCGATTTCAAGCGACAGCCCAGCGGCGGCACCGCGGTTCACTTCTCGCGCGATCGGTTGCGCGCACCGACGTCGAAGATCCGAGGCGCGATGCGCGAGGTGTTCTATCGCCAGATGTTTGGCGGCGCCGAGCTCACCAATGGTGCCTCGATCGCCGCGCTCGAGAAGACGCCGCTGCTCGGTGCGACCACGTTCACGCCGTCGCCGCTCGGCGCGGGTGGCAATGACGACTGGTCCGCACGCTGGTACGGCCAGTTCTATGCGGCCGTGCCGGGCACGTACACGCTGCGAGCGGATAGCGACGACGGCAACCAGCTGATGCTCGCGGGCGTCACGGCGAGCGACGCGTGGGGCCGCAACCTCGGCGATGCTAGCTCGCAGAGCACGGTAACCGCGGATCTCGCGATCGGGTGGCACGACGTGGCGCTCGACTACAACCAGGTAGGCGGCAATCGCGCCGCAGCGCTCGTGGTGCTCGCCGCGCCGGAGACGGAGCTGGTCGGTGCACCGATTCCCAAGGATCGGCTGCGTCCCGTCGAGCCACGCCGCGATCGCCTGGTCTCGCAGACGCGCAAAGGTGCCGCGCAGAACGTACCGAACAACGCGACCGGCCCGGTCCGCAGCATTGACTTCGTCGGCCTGTCGGGCGAGCTGGTCAGTGCGATCGACATCACCATCAGGATCGACACCGATCATCTCGACCAGCTGGTGTTTCGCATCGCGCCGCCCGGCGGCACGCCGGTCGTGATCAGCAACCATCCCACGGGCGCCAATGTCACCGGATTCATCCACTTTCACTCGACCGCAGTCGGGCTCGTCGGCGTTCCCCTCGACGGCAGCTGGAGCCTCCAGATCTCCGACGACACGGGCGGCGCCAACGTCACCAGCTACAACGAGGTCGCGATCACCATGCACACCCGCGCGGGACCCGGACAGGTCGCGGTCGAGAGCACGTGGATCTCGCCGGTGCGTGATGCGGGTGCGACGCCGGTGCACGTGGTTGATGTGTCGTGGGTCGAGCGAGCAGCGATCGCGAGCGAGGTGTTCGTGCGCGGCTGCGTGATGGCGGATTGCTCGGACGATCCGCCGTGGGGCACGGCGATCGGTCAGAACGGAACCGCCGAGATCGCGACGCGATACCTGCAGAGCAAGGTCGTGATGCACAGCGACGGCGTCACGGAGTCGGTGTTCGAGTCCCTCGCGATCACCTACCGAACGGAGTAGCGAACGGGATTTGCACTCGCAGCGGGCGCTGCG
>JBBQFU010000490.1:0-3842 GCA_038322185.1 Haliangiales bacterium
ACCGGCTACGCGCGGAGGTCACAGAGATGATCGCAAAGCACGACGCCGCGTGCGACTGCGGCGGCACCGGGAAGCATCACGGTGGCCGGGATGACGGAGATGAGCCGCGCGACGCGTAGGGCTGCGGGCTGGAACGACACGCAACGTCAGCTCGTCGCTGTGCCAGATGCAGGCGAACCCGAAGCCGGTGCCATCAGCCCGGTGATCAGCCCAGCGAGGGCATGGATCGAAGAACTTCGCCTCTCCTGCCAGCCCGGCCGGGCTGGGCCACGTGAGATCGCCAACTTGGCGACCACCCCGATGGGGACGCCCGCACACGCGATCGCCGATCGCCTGCGATTTCCAGGGCGCCCTCTCGAAACTTCGCCTTCGAATCCCGTTGGGGACGCTATTCTGCGCTGGAAATCAAGCGGTCTCGCGCGTTCTGCTCTCCGGGTGCCGCTGGGTTGCCGTCGGGTTGCCGCTGGTGCCGTCGAGGACGTGGATGAACGCGTCTCCCGCGCCACGCGCGAGGTGCGCGTAGCGCATCGTCATCGTGATGGTCGAGTGTCCGAGCCACTGCTGGACCTGGATGAGCGGCACGCCCGCGTTCACCAGCTGCGACGCGAACGAGTGCCGCTAATGCCGAGCACGGCATTAGCGGCATTATGCCGACCTCCGAGTAATGCCGCGTTCCCGTCGCGGCGTCGTGATCATCGAGGCGGTGGCCGAGATGTACGCGGCATAATCCGAGCCCCCGAGCCGTCTTGCTGGTGGGCGAAGAAGGAGCGTCATTGGTCGTGGCCCGATGGCCCTCACGAGGAGACGCCCATGACGAACTACGCCGCCGCCACGCAGTCGCCGCGCACGATGACGAGGCACGAGCAGTACCTGCTCCTTCGCACGACGGGGCACCGCATTGATGGATACCGTGATCACGTGCTCCTCTCGCTCGCTCTCGCGACCGGGATGCGCGAGCACGAGCTGGTCGCGCTGAACGTCGGCGACGTGCTGGCCGACGACGGCAAGGCGCGTCGCCGAGTGCAACTCCGAGTCTTCAAACGGAGCCGCGAGGACGCGCGAGGACAGGAGGTGGTGCTGTCGTCGGGCGTCCAAGCGAAGCTCGAGAGGTTCCGCCGGTGGAAGCAGCAACGAGACGAATCGGTGACGTTCGACGCTCCGCTCTTCGTGAGCCGCAAGCGCAACCGGCTGTCGACGAGGCAGGTTCGCCACGCCTTCCACCTCTGGCAGGAGCGTGCAGGTTTCGAGCGGCGCTTCTCGTTTCACAGTGTTCGCCACTCGGCCATCACGAACATCTACGAGGCCACGCGCGACATCCGGTTGGCGCAGCGATTCGCTCGGCACACGTCGATCACCAGCACGCAGATCTACACGCACCCGACCGACGAGGCGCTGCTTCGCGCCGTGCAGGAGCTCCCGTGCTGAGGACGTCATCGCTACAATCCCTCGAGGAAGGCGAGCAGCTTGTCGCCGGGTCGATAGCGAGCGGGCTTCTGTTTCGTCGGTGTGGTGCGGGCGAGCGCTTTCTCCTTCAAGCGCATGTCGGCGTGGAGGTAGATCTGCGTCGTCTCGACGGACTCGTGCCCCAGCCAGAGCGCGATGACGGCGCGATCGACGCCACCTTGCAGGAGCGACATCGCTCTGCTGTGGCGCAGCGTGTGCGGCGTGGCCTTCTTCGCCCTCAGCGACGGACGTCGCTCGCACGCACCGGCAAGGTGTCGCTTCAACAGCGCCTCGACAGCGTCACGACTGAGCGGGCCCCCGCGCGAGCTGGGGAAGAGCGGCGCCAACGCAGGCCCCTCGTTCTCTGCCATCCACGCCTTGAGCACGACGACGGCGTCCCGAACCAGCGGCGTCGCCCGTTGCTTTCGTCCCTTCCCCTGGCAGCGCACGTGGGCGCCAGTGCCGAGGCTGACGTCTTCGCGGCGCAGTCCGACGAGCTCGGACACGCGGAGGCCGGTCTGCGTCGCAACGAGCAGGAGCGCTCGATCGCGGCGCCCGATCCACGTCGTGAGGTCGGGAACATGCAGCAGCGCCTCGACGTCGTCCTCGTCGAGGAAGCCGACGGGCTTGCGCTCATAGCGCTTGTTGGGGATCGCGAGGACGCGCTGGCAATGAAGGAGGTGCGCGGGCTCATTCATCGCGACGTAGCGGAAGAACGAGTGCACCGCCGCCAGCCTGACATTCCGCGAACGCACGCTGTTGCCGCGGTCGCGCTCGAGGTGGTCGAGGAACCCGCTGATCAGGGAGGCATCGAGATCCTCGAGTGCCAGTGCGCTGGGCTGTTTCCCCACGCGGCTCGTCGCGAAGCCCAGCAGGATTCGGAAGCAGTCGCGGTAGCTGGCAACAGTGTTGGAGCTGGCGCGTCGTTGCGCGAGCAGCCGCTCTGCGAAGAAGGACTGCAGCAATGAGGCAAGCGTGGCGGTGCTCATCGGTGACCTGCCGCGCGGTGGGCCGCGACTCGCTCGGTCGCGAGCTGGAGCAGCTCGGGCACCGCCTCGATGTACCAGTAGGTGTCGTTGACATGCGTGTGCCCGAGGTAGGCCGACAATTTGGGCAGCTCGCGCTCGACGTCGATGCCCGCGCGGTACCACTCGACCATCGTGCGCGCAGCAAAGCTGTGGCGAAGGTCATGCACCCGAGGTCCGTGCCCGTGTCGGTGTCCGGCGGCGGCCGCACGCAGACCTACGGCACGCGAGACCTTCGCGAAGTTGTACCGCGTCGCGCAGTCGGTAACGCGCGAGCCGCGCTCCGAGACGAAGAAGGCGGGCGTCGTCACCACCGGGAGCGCTCGGTCTCGTTGGCCGGCGTAACGCCGGAGTGCCGCGACGGTGGACTTGCTCAGTGGGACGAGCCGGGTCTTGCCGTTCTTCGTGTTGCGAATGGTGAGCAGCGCCTCTTGCAGATCGACGTCGCTGCGGTCGAGCGCAATGGCCTCGCTGATGCGCAAGCCGGTGACAGCGAGCAGCCCGAACATCGTCGAGAACGTCGACGACCGCACGCCTCGACGGCACGGGAGCGTCCCGGCCTCACGGACGATGTCGGCGATCTGCTTGCCGCTGTAGATGAAGGGCGGCGTCCTACGCACCGATGCCGCCAGCAAGCCCGCGTCAGGCACCTCGGTGCGCGGGTCCCGCGCGCGGTACCAAGCCGCAAACAAGCGCACGCGCTGCATCCGCTGCGCCCATGTGAAGGGATCGCCGTTGGCCGGTCGGCGCGCCCAGCGCAGTGCGAGCTCGATGGTGATGTGCTCGATCTCCTCGGCCTCGAGGAAATCGAGGAACCCACGCAGACAACGCTCGGTGGTCTCGAGCTTGAAGCCGAGCGCGCGACGCAGCTTGAGGTAGTCGTCCAATGACTTGCGGAGCGTCCTCATCGGACACCTCGTACGGGCCAGGGCTGGGCAAGCCGCTGCAGCGATGTGATGTCCACCTTCGCGTAGATCTCCGTCGTCGCGGGGCTGCGGTGGCGGAGCACGGTGCCGATCTCGCTCATCGACGCTCCGTCGCGGAGCATGTTGGTCGCGAGGGAGTGTCGAAAAATGTGCGCGCCCCGTTTTGGCACGTCGAGTCCAGCTCTGAGCGTGGCATCGCGAACAATCGTCGCCACCGTCCCCTTACCGGCGATCGCCGCGATGGGTGCGCGCATCCTGGTGAAGACTCGACGAGTCTGACACCTCGGCCGGTCCTTCTTAATGTACGACGCCAGCGCGTCACCCACCTCGGCGAGCAATGGCAATGTCTCGATCGAGCTGCCCTTGCCGCGAACGACCACCTCTCCGGTCCGCCAACGGATGTCATCGAGCTCGAGGCGCGACACCTCACACCCTCGCAGTCCCAGCC
>JBBQFU010000491.1:0-3834 GCA_038322185.1 Haliangiales bacterium
CGATCCGTCCTCCGCCTCGGCAACCCCGAGATCGCCGAGCACCTCGATCACCTGGGTCTTTTGCGCCTGGGTCGAAGGGTTGGCGATGTCACGGACGTGCAGGATGAGGTCGGCGCCGGTCACCTCCTCCAGCGTCGCGCGAAACGCGGCCACGAGCTGGGTCGGAAGGTCGGAAATAAATCCGACGGTGTCCGAGATGATGGCCTTTTCCACCCCCGGCAGCGCGATCGCGCGCATCGTCGGATCGAGCGTGGCGAACAGCAGGTCCTCCGCCATCACTTCGGCGCCGGTGAGGCGATTGAAGAGCGTGGACTTGCCCGCGTTGGTGTACCCGACGAGCGCGATCACGGGCCACGGCGCCCGTCCCCTCCGGTCGCGGTGAAGCGCCCGCGTGCGGCGCACGCCTTCGAGTTCCTTGCGAAGACGTCCCATGCGCTGGCGGATCATGCGCCGGTCGGCCTCGATCTGCGTCTCGCCGGGGCCGCCGAGGAAGCCGAATCCGCCGCGCTGGCGCTCGAGGTGGGTCCACGAGCGGACCAGGCGGCTCTGCTGGTAATCGAGGTGCGCCAGTTCGACCTGCAGCCGCCCCTCGGCAGTCGCCGCACGCTCGCCGAAGATTTCGAGGATCAGCCCTGTGCGGTCGATCACCTTGCGCTTCAGGCGATCTTCCAGATTGCGCTGCTGGATCGGGCTGAGCGCTCCGTCGACGACGAGCAGTTCGGCCTCGTGCTGTTCGCAAGCGGTGGCGATATTCTCGACCTGGCCTGAGCCGAACAGTGTTGCCGAGCGCACTTCGCGCACCGGGACGACCTGAGCGTCGGCGACCACGATACCGATTGCGAGCGCCAGCCCGCATGCTTCCTCGAGCCGCGCTTCGGCGGTCAGGCCATGATGCCGTCCGCGCACGTCGGGGCACACGACCAGCGCCCGCGCGCCGCGCGATACTTCGCCGAGAAGATCGTCGTCGATACTCAGCCGTTGTCGTCCTCTGGATCATCGCTGAGGTCGATGTTGACCGCAGGCTGGATCGTGGAGACCGCGTGCTTGTAGGCGAGTTGGACATACCCCTCGCGTTCGAGAAGCATACAGAACAGGTCGTAGGCAGCGATCTTGCCCTGCAGCATCACGCCGTTGACGAGGAACATCGTCACCTGCACGCCAGCCTCGCGCACGCGGCTGAGGAACACATCCTGCAGCAGCCTTTGCTTGGCATTCGAGCCTTGGCTGGCGAACTGCGCCACGTCGATCGGATTGCTCGGCATGATCGTGGAGATCGCGTGTTTGTATACGAGCTGCGACTGTCCGTCTCGCCGCAGCAGGATCGAGAAATTGTCGAACCACGTGACGATGCCCTGCAGCTTGACGCCCTTGACCAGGAACATCGTGACCGGGATCTTGTCCCGGCGCAGCAGGTTGAGAAATGCGTCTTGCAGGCTCTGGATCTTTCGGCCGGAGGCTTCGGCCTTCGCAGGCGGGGGCGTTTCGACCGGGTCGCTGGGCGGTTTGGGGCGCGCGGTGAGCGTGCGGGGAGTGGACACGTTTCGGCTCCTGTTATTGGCGTCCGCCCCTCCCCTTGCGGGAAAACGCGATCCGCAGTCTGGTGCGCTGTTTGAACACACCGGATTCGCGACCGGTTATGGGGCGCACGCCTCGAATCGCAAATGCTTTTGCTGAACCCGCGTTCCGTTTCGCCGAGAAACTATTCCTCGTCGCGCCGGTCGCCGAGGCCGAGCAGCTTCAGTTTGCGGTGCAATGCACTCCGCTCCATGCCGATGAAATTGGCGGTCTTCGAGATGTTGCCCGAAAAACGGCGGATCTGGACCGTCAGGTACTCGCGCTCGAAACTTTCGCGGGCTTCGCGCAGCGGCACGCCCATGAGTTGGCCGACGCCCCCGCCCCCGCCCAGCTTGCCGCCGGTGACCTCACCCGGCAGCATGTCCGCTTCGATCGTGCCAAGGCGTTCGCGCGGAGTCAGGATGATCGTCCGTTCCACCACGTTGCGCAGCTGGCGCACGTTGCCCGGCCAGTCGTAGGCCTGGAGCGTGGCGATGGTTTCGTCGGCGAGTTCGGGCGCAGGGATGCCCTGTTCGGCGGCGTAGCGGGTGAAGAAGTGCTCGGAGAGCGCGGGAATGTCGTCGCGCCGTTCGGCGAGCGATGGGATCGCTACGGGGACTACGTTGAGCCGATAGAAGAGATCCTCGCGGAAGCGTTTTTCTTCCATCTCGCCGGTGAGTTCGTGTGAGGTTGACGAAACCACCCGCACGTCCACCCGCACCTGGCGCGATCCTCCGACGCGCACGAAGCTCTGCTCGGTCAGCACGCGCAAGATGCGCGCCTGCGTCGAGAGCGGCATGTCCGCCACCTCGTCGAGGTAGAGTGTGCCGCCGTCGGCCATCTCGAGCAGGCCCGGGCGGACGAGCTTGCCGTCGGCCTCTTCGCCGAACAATTCTTGTTCGAATCTCTCGGGCGTGATGCGCGCCGAATTGACGATCACGAAGGCATTCTCGGCGCGGGTGCTCCACGCGTGAAGAAGCCGCGCTGCGACTTCCTTGCCCGCGCCCGCCGGCCCGGTGATCATCACCCGGCTGCCGGTGCTGGCCACGCGTTTCAAGGTCGCGCGCACCGCGTTGATCGCTACCGAATTGCCGGTGAATTCATCGCCTCGCGCGAAGCCTTCGCGCAATCGGGCGTTCTCGCGACGCAGTCGCTCGGTTTCGGTCGCACGCTGGACGAGCAGCAGCAGCTTTTCGGCCTCGAACGGCTTTTCGAGGAAGTCCATCGCGCCGCGACTGACCGCGGAGACAGCGGTGTCGATGTTGCCGTGGCCCGAAAAGATGATCACCGGCAGTTCGGGTTCGCGCTTCTTGATCTCGTCGAGCACCTCGAGCCCGTCCATCTGGCTGCCGTGGAGCCATACGTCGAGCAACACGAGGCTCGGGCGCCGCTCGTCCACCGCGGCAAGCGCCGCGCGGCTGTCGGCCGCGGTGCGGCACTCGTAACCTTCGTCGCTAAGAACGCCGGCGACCAGCTCGCGAATGTCGCGTTCGTCGTCGACGATCAGGATGTCGAGCGCCATCAATACTCCTCTGGTGTCATTCGGCAGCCACCGATCCTTCGGCGAGCGGATCGCGCGCGAAACGCAGCGTCACCCGCGTACCGCAATCGCCAGACGCCGCGCTGGCAAAGGCCATGTCGCCGCCGTGCTCCTCGACGATCTTGTTGACGATCGCGAGCCCGAGCCCGGTGCCCTTTTCGCGCGTGGTCACGTAGGGTTCGACGATCCGTTCACGGTCCTGCGGCAGCCCCACGCCGTTGTCCTCGACCACCACGGTGACCATTGCGTCGTTTGCTTCGAGCGTAACCGCGATGCGGCCGCGATAGTCGGGCTCGGCGTTGCGCGCGCGCGCCTCGATCGCCTCGGCGGCGTTCTTGAGCACGTTGGTCATCGCCTGGCCGAGCTGGTGCCGGTCGCAGGCGATGCCGATCTCGCCCGCGGGCTCCGAAGCGAGCGTGTACGAAATCTCGGGATGGCCGACTTCCTGCAGGAACAATGCCTGCTTGATCAGGTCGTGCGCGTCCTCGGGGCGGAAAACCGGCTTTGGCAGGCGTGCGAAGCTGGAAAATTCGTCGACCATCTTCCTGAGGTCGCCGACCTGGCGGACGATCGTGTTGGTGAGCTCGTCGAACAGCTCACCGTCGATCTCGATCTGCTTGCGGTAACGCCGCTTGAGCCGTTCGGTGGCAAGCTGGATCGGGGTCAGCGGGTTCTTTATCTCGTGCGCGATGCGGCGCGCGACATCCGACCATGCGGCCTGGCGCTGATCGAGGATCAGG
>JBBQFU010000492.1:0-3829 GCA_038322185.1 Haliangiales bacterium
GCGCTGATCTCGCTCCTGTCGTGGATGGCCGTTGTCATCGCCGCGCTCGCACCAACAGCTAGCGCGCGCCGCGGCCGAGCAGCACGACCGGTAGGGTCTTCACCAGGATCTTGAGGTCGAGGGCGAGCGACCAGTCGTCGACGTAGCGATGATCGAGCGCCATCCACTGCTCGAAGTCGATGTTGTTGCGGCCACTGATCTGCCACACGCCAGTGATACCGGGCCTCATCGACAGCCGCCGACGATGCCAGCCGCGAATCTTCTGTTGCTCCGCGATCGGTAGAGGACGCGGCCCCACGAGGCTCATGTGCCCGAGCAGGACGTTGATGAGCTGCGGCAGCTCGTCGATGCTCGACTTTCGCAAGAACCGCCCAATCCGGGTGACACGCGGATCGTTGGTTACCTTGAACACGGGCCCAGTCATTTCGTTCTGGGCCTCGAGCTGATACTTCTTTGCCTCGGCATCCGCGATCATCGTGCGGAACTTGATCATGCGAAACTGGCGACCGTAGAGGCCCGCGCGCGGCTGGGTGAAGAAAACGGGCCGCCCCATCGTGAGCACGATCGCGAGGGCGACTACTATGAACAGCGGTATCAGCAAGGCGAGCAGGATGAGCGATACCAACCAGTCGAACGCGTGTTTGATCGCGAGCCGGTCTGCAGGTTTCGGTGCCGGGTCGAACGACAAGAACGGGCGGCCGTACAGTTCGAGCACTCGCGGGACTGCGTCGCTCGGGTGCGCGAGATCGATCGCAAGCTCGGCAGATACGCCGACCGTCTCGCATGCCTTGAGCGCGCCGGCGATCTCGGCGGGTTGGTGATACGGCCGGTAGAACAGAACGTGGTCGATGGCTTGTTCGTGCAGTACTCGGTCGATCGCATCGAGACCGCCCAGCTGCGCGAGGTCCGCGATTGGCTCGGTTCCGAGCTGGCCTACGAAGATCGGAGGACGCGCCTCGGCGGCTCCTGCGATCAACAGTGCCTCGAGCTCTCGGGAAGGATTACCTACAATCAAGATCCGACGCCGGCCGTGCCCGACACGATGCTGATAGCTCTGCCAATACGCGAGCGCACCGCGCACGCAGTAGGACAACAGGAACGAGCAGCCGAGAAACAGTCCCACGAGGCTTCGGTTGATGGTCGCCTTGGTCAGAAAGATCGCGGCCGACACGCCGAGGAGCCCGATGACATGCATCTTGAGCAAGTCGATCAGGAGGCCGAGGCGTGTCCACTTCCGCTCGAAGACCTGATGGAGCCCGAGCGCCGCGTTGAGAAACAGCCACAGCGGGATGCTCAGGTAGACGACGCGCGCATACTCGCGATACCCGGGTGGCTGCTGAAGTGCCGGGATGTAGTCGCGAAGGAACGCGTGCAGTCCCGCAGCCAGCGCTATCGCCGCCAGCACGAGTACGGCATCCATCACGAGGATCACCCCGCGTAACGGGCGCTCGCGCGACGCGCTCATTTATGCAGCGTAACATCACGAAGCCACAGCAGCAGAAATGCGGGGTTATTCCACAGGTATCTGCGCCACAGCCGTCGTGGTTCGGCGCCTAGCCGAAACGCCCATTCAAGTCCCCGGCGCTGCATCCATGCGGGCGCTTGAGGTTTGGTCCCCGCGAAGAAATCAAACGCCGCTCCAACCCCGACCAGGACTCTGCCGGGCAGCTGCTCACGGAGTTGATACATCCACTTCTCCTGTTTCGGCATCCCGAGTCCTACCCAGATGATGTCGGCACCGCTCGCGGTGATCGCTGCGACCGTGGCGGCTCGCTCCTCGGCAGTCTCGGCGCGGAACGGTGGCGAGTGTGTTCCCACGATCTCGATCCCCGGAAAGCGCGTGCGCAGGTTGACCTCAAGGCGCTTCAACGTATCGGGCGTCGTGCCGTAGAAATAGTGTTTCCAGCCGCGCGAAATGCCGTACTCGAACGCGTACTCCGCCAGGTCCGGTCCATACATCCGAGCGTGTTCCCGAAACCCTCGGGTGCGAAGGACCCAGACCAGAGGCACACCGTCAGACGTATTGATGTCTGCGTTCGCGAATGCCTCAGCGAGCTGGCCATCCCTGCGCGCCGACATTACCGAATGCACGTTGCATGCATTTACCGTGATTGCTCGTTCGGGATGGCGACGCTCGAATAGGAGCATCATCTCGGCGAAGGTGGTGAGCGAGATCCCAGTCCCGAACACGTCTGCTTTGATCGGAGGCATCGCGCGATCGTCAGGCATGGGAGTGCGAGCCAAGTCTCGCGAGCAGTTTTGACAACATAAGACTCACAGGGATGAGTGAAATGAAGGCGTATGCGACGAGGGTGCTTCCACACACGCCGAGGCCGATCACGAGCAACTATAAGCGAGTACCCTTTGTGTATGGCTGTCGCGATCGTGACGCCCGTCTACCGCCCAACAATTCAGCCCGCCGAGCGGCTCGCATTGCGGCAGTGCAGCCGGATCTTGGGGTCGTACGACAAATTTCTCGTCTGCCCGGAGGGCATGAACACATCTGCCTATCGTGAGGTGTTGGGAGCTTTCGAGGTCTCGCCGTTTCGGCCTGAGTTCTTCACGTCGGTGCGCGCATACAGCCGATTGTTGCGATCACCCGCGTTCTACGAACGCTTCCTCGATTTCGAGCACATCCTGATTTACCAGCCAGATGCGTATGTGTTCTCGGACCGTCTCGCCGAGTTTTGCGCGCAGCCATATGACTATTTCGGCGCTCCGTGGCTCGACTTTAGCTGGCTAGCCGCGCGACGGAAGTGGGCCCGATTTGTCGTCGGACTGCCGCATCTCATGAATAAGGTCGGAAACGGCGGGTTATCGCTCCGTCGCACTCGCCCTCATTACGACGTAACCGCCCGCTTCCAGAAACTAGGCGAGCGACTCGATCTCAACGAGGACCTCTACCTCACCAGCCTCCTTGCCCGACTCGATCATCGACTTCGCATCGCTGACTTCACGTCGGCGCTGCGCTTCGCGTTCGAGATCCAGCCGCGACGCTGCTTCGAGCTCAACGGCAGCCAACTCCCATTCGGATGTCACGCGTTCGAGCGGAATGACGCCGCTTTCTGGCGCGAGCACTTCGACGCGAACGCGTTGGCAGACGTTACAATCCGTACCGAAGCTTGAGTCGCTTCCGCAACCGCCAGCCCGTTGAACGGACAACTTCTTGGGGGCGCAAACTGCGATAGCCCGCCCAGAACTGTCGGCGTACTTCAGCCCGACTCACCATCTCTCCGAGCTCGCCGAGTGCGTAGTCGCGCTGCGCGGCGGCATCGAGCCGGTCCAATCGGAACGTGCGCTCGAATCGTTGGTTCGTGGCATTAACAATCGGTGCACAACGTCCAGGCGCGGTGTACGGATCGGACACATTGAAGTAGCGGAATGCTTGACCGAGCAGGAAGGACGGAAGTCCGAGAAAGGCCGTATACAGCAACGCGGTCGACGGCTCATTTGCCGTGGCATAACGGCAGCGCATCGAGTTCTGGATGAAGCGCTTCAGATAGTTCGGGGACTGTGGGGATCCGTTGCTCGTGATTGCACAGCCGCGAGCACGCAGGATGTCGTCGAAACGAGTCCCAAACGTCGACGGGTGAAGGCAGAACGTCAGGGGCTGAAACTCAGAGGGCAACGCCTGCAACTCGTCGACGTAGGCGTCGTAGTCACCCTCCATCTTGATGTCGCTGGTTCCATGCAGCGGAAATACGATCGTGCCGCAACGCGCTCCGGCCCGATCGAGCACGTTTTTGGGCGCCGCATAGATGAACGGCGCGCCTCCGATAAACACATTGTAACCCTCACGATCAAAGCCACGTGCCGACTCCGAGTTCCA
>JBBQFU010000493.1:0-3828 GCA_038322185.1 Haliangiales bacterium
CGCAAGCTGCGCGAGCCCCGCATCGCCGCGCAGCTGGTCGCACCGGAGCTGCGCATCGATCTGGGCAACGAGCGCCTCGCGACCGAGGTCGCGCGCGAGCTCGGCCCCGCGGGCGACGCGTATCTCGCGCGCTGGCAGAAGGCATCCGACCTCGCGCGCCTGCTCGATCCGTTGCTCGCGAGCGATCACGCATTCCCGGGCGTCGGCTTCTTCGAACGCCGCGAGGTCAACAAGCTCACGGAGGCCGCGACCACCGCCGCGGAGCAGTGGTGGGCCGAGTGCCAGGACGATGCGAGCGCCAAGCTGTGGCGTCACCTGGCGTCGATCGCATTGCGCCATCCTGCCGCCCCGCCCTACGCGATCGCGCGTGCCGCCGACGCGTGGCGCGCCGGGCCGCCTGCGCTGCGCGGCGAGACCGAAGCGATCCGCGAGCTGCTGATCGAGAAGCTCACCACTGCCGGCGGCGAGGTTCGCGCCGGCGTGGTCACCGACACCAGCGTGTCGTGGGGCAAGCTGACGGGCCTCACGCTACACAACGGTGACGCGATCGGCGCGGGTCAGGTCGCCACGAGCCGTGCGCCGCACGAGCTCGTCGAGCTGCTCGGCAAGAAGGCCCCGAAGAAGCTGCACGAGCTCGCGGCCGGCGCGCAGGTGGTCGGCTACCGCTACACGCTCAATATCGTGATCGACGAGGCTGGCATCCCCGAGCACATGGCGCCGACGGTGGCGGTGATCGGCGATCCGGATCGCGAGCCATCCGGCGACGCCGCCTTCTCGATCCACCTCAGCGACGCCGACGACACCGGCCGCGTCGTCGCGACCATCGCCGCGGTACTGCCAGTCGAAGGCGCGCTCGATCCCGATCGCCTCGCACCGAAGTGCATGGCCCTGCGCGCGGGGCTGTGGCGACGGATCGGCGAGGTGATGCCGTTCTTCGAGAAGCATCTCGTGCTCGCGCACTCGCCGTTCGAGTCGACGCCGCCGCAGGTGCCGGGCGGTCGCGGTAGCTACGACGTGCCGCGCAACCTGCCGCTCACGATGAGCCCGATCTGGAAGGCGCCGACCGAGGTGAGCTACCTCACCGGCCTCAAGAACCTGACGCTGACCGGCGAACAGATTCTGCCCGCACTCGGCACCGAAGGCGCGCTCGCGAGCGGCTGGAGCGCCGCGAAGATCGCGTGTGCGCTCGCGGGCAAGAAGAAGGATTACCTGCGCGACGAAGTGGTCGGCGCGGCTACGTGAGTCGCGGTACGCCGAGCTGATCGGCGGTCGCATCGCCGTCGGCGACGAGGATGAACGGGCGATCTGCCGGCACGCGATGCAGCTGCTCGGCGCGCACGCGCCACATCGGCGCCGCACCATACGGCCGCGCCTCCGCGGCGAGCTCCTGTGGATCGACATCGGCATTGCCGGCGAGCACGGCGCCACCGATCGATGACAGGCACGCCTCGGCGATGATCGCGAGCGGGCCGCCCGCGACGATCACGCACGGACCCAGGAGTGACACCAGCCCTGGCGCGCCGATGATCATGCCGGTCCGCGGGAGATGCTCGTCGAGCACCCGAAGGACCATGTCAGAGAGGCGCATGCGCGACGCGCGGAACGTGGTGATGCCTCGGGCGATGAGCTCTCCACGGCCAAGCGCCTCGGCCCATGCGCCGGTGAAGTTACGCTGGACGTTGGCGACGTCCATGGCCGAGATGCCGTCGTTGCCGAGCAGGTGCTGCGCATAGGCGAGCGCGATCACCGGCTCGAGGTTCGGGGACAGCTCCAGCCGCATGACGAGACTCGCGATCGGCGTGCCCTCCGGCACCTCGCTGGTCTGCCCCTCCGCAAGCCCGCGCGCCCAGGTGACGAGCTCCTCGCGCCACGTCGTGGACGCGCCGGGAAACAGTGCTGCAGCCGGCTCTGCTGTCCGCGCGCGGGGCGACTCCACGCGATCGCGCCACGCCGCGAATGCCCGCTCGCGTTCGGCGACCATCGGCGCGCGTGCGGGCGGCGGTGCAGCGGACGGTGCTGGCTCGGGGCGCGGTGCGCCGAACTGCGGCAGCGGCGCGCGCGCGACGGCCTTGATCGGCGCCGAGGTCACCGGCGCAGTGGGCGTGGCGAGCGTGACCGCCGTCGGCCCCTCGTCGCCTTCGTGCCCGTCGTCGTCGTCACCGTAGAGTGCCGATCGCCTCTCGGCGGGCTGCGTGCTCGGCGTCTTCGCGCGTGGTGTCTCGCCTTCGACCTCGGGGCGGTCCAAGGTCACGACCGTGATCGGTCGATTGGCCTGCGCAGCGAGCACGCCGGTGAGCCGGCCGAGTACCAGGCCCGCCGCTTCGGGCTTGTCGATGCCCTCGGGACCGACGACGCGCAGGCCGCTGCGACCGTCGAGATCGATCACCCAGACGCGGCCGCTCGTCGCGCCGATACACGCGATCAGATCGCTGCGCGGGTGCGAGGCAACCGATGCGATGGGCTCGGGCAGCTCGTGCGCCTTGGGCTGGCCGCGATTGACGAGCGGGATGACCTCGATGCGCGAGGGCTCCTGTTGCGTGGTCATCCACACCACGCGATCGCTGCCACCGACGGACGTGATCGTCGCCGGGCGCGGCAGCTTGAGCCGGCGCTTCGGCATGCGGTTCTGAGGATCCCACTCCTCGATCGCGCCGGGCAGCGCGACCATGAACTGCGTGCCCGCAGCGCCGGCAGCGATGGGGACGCTGCGCGCCGGGAACGTGTACGGCGTGAGGTTCTTGTCGGACGCGGCGAGGATCGCAGCACCCTGCGGTCCGATCACGAGCGCGTAGGTACCGACCGCCGCGAACAGCCGCATCGGTGTCTCGAGCCGGATCTCGGCGATCGTGCGCGGCCCGAACGGATCGACGAGGTGCACGCTGCTGTGCGACTCGTAGCGCGACAGCACGAGCAGCCGCGGCGGTGTGCCGACCCACGCGACGTCGCACGCGACCGCGCTGGGATCCATGCCGAGCTCGGCGAACGCGGCGCACGTCGGCACATCGATCACGCTGATGCGCGACGGCTCGTGGATCGCCGCGAGCGTGCCGTCGGAGGCGACGACGATCCGCGGACGTTCGACCGGCGAGAAGCCAGGCTCCAGGGACGAGCGCGCAACCACGGCCACAGCGTATCAGAGCGGCCGCATGCGCTAACCTACGGACGTGAAGTTCAGAGCGGCGCTGTTCCGCGTACCCGGCGCAGGCGGGTGGACATTCGCTCGCGTCCCTGCCCGGCACGCGCCGCCGGTCACGCATCGCTGGGGCCGCACGCCCGTGGTCGCGATCGTCGACGGCACCGAGTGGCAGACCAGCGTGTGGCGCGACAAGAAGCACGGCACGCTGCTGCCGGTCCCCAAGCGCGTGCGCAAGGACAAGACCGACGGCGACATGGTGACCGTGGAGATCCGCGAACGCTAAGGGATGTCCCGTAATGCTGCCATTACGAAACATGTCGGTTCGCAAAGGACCGTTCCGACGTCCTGCACGCATGCAGGTCTCATCCGGGGTTGGTCACTTGGCCGTGCCGACGTTCGCCGAGCCACCGATGCTCTCGGTGTGCGCTCGTCAGGCCCCGCAGTGCGGGCAGCGTGACGGAATTGCGTTTTACTCGACGGGGCGCCTTGCCGCCCCTTCTTCGGTTTTCAATGGAACCGACCCTACATCATGGGGACGACAAATTGCGGGACAACCCTTAGTAGTACCATCCTCGGTGATGGGAACCGCGACCGTGCTGATCGAGCTCGGTGATCGTTACTGGGCGCTGGGGCTGCCCGCCGCTGCAAAGAGCGCGCTGATCAGGGCACTCGCCGCGACCGACGACGTCGCG
>JBBQFU010000494.1:0-3826 GCA_038322185.1 Haliangiales bacterium
ATCGCGCACGATGATGACGACATCCTCGATGATGATGACGTCGAGCTCGACGAAGACGACCTCGAGATGCACGACGACCGCGCCGTGCCGCTGCCGCCGGTCGAGATCAACCCGCGCAAGAAAGGCGGCACGAACCCGGACTTCACACCGGTTCCGCCGATCCAACCGTGGCGTCCGGGCACCACATCGGCAATGCCGACCGACGACGATTTCAAGCCGCCGAGCCGCGAGCCCACACTGATCATCGCCGATGCGCTGCCGCTGACACCCGCAAGCTCGGGCTCGATCACGGTGGCCTCGGTGGATCCGCACTCGTCGCTCATCACCCCGATCCCGTCGCTCGCGACGCCCATGCCGTCGCTGGCCGAGCGCGGCCCGGCCGAGCGCTGGTCGCAGCCGGTGTTGCTATCGGAGCTCATCGATCGCTCGCGCGACTCGAGCCTCGAGTTGCTCGCGCACGTCAAAGACGACCTCGCATCGGTCGACGACATCGACGACGGCATCATCGTCGGTGGCTCGCACACCACGCCACCACCGAGCGTGATGCGTAGTGGCCAGCTCGACGCGCTCGAGAGCATGATGGAGCCGATTCCGCCGCCGGGTCTTGGCCTCGAGACGCCCGG
Organism: Haliangiales bacterium; assembly: GCA_038322185.1. Taxonomy (GTDB): domain Bacteria; phylum Myxococcota_A; class Polyangia; order Haliangiales; family Haliangiaceae; genus JABFXX01. Next base: position 624 of record JBBQFU010000494.1, read on the forward strand.
AACCGGAACGCACACGACTGCCATCACGCCGCCGCTGCGCCCGTCGTCTCCACTGTTTGGCCGGGCGAGCTCCAACTTCGGCGGCAGCGGCACGAGCCCCGGCTTCACCAGTGGCGGCGGCGCTGCAGGCAACGATCCGCCGCCCGCGGAGCGCCTCGGCCCGGGCCGCGACTTCGCCCGCCAGCTGCGCGCGAAGATGTCGCAAATGGCGCAGCGCCTGTTCCAGGGCGATAGCCCGGCGCAGCCGAACAACGTCGATCTTCGCCCGCGCCACGATCACCATACCGAGATCGATCTCGCTGCACTCGGCGAGGAGCTCGTGCTCGGCGGCGGCGTCACCGAGATCGAGTCGCGCGGCGGCCAGAGCTCGCACAACGAACCGCCGCGCTCGCCAGGCACGTCACCCGGTTCGTGGGACACCGCGGTGCGCGAGCGTGGATTGCCCGACACCGGCGAGATCATGCGCGGCACGTCCGATGCGCCGGTGCTGCTCGCGCGTATGTTCTCGCAGTCGTTCACCGGTCGCGTGGGCTTCCGACGCGACGATGTCGAGAAGGTCGTGTACTTCGACCAGGGGCGCCCGGTGTTCGCGTCGTCGAACGAGCAGGGCGATCGCATGGGCGAGCTGCTCGTGCGCGAAGGCAAGATCACCGCGGCGCAGTACGAGCGCTGCCAGGTGCACGTCGCCCAGTCGGGCCGGCGCATGGGCGAGATCCTCGTCGACTTCGGCTATCTCAAGCGCCGCGAGCTGCTGCCCGCGGTGCGTCGCCACGTCGAGGATATCCTGTACTCGCTGTTCAGCTGGGACTACGGCATCTATCACACGACGCCGGAGACCACGGCCTCGGCCGAGCGCATCCGCCTGTCGCGGCATCCCGCATCGCTGGTGCTCGAAGGCATTCGCCGCAAGCTCGATCGCACCACGCTCGAGAAGCTGCTCGGGCCGCCGTCGACGGTGATCGAGATTACCGACCGCGACCGTCTCACCAGCATCATCAACACGACCGACCTCGCTGGCGAGGAGCGCACCGCGCTCGGTGGCTTCGACGGCCAGGCGGATCTGGCTCAGATCGCGCGCAACACCGGCGTCGACGTCGCGGATGTCCTGCCGCTGGCGTGGGGGCTCTGCGCGCTCGGTCTCGCCACGGCCCGCCGCACCGAGCCCACGTTCTCCGAGGAGTCGACCGCGCTCGTCGGCGAGACCGATCTGGCGATCGACCGCGAGCGCGTGCGGGCTCGCTGGCAGCTCGTCACCGATGCCGACTACTTCGCGCTCCTCGGTGTGCGCCGCGACGCGACGACGTTCGAGATTCGCCGCGCCTATCAGGCGGCACGGCGTGATTTCGCGGCCGACTGCTTCCCCGGCGATCTCCGGCGCGAGCTGGCGCGTGAGCTCGAGGACATCGCGTGCGTGCTCGACGAGGCGTTCCGCGTGCTGCGCGACGATCGGCTGCGCGTGACGTACCTGTCGAACCTCGTCGAGTAGTAGATTGCGCGCAATGCGCGTCGTGTTCATGGGCTCGCCCGAGTTCGCCGTGCCCTGCCTGCGCGCGCTGGCCGGGATGCATGAAGTCGCTCTCGTGGTCTCGCAGCCCGACAAGCCCGCCGGCCGCGGCGGCCAGATGCACGCACCGGCGGTGAAGACCGCGGCACTGGAGCTGGGCCTGCCGGTGTTTCAACCCAGGTCAGCACGCACCGGCGAGCTCGAGCAGGCACTGCGCGAGTCGGGTGCCGAGCTCGCGGTCGTCGTCGCGTACGGCAAGATCTTGCCGAAGGCCGTGCTCGAGGCGCTGCCGCGTGGCTGCATCAATGTTCACGCGTCGCTGCTGCCGAAGTATCGCGGCGCTGCGCCGGTGCAGTGGTCGGTGATTCACGCCGAGACCGAGACCGGCGTCGCGATCATGCAGCTCGACGAGGGCATGGACACCGGCCCGGTGCTGATGGAGCGCCGGATCGCGATCGATCCCGCCGAGACATCCGGCGAGCTGCTCGCGAGGCTGTCACCGGTGGGTGCAGAGGCGCTGCTCGAGGCGATCGATGGCATCCGTGCCGGGACGCTCGTTCCGAAGCCGCAGGATCACGCGAGCTCGTCGCATGCCCCGATGTTGACGAAGGCCCACGGCGCGATCGACTTCACGAAGTCCGCGACACTCGTCGCCGCGCAGGTCCGCGGTGTCGATCCGTGGCCCGGTGCGCAGGCGACGCTGCGCGGGCAGACCGTCAAGCTGTTCCGCGCGCGGCTCGCGCCATCGGGCAGTGGCGCGACGGGCACCGTGCTGTCGATCGATGGAGACGGCGCGCACGTCGCGACCGGTGAGGGCGCGGTGATCATCCGCGACATCCAGGCAGCCGGCCGCAAGCGGATGACGGTGCAGCAGTTCGCCGCAGGCCGCGGGATCGCCGTCGGCGACGTCCTCGGTACGCCGACGCTGGAGTAGCATCGGCCGATGGGACGAGCGTGGATCGTGATCGTGCTGTGCGCGTGCGGTGGAGGAGGGAAGGCGACGGCGAATGAGCCCGCGCCTATCGAGAACAAGCAGGTCGAGCAAGCGCCCGCGCCAGCGCCTCAGGAGGAGACGCCGGTGATGGTGATGCAGCGCTTCACCCGGGACATGTGCGCATGCGCACCCGGCGATGCGGAGTGTGCGAAGCGCGTGTCCGAAGAGATGACGAAGTGGTCGCAAAAGATGGCCTCCCAGGACAAGAAGCCGACCAAGATCACCGAAGAGGAGCAGGAACAGTTCACGAAGATCGGCATGCAGATGGGCGAATGCATGACGCGTGCGATGACGCCACCGCCCTGATGGTGCGTCGTGCGATACTTCGACGGTGCGGCCGTACCTGCTCATCGCCCTGATCGCGACAGCTCGCTACTCGGGCCCCAGCGAGTGTGAGAGCCGGTCCTGCGGTGCCTCGGGGCTCTGTGAGACCGCGCCGATCTGTCCATGACGACACCCCGCGATGTCGCGCGCCGCGTGCTCGATCGGATCGAGCGTGATGGGGCATGGGCGACGCCCAGCCTCGACGGCGAGCTTGCACGAGCGGGGCTCGATGATCGCGATCGGCGGCTCGCGTCCGAGCTCGTCTACGGCGTGCTCCGCCACCGGACCCGCCTCGATCGCGCGATCGGCGCGCACGCGGATCTCAAGAAGACGCCGCCTCGCGAGCTGCTCGCGATGCGCCTCGCCGCCTATCAGCTGTTG
>JBBQFU010000495.1:0-3806 GCA_038322185.1 Haliangiales bacterium
GCTTACGCACCTCGGAGATCAGCTCCGATCTAGCAAACACGTCAGTCGATCGTCGTCACCAGGCCAGAGTCCACGATCCGATCATCGCTCGTGACCAGAGGGATCCCGAGGACGCGAGCGCTGGCGACGAGGATGCGATCGGCGGGGTCCCAACCACGTGTCGCCGAGAGGTCCACCATTTCTCGCGCGATCCTCGGAGTCATGCCAATCCGTTCGACCAGCGGAGCTGCCGTCGCACGCGCGAGCCATTCATCCAGTGGCAGCGCGAGCTCAAGCCGCTCCGCCTCGACGAGCAACGCGATCTCCCACAGGGTCACGTCCGAAACTCCAACCGGCTTGTCATCGCTCGCATTCGCGAGCACCCGCCGCTGAGCCGCCGATAGCCGTTTGGGCTTTTTCTCGAACCACCAGACGACCACGTGGGTGTCCAGGAGCGCGATCATCGACGCGAGCGCTTGCGTCGGGCTCGTGGTCGGTCTTGCGACAGCAGGACACCGCGAACGGCGTTCCAGTCGGTCGGCCGAATCACCGGCGCGATCAAGTCGCGGAGAATGCGCACGGTTCCCCGAAGCGTCTCCTGCGGATACTTCATCGGGCTGTTGCTGGTCGGCACGACCCGGGCGAGTGGCTTGCCATGCTTGGTAACGACAAGCGGCTGACCGCTACGCGCCACATCCTCAAGGAGCGACAGGCAACGGGCCTTGAACTCGGTGACGGCCACTGATTTCATTCTGACCAGATTTTACGACCCTATTCATGGTCCGGCAAGCTCGCTCGCTGGATCGAATACGCGAGCGAGTAGGCGCCGTTGCCGGGCATTCAAGACGTTCGAGGAATGGCAGGACGTGGCGGCCGCAGTCCGGCCGAAGTGCTCGCGGAGTGCGAAGACCACGTCGTGCTCGTCGACTTCAACCCACCGCGCGTCCAGACGATCAGCGACGCTGCGTCGGCTCGTCATCGATGGGGCCTGCTGCACGCCGGTATAACCTGGTTATACTCGAATCGTGAAGACGGCGATCTCGATTCCAGACGACGTGTTCCACAGGGCCGAGCGGTTTGCTCCTGCATCCTGGGACCTGCACTACGGCCGGACCGCTGACATCGCCGAGCACGGATCGGCTTCCCGATCGAAAACGTTTTACGACAACGCACGAACACGCCGAACCGACGACCGCGCCGCCCTCGCCGCGGGTCTGACGGACTCTGCGCGCCGTGCTAAGCTCGCCACTGATGTCTCACAGCATCGTCGTACAGCTGACCGTGCCGGACGATGTCGAACGGTTGAAGCTGCCTCCGGCGCTCGACCAGCGTTTACATCAGCTGCTGGATCGTCAGGATCGCGGCGAGCCGCTGAGCGACCTCGAGCGAACGGAAGCAGAAGGGCTCGTGGACCTTGCCGAGTTCCTTTCGTTGCTCCGGTTGCGAGCGCAAACCTCGGCTACGTAACGGCTGGCCGTGGCGAGCAGCTACATCAGCGCGACGCTGCGTCGGCTCGTCATCGAGAGAGCCAAGAACCGATGCGAGTATTGTGGGCTCTCCCAGCAAGGTCAGGAGGCGACCTTTCACGTCGATCACATCATGCCGTTGATTGAAGGCGGCGAAACCATTCCCGAGAATTTGGCGTTGGCGTGTGTGTCGTGCTCGCTGCGAAAGGCTGCTCGTGTCTCCGGCTTGGATCCCGGGACCAAAGATCCGTGTCGGCTGTTCCATCCGCGCCAGGATTCGTGGCTGGAACACTTCCGCTGGGAAGGCGTGCGCGTATTGGGTGTGACGGCAGTTGGGCGCACGACGATCGACGCGCTTCGGATGAACCGGGAGCTGATCCTCGCAATCCGGGACGTGGAGACCGTGCTCGGCCGTCACCCGCCCGAACCAGGCTGACTCCGAGCAGAATTTGGGCCACGGCGCGTGCCCAACCCGCTCCCCCACTGAACCGATCGAGCCTCGACTCGCTATCGCGCTCGAACCGGCGCAACTGCTTCCTTCGGCCGCGGGAGGTCCTCGCCGATCCTCGCGAGCTCGAGGCACAGACTCGACATCTCCCCCAGCTCCATCAGCCTATCTGTGATCGCGCGCGGCGACATGTCGACGCCATCAACCCGAGCGCGTCGAGCTTTGCCTGTAGACCACGCAGCTCATTGATCGAATCGAGGTTCGTCGCGAGATCTACATCGGACGTTCCGCGCACGTACTTGTGCACTGCCATCGCCATGGCGCCGATGAGAGCGGTCTCGATGCCCAGGGCGCGCGCCACTTCAGCAACGCGCTCAGCGAGCTCAAGGCCGGGGAACTGGACCTGGTTGGCCACGTCTCACGCGTTCCATCAGCATGCGCCCTCGGCGTCCGAGGTAGAGCGCGAGCTCCATGCGTTCGCGGGGCGTCATTCGTTCTGCGCGCCGAATATCGCGTGCGAGCTGGCCACGCATGCTCGCGCTCGGCCTTCGCACGTTGCTCCCAGTGACCGCCACTCTTGAAGCCTGCGGGGTGGGCGCAGATCCGTCAACGGGATTAGCCGAAGTCGGTGGGGCCGACGCTACAGGTGCCAGCAACGCCGCGCGGTATACTTGATCCGCGTCACGGGGAGCGCGACGCCTCGACGAAGCGAAACGTCGTGAACGGCAGGCTGTACGCCTCGAATAGACCGCGGCCGATGCGGCGGCCCGCCGAGTCGTCGAACAAATGCGAGAGCACGCCCTGCATGTTGATGGCGAGCCCGGCGTAGAGCGTCTGGCGCGGCATCAGGGGATCGGGCGTCGGGTAGTAGTGCTTGGCCTCGAAGCCCACCGCGACGTCCACGAAGCGGCTCCAGTAGCCCCAGTCGGCCGTGGCGAGCCCGGGCACTGCGCCGAGGTGCAGCGCCACGAGGTAGCTCTGGCCGGTGTAGTCCTGCGCGCCATTGAGCCCGCGGGTCGAGAAGTTCTCGCGGTAGGGGCCCGAGGGCCAGTACTCGAGCCGAAAGTCGAGGTAGCGATCGAGCGCCGGCACGTTGTCCATGACGACACCCAGCGCGCCGCCGATCAGATTCGCAGCGTAGTCCTTGGGGTCGAAGCCCCACGGCGCCATCCCGTCCTGGATCTCGATCAGCGTGTACGCCAGCTGGGTGAGCCCGAAGGCAACGGCGCTCGACGGCAGCTTGGGCCACCCGCCCTCGACGAGGATCGCGGTCGTGCCGCGCGTGATCGCGTAGTTTCCCCACAGGTGCCCGAGCTTGTCGGCGCCGCCTGAATACGCGCCGACGGCGAACGAGAACCCAGGGTCGTAGGCGACATGAAAGTCCTGGCTGCCTTTGCGGTACCAGGCGAAGTACTGCCAGGTCAGGTACGAGCCATGGATGGCGAGGAGGCTGCCGGCAGCCAACCACTTCGCGGTCCGGCTGCGCTTGGGCCGCTGCGTCTCGGCAACCGCGGATGGCGGCGGTGTCGTCGGCTCGGTCGCGTCCGCGTGTGCCGGACGCATGCCGGCGAGCAAGCACGCGAGTAGCACCAGCCGCTTCACCCCGCGGAGAGTACCGAAACGCGAAACGGCGCGCTCGGGGATCGCCCAAACGCGCCGTGTCGAGGGGAAGTCCCGACTACTCGTTGACGATGTTGAACTCGACGCGACGGTTCTGGGCCTTGCCCTTCGCCGTGGCGTTGTCCTCGACGGGCTTGGTGTCGCCGTGACCGACTGCCTCGAGACGCTCGGGCGCAACGCCCTTCTTCACGAGGTAGTTCACGACCGACTGCGAGCGACCCTGCGAGAGCGTCATGTTCTTCGCAGCGTCGCCGACGTTGTCGGTGTGACCCTCGATCTTGACCTTCCAGATC
>JBBQFU010000496.1:0-3788 GCA_038322185.1 Haliangiales bacterium
ATGCGACCGTGCCGGCCACGGTGCGCGCGGGTCGGGTCGAACGTGTCGTCGATGATGGCGCGATCGTCGACGGCGAGCACGTGCGTGCAGACCTCGTGATCGTGTGCGCGGGGTCGTGGGTGCCGCTGCTCGTGCCCGAGCTCGCACGGGTGTTACGTGCCGTCGGGCAGCCGGTGTTTCACCTGCGCCCCGCCGATCCGACGCCGTTCGACGCACATCACTTCCCGGTGTTCGGTGCCGACATCTCGCGCACCGGGTTCTACGGCTTCCCGGTCAACCGCGATGGCATCGTGAAGATCGCGAATCACGGCACCGGCACGCTGCTGCCTGCGGGGGAGGAACGCCGCGAGGTATCGACTGAACAAGAGGCGGCGCTGCACGCGATGCTCGCCGACTCGTTCCCGGCGCTCGTCGATGCGCCGATCGTGCACCGCCGGCTCTGCGTGTACTGCGACACCGTCGACGAGCACTTTTGGATCGCGCGGCATCCGACGCGCCCGAACCTCGCCGTCGCGACCGGCGGCTCGGGCCACGGCTTCAAGTTCGCCCCGGTGCTGGGCGAGCTGATCGCCACGATCGCGCTCGGCGAGCCGCATCCGCTCGCGCACAAGTTCCGCTGGCGCAGCGAGCTCACGACACCGCAGGGTGTCGAGGCTGCGCGCCACCACGGGTAACGCACCTATTCGAGTCGCGAGGGCGTACGATGGAGGCTGCCGCAGCGGGGCGCTGCAGGTGGAGGACTGATGCATCGCTTGGCGTTGATATCGTTCGTGCTGGGTTGTGGCAACGACACCGTCGCTGGCAGCATGAGCTTCGTGCTCGGCGGGACTGCGCGGGACCGGTGGACCGATCATCGCGCGCTCAGGCCTCCCACTCGCCCCTGGCGAGGAATATTTGCTCTCGCCGCGCAAGGCGAAGATCACGTTCACGTCGGTGGAGTTTCGCGATGCAGCGAACACGGAGCTGCTGAGATCCGAGCTCACCGACTGCAAGGTTACCTACGATCGCTGGCCGCAGGCTCGACGCTCCTCGACTGCCCGATCGAGATGCCGGTCGGCGACGTCATGTCGATGAAGGTCTACTTCGCCAAGGCGATGGAGATCCTGATCAGCGATCCGATCGCCGGCATCTACAGCACTCCGACGGCGCCAACGCTCTACACGAACACCGCACCCGGCGATTTCGTGCCTTACACGATCATGATCGGGAACGGAACCTCGCGTGCGACCGACGTGGTGTTCGCCGCGCCCGTCACGATTGCCGAGGGCGTCGCGCCTCAGCTTTACGTCACGACCGACATGATCCAGACCTTCCAGATCCAGGTGAACGGTGACGGCACTTCGCTCACCGCGCACAGCGGTAACGATCCGATCGCGATCTTCGGCAGTCTCAGCCCCGGCACTTCCCACTTCTACAGCAATGCTGCCTCACTCGAGTCGTACCGGATTGGCTCCGTCAACGACTTTCACGCCCTGCGAATCTTCTACGGCAGCGACAGCAAGCCGGTGTTCTTGATGTCACCGAACACGTGCGGTCCCGATGGACCCAAGGGCGTGTGGGCCTCGGCACCGATCGGTGCCAGCATCGGCGGCTGGCTCGGTACCGATGCCAGCAACAACCTCGCGTGGGCTCAGCCAATGACCAACACCTGGGAGGCGTACACCGCGCACTACTTGATGGCGGAGCTCAGCACGATCGGCGAAACCACCGTTCTCAAGTACCAAGGAGACTTCGTCGCCCCCACCGCCGGCCGACGGGTTGACCTACGCGTCGGGTGCGCCACCGATCCCAGCACCGGACGTCGAGACGACCCTCACGTTGCTCGCGATGTAACGTCGGCGAGCAGCCGCTCGACGAGCGCCTCGACCGCCGCGGAATGCCCGCGTGCCGTGCCGATGCGAGCGAGCTCCGCGCGAACCAGCGCGACCCCGTTCGCGTCGAGCGGCAAGCGCTCCGCGATCACCCGATACGCTGCGGGTGCGCGCTCGCGAACCAGCTCGAGCAGACACATGCCGCGCAGGTCCACGCGCCGGCCGACGAGCGGCATCGTCACGATCAGCGCGTTGAGCAATCGCTTCGCCTGGCGCACGGTGCTCAGCACTTCGAGCCCTACCCCACCGTCGAGCTCGAACAGACCAAGTGCCGGTCCCGGATCGAGCCGCAGCGATTCCGCCAGATCACCCACCGCGCCGCGCACCCATGCCGCGAGCCGCGCGCGATCGACCGGCGGAATCGCGAGCTCGGCGGTGATCACGCGATCAACGGCAGCGGTGTCACCGTCGATGCGCTGCACATGGTCGACCACGCGGTCGCGGTCGTAGCCGAGCACGAATGCGAAATACGGGAACGTGCCCCACCGCTCGACCAGCTTGAGCACCGCCAGCGTCTCCGCGCCGGCAAGCCGATCGATGTGGTCAATGAACACCACGATGCGCTTGCCGAGTGCCTCGGTCAGCTTCATCACCTCCTCGCGCAGCTTGTCGGGGGTGCGCTCGAACGCGCCCTTCACGTCCACCGTCACGCCGGCGAGCCGTGCAACCGACGACACCATGTCGCCCATCCCGAGCAGCCGGTCGCGCAGCTTGTCCGCCCCGCCGGTGATCTTGGCCTCCGCGAACACACGCGCGATCTCGCGCAAGAACGTCTCGTTCACCCGCGCGGCGTCGCCGGCATTCCACGCGTCGATCGCAAACGCCCGCAGCTGGTCGCGCTCGGCGAGCAGCTCGAACGTCATGTGCTGCACGCTGGTCTTGCCGCACCCCGTCGGCCCCACCATCCCGAGCACCATCGGCTGGTCGGCATCGGTGTGGTGCAGCAGCTCGACAATCCGCGCCGCGACCTCCCGATGTCCGAGTGCATCGAACGACAACGACGCGACCGGCGCATCGGCAAAGATCTTCACGGCCTGAATATAGGCCCGAGTCTCCGAAACAATCCGCCACGCTGGCGTCGTCTACGAAACCCTCGTCTTGACCCCCGGGCTCCTCGGCCCCACACTGCCCTTGTTCGTGTTCTTTGACATGGGGGCGTACCGGATTCGACGAGGATGTAGATGCTCGGATTGCGCGTCGTGGCGCCCATGGCCACGTAAAAATGGGCAAAACTTCAACTGCGAACGATAACGCTGTTGCTCTCGCTGCGTAATTAAACCACGCAACGACGGTTCTCTCAGCTTCCGTCTGTAGCCGAGAAGGACTGACACAATCAGGCTGGATCTCCTGACCTGCTGGCGCATGGAGATCGAGAAAAAGTCAGCTTGTTGGACCTGCAGACCGGCCGCTGCCGGCAGGTCCGAGACTTTAAATAGCGTGCCTACACACGTAGATATTCGTTCGGACGCATCTTCGGACGCGGGTTCGACTCCCGCCGCCTCCACTATACTGAGTTCCAGGGACTTCCGAGGAGTTCCAGAACTTAACCCAAACAGCTGATTTTCCATGGATTCGAGGTCCAGGGAGAGCCAGCGCTTTCCGTTGCGTTCCACGATCGCTGGGGGCAACCATGGGGGCAACTGCGGGGCATGTTCCGCCCTTCTTGGAGTTGCCCCCAAATGGCCACGCGCGATCGACTAACCGACCTCAAGTGCCGCAACGCTGCGCCCGGCGACAAGACGCAGCGCCTGTTCGACGGCGCCGGGCTCTACCTCGAGGTCGCGCCAACCGGCGGTCGCTGGTGGAGGCTCAAGTACCGCATCGACGGGAAGGAGAAGCGCATCTCGCTCGGAGTGTATCCGGAGGTCTCTCTCAAGTTCGCGCGCGTCGGTCGCGACGAAAAGCGCAAGCTCATCG
>JBBQFU010000497.1:0-3775 GCA_038322185.1 Haliangiales bacterium
GAGCAGCGGATCAGTCGGTGGCTTGCGGTGAGGGATCGCGAGCGTTCCCGCCAGGCACAGGAAGCTGACGATGGCGAGCAGGAGGAGAAGCGTTGGGACACTGACGAGCGACGACGCCCGCCAGGCTCCGAGCCCTCCGAGCACGCCTCCAACCGTGCCCCCGGTGGCGATCCGGGCCACCGCGGCGCGTGCGGTGTGAGGATCGAACTGCTCGTTGATGAGGGACCAGAATGCCGAGAGCATCACGGGGCTGAGCACGGCCATGTGCAGATAGACCGCAACGGCCGTGACCGAGGGCGCGAACGAAATCGTTCCCCACTCGACCGCCAAGAAGGTTCCGTTGAGGCCGAACAGCAGGAGCAGCACGGCGCGGGGCGCGTGCTTTGACATCAGGCGCGAGAGCCACAGGACCGCCGCGAGTGACAGCACCGCGGCGGCCACCATCACGAGCGGCAGCGCCTTGACTTGAAAGTTAGACAGGAACAGCGCGTCGCGAACGGCCTTGCCGGCGACCACCTGCGCAATGATCGCGCCACTTGTCGCTGCGGCTACAAGCACCCCGGGGGCATCACGATGAGTGCTTCCTGACAAGGCGTGAGGAAGGAATGTAAGGGACGAACCCCAGCGTGTATACGCGTCGCGTGGCGTGAGCGTCGCAGGCGAGCGCCTGCGCCCACCCAGAGACCGCCCTGGTGGACCTAGTTCTACCGAGATCGGTTGCAGGCGCACGGCAGTTGGCGCTTACTGCGGGACCTGTGAGTGCCTTCAAATCGTTCCTCGACGTGAAGCGTCGAGAGATTCCGTTCGTCGTCTCGATGTTTCTCTACTTCTTCTTGGTCATCACGGTCTTCTGGATCCTGAAGCCCATCAAGAAGGCGCAGCTCGTCGCGTACTACCCGTACGACGCGGAGAAGAACCCCGCGGGCCACTCGTTCGATCTGTTCGGGATGCGGCTCGGCGGTGAGGAGGCCGAGCTGGTCGCGAAGGTCCTGAACATGGTGGTCGCGGCGATCGCCGTGATCGTGTTCACGCTGCTCGCGCGCAAGCTGCACCGGCATCGCCTGACGTACGTGTTCTGCGCGTTCAGCGCGCTCGTCCTGGCGTTCTTCACGTTGCGCATCGGCAACATGAGCGAGATCGAGGGCTGGGCGTTCTATCTGTTCGGCGACCTATTCAACACGCTGATGGTGGCCACGTTCTTCGCGTTCCTGAATGACAGCGTGGCGCCCGAGGACAGCAAGCGGCTCTACGGTCCCATCGTGCTCGGTGGCCTCGCGGGCGGTATGGCCGGCACCGTCGGCATGAAGGCGCTGGCGCAGACCCCGCACTTCTGGATGATCTTCGCGATCGTCGCGACCGGCCTCGTCGCAGTCTTCGCGACGATTGCCGGGCGCTGGGTCGAGGCCAAAGCGCCCGACGCGATCGCCGCGGCCAAGGCCAAGGACAGCGACTCCGACGACGAGACGAAGAACATGGGCGCGCTCGCCGGCGCGAGGCTGGTGTTCAAGTCGAAGTACCTGATCGCGATCGTCGCCATCGTCGGCCTCTACGAGATGGTGTCCACGATCATGGACTACCAGATGACCTCGACGGTCACCTACTACGTCGAGCAGGCGGTGCGGGCCGCAACCGATGCCGCCGGTGGCCGCGGGACTGCGGAAGGCAAGGCGATCTTCAAGGCCGCGATCGGCGACCACTTCGCCACGGTCTATGCGATCACCAACACCGCCGCGTTCATCATCCAGATCTTCCTGACGTCCTTCATCATGAAGCGGCTCGGACTCCGCGTTGCGTTGATGATCATGCCGATCGTGATCCTGGGTAATGCCGGCCTGTTCCTCGTGCTCCCCACGCTGTGGATCGGCAGCATGCTCAGCACGACCGACAACGCGCTCAACTACTCGCTGAACCAGAGCGCGAAGGAGTCGCTGTACACGGTCACGTCGCGCGAGGAGAAGTACGCCGCGAAGGCGTTCATCGACATGTTCGTCCAGCGGTTTGCCAAGGCGATCGCCGTGTTCCTGGCGCTCGGCGTCTCGGCATTCTTCACGGACTTTGCTGGCGTCCGCTGGCTCTCGATCGCGGTGATCGTGCTCGTCGCGATCTGGCTGTTCGCGGCCAGCTACGCCGGCAAGCGCTTCCGCGAGCTCAGCGAGGCCCTCGAGCGCGACAAGCCCCCGGCGCCCCCCGAGAAGTGACTACAGCGAGAACTTGTCGAACTGGACCAGCTCGGACAGCTCGTCGAAGCGGCGTGCGATGCGCTCGGGCGTGAGGCCGCGGAGGCCATCGACCGAGAACTGCTCGACCGCGAAGCTGCCCATCACGCTGCCCATGATCATCGCGGTGCGGATGGTCTGCGGCGACAGGTCGCCTGCGTACGCGAGGTAGCCCATGAGGCCACCGGCGAAGCTGTCGCCCGCGCCGGTCGGATCCTTGACGTCGGCCAGCGGCATCGCGGGCGCGGCGAACGCACCGCCGCCGTGGAACAGCAGCGCGCCGGCATCACCACGCTTGATGATCACCGTGTGCGGACCCATCTTGAGGATCTTCGCGGCGGCGCGGCGGAGGTTGTGCTCCTCGGCGAGCAGGCGTGCCTCCTCGTCGTTGATCATCAGGGTGTGCACTTTCGACAGCGTCTTGAGCAGCTCGGCACGCTTGATGTTGATCCACAGGTTCATCGTGTCAGCCGCGACGAGTGCCGGGGCGCGGACCTGCTGGAGCACGTCGTACTGAATCGTTGGCTCGATGTTCCCGAGCAGCACGAGCTGTGCATCGCGGAGCGCGTCGGGAACCTTGGGCTGCCAGGTGCCGAACACGCCAAGGCGCGTGTCGATCGTCTCGCGGGTCGCCAGATCGGGTGCGTACTTGCCGACCCAGTGGAACGTCTCGCCTGCCTGGCGCTCGATGCCCGAGCAGTCAACGCCGAGCTCGGTCAGCTCGTCGATGTGCTTCTGGTCGAAGTCGGTACCGACCACGCCGACGACGGACACGTTGCGTGTGAAGTAGCTGGCCGCGCGCGCGATGAACGACGCCGAGCCGCCGAGGAGATCCTTGTGAAAGCCGAACGGGCCATCGATGTCATCGAGCGCGACGGAACCGACGACGAGCAGGGAGCGATGGGCACTGCGGTTGTGCATGGAGCGCCGCTGTTACCACGGAAGGGACTTGGTCTGCAAAACCACCATTCCCCAGTTCAAATCTGGGTGGCTTCTCCGTTTCCGGACGCGGCGTCTGCGTCGTTCGATCCGCCGTCGACCACCCCCGAAACCACCCTTTCGCTGCCCTTCACGATCGCGAACACGCGCGCGACCGCCTCGCGCTTCTCGTCCTCCCCCACGTGGCTGTAGTGGTGGGTCATCGCCTCCGCCTCGCCGTTCGCTACACGACGGAGCTCGTTGTTCGCGGTGTGGCGCAGACCGTGCGGCGTCACGCGCCGATCGATCTTGCACGCCGCGAGCGCGTCCTCGAGCACCTTGCGCAGCGGATGCCCGAAGAGCGCACCGGATATGGTCCTGGGATCGATGCGAACAATCTTTCTCGCGGCTCAGACAAGTCGATTCCGCTACAGCGTCGGGCCGGTCTCCGAAATCGCGTTGGCCACGAGGAGGACCGTTGCGACGTCCGCCAGTTCGGTCGGTAGTAGACGTGGTGTCTCGTCGTGGGCATTAGCAACCGCCACACAGTGGCGTCGCCATCACCGGAGTACCTCTGCCGCGCCGCGTCCGCGCTTGAACGGAGCTTGTCGAGTACGGCCTTCAGTTCTTCCGCGAAAAGT
>JBBQFU010000498.1:0-3751 GCA_038322185.1 Haliangiales bacterium
CCTATAGTGCGCGGCCCATGGCCGGACGGACTCCACGCAAGCGCCCGGCGGCAAAGCGCCTGGAGGCAGCCCGGCGTGCCTCCACCAAGAAGCGTGGCGGAAAGCCCGCGTCGGATGTCGAGCTCGTCAAGATGGCGATCCTCGCGCGGCGCTCCGGCGTTCCGGCGCCGACCATCAAGCACTACATCCGCGAGGGCCTGCTGCCCGGACCCGACGTCCGCACCAGCCGCAACATGGCCTACTACGATGCGCGGCTCGCAGCGCGCATCCGCGTGATCAAGTCGCTCCAGGCCGAGCGGTTCCTCCCGCTGCGCGTGATCGGCGAGCTGCTCGAGCCGGCACCGAGCGCCGCGCTGCGCTCCGACAAGGCCGGCCAGAAGCGGACGCTTGTTGCGCTCGCACCGATCGTGGGCGACTCGGGCGACAAGCGCCGCAAGCGCAGCGATGTCGTGCGCAGCCACGGCATCCCGCGCAGCGAGCTCGACCGGCTCGAGAAGGCCGGCATCCTCGATGTGCAAGGCGAGGGCGACACGGCCGGCTACAGCGGACCCGACCTCGCGCTGCTCGATGTGCTCGCCGAGGTCCGTCGCCTCGGGCTCGGTGCGGTGTTCCCGGCGTCGATCGCCGAGACCTATCGCAGCGCGGTCGAGCAGCTGGCGAAGATGGAGATCGAAGTGTTTCGTCGTCACGCACTCGCGGCCGGCGAGCTGCCGCTTCCGCTGCCGGAGGTCGTGCGTCACGCGAATCGATTCGGCGAGCGGCTCGTGATCGCGTTGCGCGCGAAGCTTCTGCCCGTGTTACTCGGCGACGTTTGATCCGATCCCGGGGCGCGTGATCGTCTCCGAAGAAGTTGTGATCGTAGTGCGGATGTCGGACGCTTCTGCTACGCGATCGATCGTGCACATGGATCTAGCAATCAGCGTACGCCGCGCGCAGCCCGCAGATGCTTCTGCAGTGGCCGAGCTCGTCAACTGTGCGTACGCGATCGAGAGCTTCTTCGTCGAAGGCGACCGCACCAGCGCGGCCGACGTGCTCGCGCTCATGGAGCGCGGTCACTTCATCGTGCTCGAGCACTCCGAGGGCCTGGCCGCGTGTGTCTTCATGGACACGACCGGCTACCTCGGCATGCTGTCGGTCGACCCCGAGTTCCAGAAGCATGGCCTCGGCACCCGGCTGGTCCGGATCGTCGAAGCCCTGTGCGAGGCGGTTGGCTGCTCGGGGGTCACCCTGCGCATCATCAACCTCCGCGAGGAGCTCGCCCGCTGGTACCGCTCGCTGGGCTATGTCGAGGTCGGGACCTCGCCGTACGAGCACCGGCCGGTCAAACAAGCCTGTCACTTCGTCGAGATGCGCAAGAGTTTGCGCCCGGTCACAGAGCTTCCGGCCGTCGCCGCGTAGCTGTCGGGGGCGGGTGGTAAGCTGCCCGTATGGTTCGGCAGCTGTTCGTGGTGGCACTTCTGGCTTCCTGTGGAAATTCGGGTGGCTTTCCCGACGCGGCGATCCCGGATACGCCGGCGAGCGGCACGTTCTCGCTCACCTGGACGGTGGTCGATCAGAACAACGCGCCGCTGGACTGCGATCGCATCGCGTCGCAGTCCATGACGGTGCTCCCCCACCACAAGGACTTCGAGGGCGGGAACCCTCAGCTCTTCACCTGCAAGGGCGGCATGGGCACGAGTCAGCAGGTGTTCGGCGGGCTCTACGATCTCAACTTCGAGCTGAGCGGCACCTTCGGCCTGCTGGCCCGCGGCGCCACCCAGTTCAACGTCAACATCCCGGCCGGCACGAACACCGTGCTCGATCCGATCACGTTCCAGGTCGAGGCCATTGGCAGCCTCGCGCTCAACATCGCGAGCGGCGCGACGGGCGGGAACTGCGGCGCCGCAAATGCGGGTGGCGCGGGGATCGACGGGTTCTCGATCACGCTGAATCGCAACAGCGACGTGGCGTGCGCGCCGCTCATGCTCACGATCGCGCAGGGCGCCACGCAGCCCGGCGGCACGTACATGATCGACTGCACGACCCCGGTTGTCGCGCCGTGCATCGAGGCGGACCAGACGATCACGGCGAGCGGCATCTCGTCGGATGCCTACACGATCCACATCAAGGGCAAGGTCGGCCAGAACGACTGCTACCTCAACAACGACTCGATCCAGGTCCCGCCGCTGCAGAAGACGCTGACGCGCGTGCTCAACCTCGCGCCGCAGACTGGACCAGGCTGCTGAGCTACTCGGTCCGGATCACGATCACGTAGTCGAGTCGCAGCTCGAGGCCCTGCCAGTAGATCGTGTAGTAGGTCGGCGCGATGCCCGCGATGGGCGAGTCGAGCAGGACCTTGTCGACCGGGAACGTGGTCGAGCACGACGTGTCGGTCGTCGCCGGGTTCGCTGCGAGCGACATGCGGAAATCTTGGTTCGCGAGGGGCGCGGTCAGGTTGCCGTTGTCCACGGTGGTGAAGCCCGAGGTGTCGATGATCCAGACCAGGCCCCACTTCACGATCCCACCCTGCTCGTAGAACTCGCAGTAGATGAACCGGGCGTCCGACTCGCGCGCGGACAGCTGGACCTGTCGCCGATTCGTCGCCGAGGCCCCGCCGATCGTGATGGTGTCGGTCGCGGGGACCACGTCGCGCAGCGTCACGAGCAGCTCGCCGTCGCGGGTATCGGCACTGATGCTCTCACCATCGAGCACGGGCACGGCGTTCGTCGGCATGAGGTCGACCGCGGGGTCGACGAGTGGATCGAACACGACGATGCGCTCGGTGCCCACGAACATGTTGGGATCGCAGGCATCGCCGACACCGTCGCCGTCCGCGTCGTCCTGTCCCGGGTCAGAGATATGCGGACAGCCATCGCGCTCGTCGACGAGCCCATCTCCGTCCTCGTCGTGCGCAGGTCGCGCATCGGCTGCCGCATCTGAGCCCGCGTCGAACTGAATCCGTCCGCATGCGGCCGCCGTCACGAGGACGACGAGGAAACCGCCTGGGTTCATGACAGTCATCCTACCCGACCCCTAAGATGCCTGGGTGAGCTCCACCGCGCTGCACTATCGCCCGAACCTCCGCGACATCTTCTTCAACCTGTTCGAGGTACTCGAGATCCAGAAGACCGTGCTCGGCAAGGCGCCGTTCGAGTCAATGGACGAAGACTCCGCACGCGCCGCGCTCGAGGGCTTCCTCGAGGTGTTGCAGTCATCGTGGAGCCCCGCGTTCGTGCCCGGCGATCGCGAAGGCGCGATCTTCGATGGCAAGGGCAACGTCAAGCTGCCGGCCTCGTACCACAAGGCGCTCGACGCGTACTTCGGTGGCGGCTGGAACAACATCGAGCTGCCCGAGCACCTCGGCGGCTTCGGTGCGCCGCCCACGGTTCGCTGGGCCGGCTTCGAGCTGATGAGCGGCGCGAACCCATCGCTCACGTTCTACATCCTCGGCAACGTGATGGCGACGATCATCGATTCGATGGGCACGCCGTCGCAGAAGGCGCGCTTCGTCAAGCAGATGCTCGACAACCACTGGGGCGCCACGATGGTGCTCACCGAGCCCGCCGCGGGCTCCGATGTCGGCGCCGGCACCACGAAGGCCAAGCACATCGCGGGCGACGAATATCACCTCGAGGGAGTGAAGCGCTTCATCACGAACGGTGACTTCGACCATCCCAAGAACATCGTCCACATGGTGCTCGCGCGGCCCGAGGGCGCCGGTCCGGGGACCAAGGGACTCTCGCTGTTCATCGTGCCCAAGTACTGGGTCAAC
>JBBQFU010000499.1:0-3699 GCA_038322185.1 Haliangiales bacterium
CGAGCTGGTTCTCGACGAGCTGTTCAAGCGTCCGCTCGCGAAGCAAAACGCGACGATGTTCTACGTGTTCGGCCTGATCTACGACAAGACGGCACGCCCCGAGCTCGCCGTGAAGGCGTACTCGCAGGCGGTGCAGATCAATCCGAGCTTTGCGAGCGCGCTCGTGAATCTCGGTGTGCATCAGCTGCGGAACAAGCAGTACGGCGCGGCGCAGGGCACGTTCGAGAAGCTGACGAAGGAGATGGGCCGCAACGACGCGATCACGCTCACCTCGCTCGGCTCGGCCTATCGCGGTCGCAGCGGTGACTATCCGGCGGGCTCCGGTGATCGCAACACGCTGATCATGAGTGCCGAGGCGTCGTACAAGCGCGCGCTGGCGCAGAACGCCAACTACGGGCCGGCCTACTTCAATCTCGCACTGCTCTACCTCGACGCGGATCCGTTCCCGTCTGGCGGTGGCTCGCTCGACACGCTGCAGCGGCTGAACGCGGCCAAGGCGTTCCTCGACCAGTACAAGAACGCGCCGGGCGTCGACATCAAGCTCTACGACGAGCGCATGAAGGACGTCACCAAGGCCATCACGCGTGAACAGAAGAAGCGCGCCAAGGCCACGAAGAAGCCGGCTGGCACATGATGAGGAGCTACAGCATGCTTGACCCGATGCGCATCCTTGCTGCTTCCGTGGGCCTTCTGCTCGCGGCCTCGCCCGTGCTCGCTCAGAGCCCGGAGCGGTGCGCCGACGACAGTTCCGAGGGCGAGAAGAAGCAGGGCAAGTTCCACATCGAGATCATCAACGGTAAGCCGGTCACCGTGATCGACACGCTCGTGCAGGTGTGCGGCAAGGTTCCGCGTCCGTCGGTGGTGTACGTGCTCACGGCCAAGAACATCGATTACGAGTGGGAGAGCCTGAAGCAGGACTTCATGCCGCTTATCCTGCAGACCGTGAAGAAAGCGCCGTTCTGATGGCAACGTCAGCGAAGCGATCTCCGCAAGGTCCCGCCAACGGCGGCCGGCGCCCGCGCATCCTGCGCATCGGTGTGCTGCTGGGCGGCAAGATCGTCGAGGAGCGGCTCATTCGTGAGCGCACCAGCGTGACGATCGGCCAGTCGATGAAGAACACCTTCTCGATTCCGGTCGAGGGGCTGCCGCTCGAGCTGACGCTGTTCTCCCTCGAGAACGAGAAGTACAACCTCCGCTTCCTCAGCAAGATGGATGGCCGGCTCAGCGCCGGTGACCAGGTCAACACGCTCGACGCGCTCAAGCAGCGTGGCGCGACCAACCATGGCGACTACTGGAGCGTTCCGCTCGCAGATACCGCTCGCGGCAAGCTGTCGCTTGGCGACCTCACCATCCTGTTCCAGTTCGTCACCGAGCCGCCGCGTCAGCCCAAGCCGATGCTGCCGGCCAGCGTACGTGGCACGTTCGCAGACCGCTTCGATGCGCGTCTGTCGACGATCCTCGGCGCGTCGATCATCATCCACTTCGCCGTCGTGATCATCGCGCTCACGATCGATGTGCCCACCGACGACGGCATCACCGATCGCGCCTACAACCTGACCTTCTCGCAAGAGGAGTACAAGGTCGAGATCGAGCAGCCCAAGCTCGAGGTTCCCGCAGAGGCGGGCGCCGACACGGGCTCGGCGGCAAAGCCCGAAGACAAGAAGCCGACCACGGTGCCGACGGTCAAGAAGCCGGAGCCCGAGGGTGGCGGTCGTGACTCGAAGGAAGACGTTCAGCTCAAGACCGAGCAGAACGCCAAGGCGATGGCCGATCTCCTCACCGGCGAAGGCGCCGACGGCACCAGCGAAGGTGACATGAGCAAGCGCCGCCCCGGTGCAGACCTCGGCACCCAGATCGCCGATGTCCGCGAGGGCGGCAAGCAGGTCGGTGTCGGCGGCGGCACCAACAACGGTCCGCGTGGCGGCGGTGACCCGCGCGTCGGCACGGGCAAGGGCCCGGGCATCAGCGGCCCGGGTGGCACCGAGACCGCCGGCGGCCCCAAGCAAGAGAAGGCACCGACCGGTCGCATCACCGTGGGCGAGAAGGCTGCCGACGACGATACGAACCTGTCCGCCGATGCGGTGCTCAGCAAGATCATGAGCACGTACATGACGCGTATCAAGCGCTGCTACACCGACTACCTGAAGAAGGATGCGAGCGCTCGCGGCAAGGTCTCGCTGTCATTCACGGTCAACCCGACCGGCCGTGTCGTCGGCTCCAACGCCAAGGGCTTCGCACCCGACGTCGACTCGTGCATCGAGGGCCTGATGGGCAGCTGGACGTTCCCGAAGCCGCTCGACAGCGACGGCGATCCGACCGAGGCCGGCTTCTCGATCACGCTCCAGCTCGTCCCGGACTAAGCGGTGCCTGGCGCGATCGTCTGGCTGACCGGCCTCTCCGGGGCCGGCAAGTCCACGCTCGCAACAGCGGTGACCGCCGAGCTCGCCACGCGGCGGCCGGTCGAGTTGCTCGACGGTGACGAGATGCGCGAGTACCTGACCAAGGGCCTCGGCTTCTCGCGTGCCGACCGGGATACCAACGTGAACCGGATCGCCTACGTGGCGCGCCTGCTCGCGAAGCACGGTGTGCTGGTGTTCGTGGCGGCGATCGCGCCGTATCGCGAGACGCGTGCGGCGCTCGCGAAGCTGTCGGCCAATTCGGGGCATCCGTTCCTCGAGGTGTTCGTGAACGCGCCGCTGACGACCGTCGAGGAGCGTGACGTGAAGGGGCTCTACGCGAAGGCGCGGGCAGGCGAGATCGGAAGCTTCACGGGTGTGAGCGATCCGTACGAGGCGCCCGAGGCGCCGGCGGTGGAAGTCCGCACGGACCGCGAGTCGCAGGCCGAGAGCGCGAAGAAGATCATCGACGCGCTGGCTGCTCGCGGCCTTGCCTGACGGTGTTACAACGCCCGCGATGCCCACGCCTCGGCTTCTGCAGACCCGCCTCGTCGATGTCACCTACGGCGAAGGCGTCACGATCGTCGAGCCGGCAAACTGCTACGGCTGCACGCTCGGTGATGGCGTGTTCGTCGGGCCGTTCACCGAGATCCAGCGCGATGTCACGATCGGCGCACGCACCCGCATTCAGTCGCACACGTTCATCTGTTCGCTCGTGACGATCGGCGAGGGCTGCTTCATCGCGCATGGCGTGATGTTCATCAACGACCTGTTCGAGCACGGCGCGCCTGCGGGCAAGCCGGAGGGCTGGAAGGGCACGAAGATCGGCAACCGCGTCAGCATCGGTAGCAACGCGACGATCCTGCCGGTCGAGATCTGCGACGACGCGGTGATCGGCGCAGGCGCAGTCGTGACGAAGAACATCGAGCAGGCCGGCATTTACGCGGGCAATCCGGCGCGCCTGCTTCGTGCGCTGCCCTAGCCGAGGCCGACGACGACGCTGTGGAAGTCGGGCGCGATCTCGAGGCTGAGCTCGCCGGCCCACGTGATCCGCGCGGTTCCATCGCGATCGCGCTCGAGCTGGGCGGGCCGCATCGGGACCTGGCCCAGATCAAACGGCTGACCGACCGGCCGATCGTCGACGAGAACGAACGCGCGGCCATCGCGACCGACGACGCTGACCACGCGGCCGCTGACGTTCACGCTCGCGCGGTGCGTGCCCGGGGGCAGCTTCGGCGACTCCCCGAGCGCGGGGACCTCGATCGGCTGCGCCGGGGAGCCGAGCTCGATCGAGCGCAGGAAC
>JBBQFU010000500.1:0-3683 GCA_038322185.1 Haliangiales bacterium
GCTCAAGAACACGCGCAATCAGGTGATGGTCGGCGAGGGCATCGATTTCGGTAAGGTGTCGATGGACAGCCTCACCGCGAAGGCGACGATCAAGAGCGGCAAGCTCACGCTCGACAAGTTCGACACGAAGTCCAAGGACGGCGAGCTGAAGGTCGACTACGCGATGACGCTCGAGAAGGAGTGGGGCGAGTCGGTCGTCGCCGGCTGCTTGCGCTTCAAGGGCTCCGACGATCTGCTCAAGCGCGAGCCGAAGACCTACGCCGCGATCCAGACCACGGGTGCCGAGCGCCGTGGCGACGGGCTGTTCCACATCCGCCTCAGCGATCGCTTCAAGGACATGAAGCGCCTGAACCAGGAGTGCGGGCCCGACGCCAACACCAATGGCAACGGCGAGAACTTCAACGCGGACAAGCCCGATCGCCCGAACCTGACCGTGCAGCCGGAGGAGCAGCCTTCGGTCGCAGCGCCGATGCCGACGCCGACGCCGACGCCCGCTGAGGCGCCGCCGCCGGCCCAGCAGGAAGCCACGACGCCGACCGGCTCCGCGACGCCGGCGACCCCGGTGCAGAACAACCTGCCGGATGGCTCGGGCTCCGCGCCGGTCATCTCCAACGATCCTCCGCGCGAGCGCGGCGGACAGCAGGAGCGCTTGCCGCCGCCAGAAGGCTCTGGCGCTGGCTCGGGTGCCACAAACGCTACTCCGCCCGCCGAGTAGTGACACACTCGTCCGTGTGAGAGTCGGCGCTGTTGTACTGGCTGCCCTGCTGCCGGCGTGCGGATTCTCGCCGGGCTCCCTCTTATCGGGCGATGCGAATGCCGATGCGGCGCCCGTCCTCCCCGACAGCACGCCGGGGCCATGGCTCGCGGGCTTTGGCTATCGCAAGCAGATCACGATCACGCCGCCCGCGCTCGGCGGCAGCCTGACCGATTTCCCGGTCGCGATCCGGCGCACCGCCGACGCCGATATCGCCATGCACGTGCGCTCCGATGGGCGCGACCTCGTGGTGACGACCAGTGACGCGACCACGCTGCTGGACTTCGAGCTCGCATCGTTCGATGCGGGGAGCGGCGCCGTCGAGATCTGGGCCCGCATCCCAACGCTGGCGCTCACGGGCACGACGACGCTCTACCTCTATTACGGTGGTCCCGCGACCCAAACCCTGCCGGCAAGCGTGTGGCCGGGAACCGCCGGCTTCGCGAGCGTGTGGCACCTGACGACCGGCTCGGGCGGCACCGGCGCTGACGACAGTGGGCCGCTCGCGAATGATCTCTCGGTGCAGGGAACCGACACGGCGCCGGCAGCGGCGACGGGCATCGCGGGTGGTGCACGCAATCCGGCGCTCGCCACCGATCGGCTGCAGCACACCGACAACAACACGCTCGACTTCGCGTCGAGCTCGTTCAGCGTCTCGCTCTGGGTGCGCGAGACCTCGGCGGTCGGTTCATTCGATGCGCCGCTCTACAAGGGCGGCACCAACGACTGCTGCCCGGGTTACGGCTTCCTGCTCGGAACCGGCACGTGGGACTTCAAGATCCACGATGGCGGTGGCGGCTCGACGAACAACTACGGCACCGACTGGGTGAGTGCCGAATTCGGAAGCCAGACCACGCTGGGAAATCGCTGGGTCCATCTCGTCGCAGTCGTCGATCGCGAGGCCGACGTGCTGTTCGCGTATGCCGACGGTGCGCTCTTCGATATGCAGCCGATCGCGAGCGTCGGCGCGCTGACGTCGAGCGTGGACCTCGCGGTCGGGCGTGGCTCGAGCGGCGCCTGGTTCAACGGTCTCATCGACGAGACGCGCGTCTACTCGGTGGCACTCACCGCCCCTTGGATCGCGACGGAGCACGCGAATCTCACCAGCTCGACGTTCGCAGACTTCAGCATGCAGCAGACGCCGTGATCTGAGACGATGTCCGCATGAGACATCGCACGGCGCTCCTCGCATTCGTTGTCGTCGCCTGCGGGAAGGACGCCAAGTCAACGGAACAGGCAGTCGGTAGCGAAGCGGCGAAACCGACGACAGCTGCTCGTGGAGCTCACCAGCCCGTTGAAGGGCTCGACCTCGAAGCCGAGGTACCGCCGGGCGCAACGCCCAACGGCACGGTGCCGGGTTTCCAAAATGCCGACAAGACCTTCAAGTTCGTGATGCGCGAGGTCGGGTCGACGCCCGACTATGCGGACCCCGCCGCGCTTCGTGCAGCCACACCGAGCGCGAAGGCTTGGCTCGACGAGCAGACGCTCGCCGACGGCTGGTACGTCACCCACACGTTGGAAAAAGTCGAGATGGTGGAGGAGGAGGGAACGCTGAAGAAGAAGGTCGTCGGCGACGAGTACAGCATGATGATGCGTCGCAAGATCGGCGACTCCTGGTACACGTGCACGAGCATCTTGCCGCGCAAGGAACTACTCGACGCCGTGATCAAGGTCTGCAAGAGCGTGCGTAAGCCCGCTCGCTGAAGTCAGGGCCCGAGCCCGATCCACTCCGCGCCGTCGACGCTGATCTCTTTCTTCCAGATGGGCACGCGATCCTTCAATCGATCGATCATCGCGCGACACGCGGTGAACGCTTCGGCGCGATGCGGTGCGGCCGCCGCGATCACCACGGCGATGTCGCCGATCGCGAGATTGCCGACGCGATGCTCGACGGCGATCCGCGCGCCCGCGACCTCGGCCTCGATCTCGTCGCACAGCTGCGTCATGACCTTGACGGCCATCGGCGCGTAGGCCTCGTACTCCAGGTGATCGATCGTGGTGCCGCGGCTGTGCAGGCGGACCATGCCGGTGAACGTCACGAGCCCGCCCATGCCGGGGCTGCTGACCGCCGCCGTGCAGCGATCGAGCGAGAGTGGTTGGTCGCTGAGCACGACGTGACGATCGGCGCCGCCCGCGACCGGCGGGATCAACACCAGCTCGTCGCCCTCGCGGAGCATGTGATCGTCGCCCACGAAGTCTTGATTGACCGCGACCCGGAACCGGCCACGCAGCTGAGCGATGGGCGGATGGAGTGCACCCAGCGCGTCGATTGCAGCACCTACACTCGAGCTCTCTGGAAGGTCGATCTCCTCATCATCCCTACCCAGCCGTTCGCGAAACACTGCGAAGTAGAGGACCTTGAGTCTCATGTTCTCGTTATTACATGAGTAGGTGAAGGTACGCACGACCTGGTGAACACGCGCTAGATGGCCGGCTACGCAGGAAGAACGGCACCCCTCATCCAGTAAGATGGGGAAGCCCAATGGCCGGAGAAACGGATACCCAGGGGACGGACGATCCACGCGCGAAAAAAGACGCGGGTGGATCGGCCAAAAAGCAGAAGCTTCCCGCCCCCGGAAAGACGACCAACGCCGATACCGCGGGCGTCATGCCGGCGATCCCCGGCAAACGAACCAACACCGACGGCATGGCTGCCGACGGTGCGCCAGGCGTTGGCAAGGCCACGCAGGTCGACGGGCAAGACGGAAACGCCGTCGACAACGCGAAGGCCGTTGCTCCCGGCGGGGGCGGCGGTGCGGGCGCCGACAAGAAGGCCGATGGCGATCACAACGCCGCGGCGGCCGCGGATGACGCGAAGACCGGCAAGGGCGGCGGCGGCAAGGGCAAGGGTAAGGACGCCGCGACCGGCAAGAAGGACAAGGACGTCGCGGTCAAGGCGAAGGCGCCTGCCAACGGCGGCGATGCGGCG
>JBBQFU010000501.1:0-3666 GCA_038322185.1 Haliangiales bacterium
ATCGACGACACCGTCGACAAACACCTCCGGGACTATCCGAACAAGACCGTGGCGAGCAAGGTCAAGATCCATCACCTGCTGACGCACGGCGGCGGCACCGGTGACATCTTCGGGCCCGACTACGATGCGAAGCGGCTCGAGCTCCGCACTCTGCAAGACTATCTGAAGCTCTACGGCAATCGCGACCTCCTCCACGAGCCGGGCGAGAAGCTCCAGTACTCCAACTTCGGATTCCTGATACTCGGCGTGATCATCGAGCGCGTCACCAAGCAGACCTACTATGACCGCGTACAAGCGAGCATCTTCAAGCCGGCGAAGATGACGTCGACTTCGTCCCCGTTCGAGGACAAACCGACGCCGGGGCGTTCGATCGCCTACACCAAGAACCTCGGCGGCAAACGACTCGCCCAATGGACGAATGCCGCTGACACGCTGCCGATCCGTGCGACCTCGGCAGGTGGCGGCGATTCCACCGTCGGCGATCTATTGCACTTTGCGAACGCTCTCACCAGCAACAAGCTTCTCGATGCCAAGCACACGGAGCTGCTTACGACCGGCAAGGTCGGCGAGCCAGATGGGCGGTACGCGTACGGCTTCGGCGAGTCGATCGAGGAGGGAGTTCGGTGTTTCGGCCACGCCGGCGGCGCGAACGGCATGAATGGGGAGCTACAGATCTGCAGCTCCGGATACACAATCGTGGTGCTTGCGAACGTCGATCCGCCGGTGGCCATGCGCCTCATGCGCTTCATCAGGTACCGATTGCCGAAGTGATCACCACGGACGAGCGAGATCCACGACTCCGTTTGGCAAGGCGGCCATATTGCGGAAGGCACCGACTGCGAGAGGTCGAACGGTTTGGCGTTGCGGAACGCTTCAGTCTTGTCGCTTGCTCTAGATCCGGACGTCCGGGCAGCGCGATCGATCGCGGTACCCGATCGCCGCAGCATGACATAGTGACGCATGGGCCCCGAGGACGTACCGACCTCCATCGACCTTCGCGATCCGGCGCAGGCGCGCCAGTGGGCCGATGATACGCCTCGCAAACGGCCATGGCGTACGGGCTTCTTCGCGGAGTTCTGCACCGCTCTGGTTGGTAAGCAGCTGCGCATCCTCGAACTCGGCTCCGGCCCTGGTCACCTCGCGCGGGAGATCCTCACTCGGTGCGACATCGTCGAGTATGTCGCGCTCGACTTCTCCGAAGCAATGCACGATCTCGCGCGGGAGCATCTCGGCGAGTTCGCGTCGAGAATCACGTTTGTCACGCGCGACTTCCGCACGCCCGATTGGACCGCAGGGTTTTCCGCGCTCGACGCGATCGTCACCATGCAGGCCGTGCACGAGACGCGTCACAAGCGCCGGGCCCTACCCCTTCTGGCCGAGGCGCGCACGCTTCTGCGGTCTGGCGGCCAGCTGCTCTACTGCGATCACTACTTCGAGGACGGCAAGAAACCCGGGCTAATGCTCGACCGCGCCGAACAACCCGAGGTGCTGCGCGATGCGGGTTTCTCGCGCGTGGAGCTTCTTCGCGACGAAGGTGGAATGGCGCTCTACGGCGCTCGATGAGAGTACTGGCACGTGGAGGTTGCGAGCCTATTCCGCATTCCAATCGCGCGCGCCACAGCGCTTGCACGAAGCGGGAAAATGAAGCCACGGTTTCGGTGAACTCGCGAGAACAGCGGCGGCAACGAAAGACAAGCGGCGTCATGTTTCTGAACGCGAACATCCCGAAGAAGATCGCGACGAACGCTGGCATCACGATGATGACAAGCACGAGCAAGTCTATTGGGACACCTGGGGGGTCCATCGACGAGAGCAATAGAGGGTGCGACCCCTATTTATGCACATGTTGTGCAGTGTCCGGTATTCGGACACGTGTCCTGATTCGGATGCCCGGCAAAAGGTCGCGAGGTCCGAGTGTCGGACCCATTCAATAGCGTCGGGTGATGCCACGTCGTCGACGCTTCGCGCTTCCCGGAGAGGTCTGTCATGTCATCTCGCGCTTCGTTGCGCAGGAGTACTTCATCGCAACAGCGGAGCAGCGCCGAGCCTATCTCTGCACGCTGGGGACGCATCTCGCCGCGAGCGACTGGCGGTGCTTCTCGTTCGCGATCATGAGCAACCACATCCACCTCGGGCTGCGAGCCGGAAGGGATGCCCTCGCGTCGTGGATGCGACCAGCACACACGCGGTTCGCGCAGTGGATCAACGAGCAGCGCGAGCGAATCGGTGCGGTGTTCGTGCGAGGACCGAACATCATCAACCTCCAGGTCGAAGGCGTCGCGCGGCTCATCGCGTACATCCACCGCAATCCCGTGCGTGCGGGTGTCGTGGCCTCACCGGCGGAGACGGAGTGGACGAGCCATCGCGCGTACCTCGGACTTGCGTACAAGCACAGCTGGCTCGATGTGGAACTCGGGCTCGAGCTCGGCGGCTTCCGGCACGCTCACGACCTCGACTCGTGGGTCCGCGGGACGGACGTGACCCTTGAGGATCTCGAGGCCGTGCGCGCCGATCCGCCAAAGCCGGCAGGCCGGAAGCGCAAATGGGCTAACCCTCTGCCAGGCGTAGACGGATCTGCTGGCGGCGCGTACAGCGTGTCACTCGGACCAGCCCCCGGAGGTGATCGCTGTAGCGAAGCCCGCCATGGCGCCAGCCCCCGCGATCCCGATGATCGCTGCGGTGGACGCCGAAGATGCGAAACCACATGGGCGGACGCAGTTGCGCGATTACGGACCTCCGCACGGACGCCGAAAATGCGAAACCCGCCTGAGCAGGAGGCGGGTTTCTTGTCGTCGTCGTAGCGGGGGCAGGATTTGAACCTGCGACCTTCGGGTTATGAGCCCGACGAGCTACCAGGCTGCTCCACCCCGCATCAAGTTGTCAGGCACGCTTTCTACCCACGTCCCCCGCGGCCGTCAAGGGCCGGGCGCGGGACTGTTGAGATGTCAGCAGATCTGCCCGAACCGCGCGCGATCTATCCGAACTCCCTAGAGTCCCTGCGGCTCCCGCCACTCGGCGTACTCGCCCTGCCCGCCCAGCGGGCCGCTCATGTTGAAGCTGTCGAGGGTGGCGTGGAGGTTCCAGGTCGCCAGGCCGTCGGGGCTGAACAGCTCGAGGATGCCCTCGCACAGGCCGCCGCCGCCCGAGCTGACCTTGAGCCGGTCGCGCTCGGTCGCCGCCGGCGCGAGCAGCGTGTTCATGTACTGGGGGTCGCCGTCGCTGTCGGGCAGGTAGTCGGTGCGGAAGCTGTACGACGCCTCCGGGGTCGGCGCGGTCGCGCAGGTGTTGTCCATGACCGCGACCGTCCAGGTCCAGGTCCCGGTCGGCCAGCAGCCGGTGAAGTCGGGCAGCCCGTCGCCCGGCGGTTCGCCGGTGTCGTTGTTGACGTCGTCGGGGACCATCGCGCCGATCGTGAAGTTGCCGGTGATGGCGAGGTTCGCGGTGCACAGCCGCGGCTCCGGGGTGCTCGGCGGCTCCTCGTTGTCACCAACGCCACACGCAACGGTCAGGAGCACGAGGAAGAGGACGGAGCCTCGGTTCGTCATGCCCCCATCGTAAGGCAAGCGGCGCCCGAGCCGGGGGTTTTCACGCCGCGATGAGAGCCGAGTCACGCTACCCTGCCCCCTGGATGAGCGAGGGGGACCACCCGCTGCTGGCGGGCCTGTT
>JBBQFU010000502.1:0-3665 GCA_038322185.1 Haliangiales bacterium
ATACGTCGCGCTGGGCGCGTATGGCTGCGAGGCATACGGCGCCGATGCGGATTGATAGGACGCTTGCCCCGAGCATCCGGCCAGGACAGCAGTGAATAGCCAACGGGATATCGAACGCATGCGGATCAGTCATGCAGATGCCGCACCCGAGCGATCAGGTTCTTCCTGATGCCGGTGATCAGCCGTCGACAACTTCGATCGTGTCGTCGTCGTTGGGATGCGAGCTCACCCGCGCGAGCGAGTCGAGCATCGTGCAGAAGTAGTCCGCGAGGTCGGGAGAGTTGGCGATCGGCCGGATGCGATCGATCTCTGTCAGCGTGAGCTGACGATGGCCCTTCACCGCGTCCGTCAGGTGCACGAGCGAAGCCGTCCGGGGGCCGATCACGAGCTCGTCGAACGATCGGCCCACGAGCCACTGACGAATCTGCGCGATATCCGCGGCGAGCCGGTCGGCGTTGACGCTGATCGTGCCCTTCACCATTGCATCACCGAGCGAGCAGAACGCCGGCAGCGCCGCCTCGTCGAGATTCGCGACGACGACATCACGCAGCAGCGCCCAGCTCCGCCACCGGAACTCGTACGACGCGCCCTTCCCGATCACCGCTAAGCTCATGCCGGTCGAGCTTAACCGATCAGCGCTTGAGAACAGCCTGGACGAGCAGCGAGACGAGCATCACGGTCACGCACGCGATCACGTTGAACCACAGGAAGCCGAGGTCGCTCACGAAGAACAGGATCACGATCAGCGTCTGTGCGACGAGCCCACCGACGAGCGCGGCGGTACCGGCCACGCGCTTGAGGAAGAACGCGACCACGAACAAGCCGAGGATCGTGCCGTAGAAGATCGAGCCCAGGATGTTCACAGCCTCGATCAGGTTGTCGAACAGCCTGGCGGTGCTCGCGAACAGGATCGCGAACCCGCCCCACAGGATCGTGAGGATCTTCGCCATGCGCAGATCGGTCTCCGGCGTGCCGGCCGGGCGGCCGAGGGACTTGCGAATGCGCAGGTAGAAGTCGTTGGTCGTGGTGGTACCGAGGGCGAGCAGCTCGCTCGCGACCGAGCTCATGGCAGCACACAGGATCACGGCAATCAGCAGCCCGACGATTCCGATCGGCAGGTGACTGAGCACGAACGACAGGAACACGTGGTCGGTGTCGCGTGTCTGCGCCTGTGGCAGCGTGTCGTGGATGAGCTTCTTGGTGTCGTCGCGAACCGCCGCGACATCCTTTGCCGCCTGCTGCAGTGCCGCGCGTGCGGCGGGCTCGCCAGCGCCGTCACGTGCCGTGAGGTACGCGAATGCGGCCGCGCGCTGGTCGGCGAGACGTGCGTCGTAACGCAGATCGAGCGCCGCAACCTCGGCGGGACGCGCGCGCTGGACCTGCGCCAGCGTCGGTGCGTCGAAGTGCACCGGCGGTCGGACGAAGATGTAGAACACGAACACCATCACGCCCGTGAACAGGATGAGGAACTGCATCGGGATCTTGAAGATGCCGTTGAACAGCAGGCCGAGTCTGCTCTCAGCGACGGAGCGTCCCGACAGGTAGCGCTGCACCTGTGACTGGTCGGTGCCGAAGTACGACAGCGCGAGGAAGAAGCCGCCCGCAAGTCCGGACCAGAAGTTGTAGCGACTGGTGAAGTTGAGGTCGAAGCTGATCACGTCCATGCGACCGAGCACGCCGGCGAGCTTGACGGCGCTGGGGAGCGAAACATTGTCGGGAAGCTTGAGCACCACGATCGTCGCCGCGACCACGAGACCCGTCATCATCACGATCATCTGGTGCTTCTGCGTGATGCTCACCGCCTGCGTGCCGCCGGAGACCGTGTAGACGATCACGATCACACCGATGATCAAGATCATGGGCTGCAGCGGCCAGCCGAGGATTTGCGACAGGATGATCGACGGTGCGTAGATCGTGATGCCGGCGGCGAGGCCTCGTCCGAGGAGGAACAGCAGGCCGCCGAGGTAGCGCACGCGCACGTCGAACCGATGCTCGAGGTACTCGTAGGCTGTCCGGACCTCGAGGCGGTAGAACACGGGGACGAACACGGCGCTGATCACGATCATCGCGAGCGGCAGCCCGAGATAGAACTGCACGAAGCCCATGCCGGCATCAAAGCCCTGACCCGGCGTCGAGATGAACGTGATCGCGCTGGCCTGGGTGGCCATGATGCTGAGGCCGATGGTCGGCCAGCGCAGCGTGCCGTCGCCGCGCGCGTAGCTGGCTGCATCGCGAATGTTGCGCGAGTGCCATGCGCCGTAGCTGACGATTGCCGTGACAGTGCCGATGAGAACGATCCAGTCGAGGCTGGCGAGGCCGGTCATGCCGTCCACCGGGTGAGCAGGTAGAACGCGAGGATCTGGACAATGAGCAGCGACGCCAAGAACACGTAGAGGCGATTCCAGCGGCCCCAGAACGGGGGTGGCTCGTCGATACTGGGGCGATCTGGCTCGCTCACTTGCCGCCGCTCACGAGGTTCGCGAACAAGCGGTACGCGCCGGGCACGCCCGCGGGCAGCTGACGGAAGAACACGAGGCCGGTGTAGATGAAGCGGCCCTTGCCATGCTGCGCGACGAGCAGCGAGCCGTCGAGCGGGCCTTCGCCCGGATCGGCGAAGCGAAGCACCGGCGTGTACTTGGCGTCCCACTTGGTCGCGAAGTAGATGCCGCGCTCCTGAACCCAGCCGTCGAAGTCCGCCTTCGTGATCTTGTGCGGCTTGTTCAGCAGGCCGTGCTTGGTGGCGAGGAACGTGGGCACGGCGGTCTCGTCGGTGATGCGCTCGCGACCGATGTCGAGCGGGAATGGACCGAGCGGGCCGGTGTCGGTGAGCGTGACGTACTGGGTGATGAGCGTGCCGCCGCCCTTCACGTAGTCCATGAGGCGCGCGTGCGAGCGCACGAGGACGGGGCGCGTGTTGTGTGCGCGGATGCCGAGGATGATCGTCGAGTAGGCAGCGAGCTTTCCGCTGCGGAGCGTCTCCTCGTCGATGTCTTCGACCTTGAATCCCACGTGGGCGAGGTCGCTCGGGATGGTGTCGCCCGAGCCGCGGACGTAGCCGATGCGGCCTGCGGGGACGCGAAGCTCGATCGGTACGAGCCGCACCGTCGCGGGGCGCAGCACGAGCTGCATCGGGATGTGCGCGTAGTCGATCGTGTCCTCGCGGAGAGACCACGTCGCATCGCCCACGCGAACGAGCGGCGTGGCGTCGCCGGCCTTTGCACGGGCGCCGGGCTTCACGTCGAAGCGCACGGTGATCTCGTCACCGACCTTCGCGAGCGAGAGCTTGTGGCTCGCGGGCTTCGCGGTCCAGCCTGCGGGGAGCGTGAGCTCGACGGTACCCGTGACACCGTCGCGGCCTGCGCGTACTCGAAGCTCGAGGGGACCTGCGCGTCCGGGTGCGAGTACGGCGTCGCGCAGTGGTGTGACCGTGGCCGGCGGCACGACGGTGAGGGGCCGCACGCGCTCGCCTTGCACAGGATCGGTCCAGGTGTGCACGACGGGGCGAACCAGTCGGACCGCGCGGCCGCCGATCACGACGTCGACGGTCGCCAAGAGCGGGGCCGGTCCGAGCGGTGCGCCGATCGTCTTGGTGTCGGCGACGACGTAGTGCCCGGGCTGCGCCGGCTGCGCGAGCCAGTACACGATTGACGGAGTGGCCTGCGCGG
>JBBQFU010000503.1:0-3652 GCA_038322185.1 Haliangiales bacterium
GATGAAAGCCGATGAAACCTGACATCGGTTCCAGCGCGAGTAGCTCGCCCATCTCGGAGCTGACATCAAGCGCGGCGGCGTGGGGGCATGTGGATCACGCGGACGTCATCGCCAGTGGCGTCGTGCCCCGACACTAGCTCCACGAGCTGGCCCTTGATCGCGGCCTCGCTCCACTCGGTCTTGCCGCCGCCGGCCACGAACAGACCGACGTGGCGCTGTTCGCAGGTGTGGTCGCGTTGGGCGTACAGACCTCGCTCCACCGTAGATTTCGCGGTCCGCGGGTAGAGCAGCACCGAACGCCCGCCATCGAGCAGCTCGTTGTAGACAAACATCTGCTTGAGATCGTCGTCGGACGGCAGGCCGTTCTTCGGCACCTTCCACTTCGTGTCGATCACAAGCAGCACGTTCTCGTCCGCGGTGCGCACCACGATATCGGGCCGGACCTTGCGAACGCCGTGGCGCTCCGGCCGCCAGAACTCGTGGCGCTCCTGGGTGCTGACGTGAACGCCCGCCGGCGCGACCCGGCGCAGCAACACGGCGATGTAGCGTTCCCACAGCAGGTTCATGTCGAACAGAAGCGCGAACACGCGTTCGCGCCCCGTGCGCAACTGCGGGCCGCGCTGGGACAGGATCAGCCGCGCGTAGGTGAGTGCGTTCGAATACCGCTGCGTCGCGCGATTCAGGGCAATGCGTTCGAAGGCATCGGCGGGGATCGCCCGCTGCGACAGCTCGGGGAACCGCGACAGACATGCGTCGACGCCGCGGGCGGCGGCATCGGAAAGCGCGCACCACGAAAGCGCGTCGAGCGCAGCGACGAGCACGCGGTTGACCAAGATGTCGCGATCGAACGTCTCGTACTCGACGAAGAACCGATGGGCGTGGGCGACGTTGTCGCGGAGGTGGTCGGCGATCTTGAGCCGCCCTTTGAACACCGTGCCGTTGGACGCCGTGGTGCGGTAGCCCTTGGCCAGTCCCTCGTGCAACAGCCGATCGACCTCGGCGACGTACGCGCGCGCGATCAGATCGAGCAGCCGACTGCGACCGCCGAGCTGCGACGCATCGGGCAGCCGGTCGAGTTGGAGGCCGTGCGCGACGCGCAGCATCTCGAGTAACCCTGCGCTCCACACCTCCGCGCCGGTGGTGTCGTCGCGGTCAGCCTTGGGCAGGATCTCGATCGCGAGGTCGCCGATCTCGACGTAGCCGACGAAGTTGCGCGCCCGGACATGCTTGTGGCCGATCTCGAAGTACTGGCCACCGTGGCGATCGTTGAACCGCGCGATCGCGTCGAGCTCGTCGGCGCGGATCCCATCCGGCCCCACGTAGAGCCGTTGGTGCTCGAACACCCTACGCGTCCGGAACATCTTTGTAGATCCGCTGGAACGCCACGTTGGACAGCTTGTTGATGTCAGCCAGCTCCCAGGTCACGCGCTCGGCGAGCGCGTCGACGTCGTCGTGCTGGAAGTCTGCGAACGGCTTGCCGCCGTGCTCGCGGCGGCGCACGAAGTCCTTCCCGAGAACCAGGCCGATCTTGCCCCAGTCGCCGTAGAAGTACTCCTGTAGCAGGGGGATCAGCTTGTTGCGGAACACGTAGCGGAGTGCGTCTAGCGTGGGGGTGTCGCGTAGCGCGTAGAGGTACGCGTGCCCGATGCAGTGGTCGCGATCGTAGAGGCGCTCGAGCCGGCGGTTGATCGCGCGGAGCATCTCGTCAAGCTCGATGTCGCCCTCGAACTCGAAGTCGAGCAGATCAGGTTGCGGCGGTTGTTCACGAAACTCGAATCGGCGGCGCAGCGCGGTGTCGAGCGCCTCGATGCTGCGGTCGGCCGTGTTCATGGTGCCGACCACGTGCAGGTTGGGCGGCACGCCGAACTTCCGCTTGGAGTACGGAAGGGTCACGATCACCTCGTTGTCTTCGCCGAGGCGCTTGTCGTCTTCGATCAGTGTGATCAGCTCGCCGAAAATGCGCGCAACGTTTCCGCGGTTAATCTCGTCGATGAACACCGCGTAGTGCGGCGCGCTCGCGAAGCGTGCCGCGCGTTCGTCACGAGTGAGCGTCGTGCAGAAGTCGTGAAGTGTTCCCTCGTAGCCAGTCAATCGGAGCGCGGCGGTTGCGGCCTTGAGGAACGCACCAGCTTCGAGTGTGTACGCGATCTGGCCCTCATCCTCGGAGACGACGTCAACACGCGGACGGATGCCTTCGATGAAGTCCTCGTAGCCGTAGGCCTGATGGAACGTCACGAACGTGTAGTCTTCGAGCGTCCCACTCGCAGGTTTAGCGAGTTGCTTGGCGAGGTCCTTCAAGTCGTCGGGTAGCTCGGCAACAAGCTCCCAGGTGCTGTCCTCGCGCTTGTCGAACACCTGCTCCGTACGACGGTTGGCGTAGTTCACGGTCTTGCTGCTCTCCACCGTGTGGCTCTGCAACACGCCCCATAGCCGCTGACGCAGCGGCGCCTTCATCGGAGTCGCCTGGTACTTTGCCTGGACCAGCGGCTGCTTCTCCAGCTGGGCCACTTTGGCCTTGCCGCCAAGGGCATGCAAAGCGAGCGTTGTGGCCTGGAACCACGAGAGTTCATCGGCGATCTCGGCGAAGTGGTCGGAGCCGCTGGGCGCGCGCCGGAACTTCGCGATCAGATCGTTGGTGAGGTGATACGTCTTTCCGGTTCCAGGCGGACCGAAGACGATGAGGTTGAGCGGTAGATCGCTCCAGGCAGCCTGATCTACGGTGAGCGGTGGCGCGTGGACCGTCGAGGTCGACGACGACCCGCCGGATGCGCTGCCGATCTTGCCGTGGAAGATCATGTCGATGATGTCGGCGCGGGTGATTGGTACCAGCGTGTTCTGCCAGCTACCCGCGCCCTTGCCGGTCGGTCCCTTGCCCTTGTAGAGCGGAGTATCGAGGCGTTTGAGGTGGACGATGCCTTGCTGCTCGTCGACCGAAACGACTTCGCCGACGTAGCGAACGACGAGGTCGTTGCGCCCCCCAAGCCCCTTGATCGCGAGCCAGTCTCCTGGGGACACATGGGCGAACTGCGCCCACGCCTTCTTGCCGGCGGCCTTGTCGGTGTCGCGCTTGTAGAGGATCCGCCAGTAGTTCTTGGCGATGAAGTCGTCGAGGTGGGCCTGCTGGGAGAAACCACCCGCCCAGTAACGTCGTCCGGCCGTAGTGGTCTCGTCGGCCTCGTCGTCGTCACCGGGACCGGCAGCAGCGAGCTGGTCGGCTGTCAGCCACTGGCTAAGATCGACGAGCGGCGCGCCGCGCTCCTTGGTTCGTCCGCGATCGATGAAGTCGAGCTTCAACAGCGCGAGGTGGACGAGTCGGCGGAACACGTTTTCGGCCGAAGGCTGTAGCGCGCCGGTCGGCAACTCGACCGCGCATAGCTCTGCGGTGCTCTTGCTCAAGAACGGGAGTCCCGAGCTGGCGAGCGTCTCGCTCATCCCAGAGTTGAGCAGCGCGGTGATTGCCTCTGGTACTTGTGTCTTGGGCTTGGTGAGGAAGAAGCGAACGCCGAGCTTTACGGATGTGCCGTCCTCGGCCTCTTCTAGCTCGTTGGCGATGTTGAGGAAGATGACCTCACGCGTGGCGCTATGGACGCGAAGGCACGGCTCGTGGATGTAGCGTCCGGACTGCCAGCGCCAAGCTTCGACGATGAGCTCG
>JBBQFU010000504.1:0-3630 GCA_038322185.1 Haliangiales bacterium
TGGGCTCGCTCGCCGAGGCCGACGAGGATGTTGCGAAGGCGGCCGACTACTACCGCGGCGCCGTCGACGCGCTGGGCTCGAGCACGCACGAGGACGCCGAGGTGGCGCGCGAGGCGATTCGCGAAGCCATCGAGCGCGTCAGCGGCTAGATACCGCTCGCCATGCACTCGTCGCGTGTGGGTCAGCGGCGTTTCGCCGCGCAGCTGTAGCAGAGCGGACCGGACCGTCTGCCGTGATGTCCGTCTGCGCCGTCGGCTTCTGCTGTCGGCACACGTGGCATTGCACGAGGCTGGGGGCCTGAACCTGCTCCGTGATCCCCGCGTCGATCTTCGCGAGCAGCGCCCCTCTGCTCGACGAC
This sequence comes from Haliangiales bacterium, assembly GCA_038322185.1. Taxonomy (GTDB): domain Bacteria; phylum Myxococcota_A; class Polyangia; order Haliangiales; family Haliangiaceae; genus JABFXX01. The sequence goes on from JBBQFU010000504.1 coordinate 359, forward strand.
GCCGGCGTCGATCAGCATCTGCGACAGCACGGTGAGCGCGACACCGAGATCGCGAATCGTCATTTGCTGGCGACGCATCACTTGTGCGAGGTCCGCCGTGGTCGCGTTTGCGATGTTCGCGAGCAGGTTCGCCGTCTCGGCCTCGCGCTGGATCTCGCCGATCCGCATCAACGTCCACAGGTCAGACATGGCGCGACTATACCGGAACCAATGACGCCTCCGTGGTGTCTTCTGAGCTCGCCGCTGCAGCATGGAATCCCGACATTCGTTTGAGGTTCACGTAGATCGACATCAAGCGGCGCGAGCGTCATGGAGCGACGCGAGGTACATTCGAGCACAGTGGCTGAGCCTGTCGTCACGGCGCGTAAATGGCGAACGTTCGCCGACGTCGTCGCGTTCACGCTCGGCGTCAACGTCTGGGTCTCGATGGTGATCCTGCCGGCCGCATTCGTGGGGGCGCTGCGTGCCTCCTCGATGATCTTCGCGGCGCTGGTGCCGTTCTCGGTGCTGATGCTCGGGCTCGCGCGTCGCTCGGAGGTGATCCTGCTCGGGCTGTTTCCGTCGGCGCTGCTGATTCCAATCTCGCTTCAGCCGCAGCTGGCGTCGAGCTACGTCTACGGCCCGATCCGGTTCGGCCTCGTCGGGCTCGGCGTGATCGCCTACTTGTTCGGCGTCTCGTTCTTCACGACGTTCCACGAGCCACCGGCGCCTCGCTCGATCCGCCCGCTGTCGTCGGCACAGGCCGGTCCCGCCGAGCGCTGGCGTCGCCGCGAGCGCGTGTACTGGATCCTCACCGCGATGTCGCTGGTCATCCCGACGGTGCTGATCGCGTGGGTCAACTTCGATCAGTCGGTCGCCGACTTCCTCGGCGAGATGTACCCGGGACGCGTCGCACTGATGACCACGGCGTTGACCGCCGGCGCCATCGTGCTGTGGCTCGCCATCTATCACTACGCGTTCCTCGGTGCGCTGCGCCCGCATCGCACCGGTGACCGTGATCTGGTTGGCGCGCTCGCTCAGGCGCGCGCCGACGCCAAGGCCGGCAAGCCCCGTGGCCGGTTCTACCTTGCGGTCGGTGTCGCGCTCGGTGCGATGCTGCTGCTGATCTTCTTGAGGCATCTATGAAGCTGGGATTGCGCCGCTACTTCTTCGAGATCCTCGCCGTCGCCCTGATCGCCGGCAGCTTGTTCTTCTTCAAGGAGACGCTCGACTACCTGGCGCGACGCGACTACGTCGCAGCGGTACTCGTCATGGTGATCGGCGTCGCCGTGATCTCGGTCGGCAAGGAAATGGCTCGCCTCGCGCTCGTGCAGCGCGACTGATCCATGCGTCCGCCCGTCCTCCTCCTGATCGCGTGCACCGGCGTTGCCGGATGTGGCACTGCGTCGAGTCCGCAGCAAGCGCCGCAGTCGGGGCCGCCAGCACCACTCGTCGCCACACCGGCGGGCGCCGAGGACGTCGTGGTCGCGAAGGTGAATGGTCGCCCGGTGTACGGCTCATGCGTGCAGGCGCAGAGCGCGCGCGGCGCCACGAAGCAGCAGGCACTCGAGCAGTGCGTCGACTTCGAGCTCCTCGCGCAGCACGCAGTGGCGTTCGCGACCGACGCGGACGTCGTGCACGAGACGCGCACCGCACTGGTCAGCACGGTGATCGCGCGCGACTACGAGGACAAGTACAACCAGCCCACGGATTTCGGCGCGTTTTGGGACCGCGCGCTCGACAGGAATCGCCATCGCATCGCACACGGCGAGGCGCGTGCGTCGGCGTACGTGCGCTTCCCGCTCGCCAAGACCGCATCGCCGGCCGAGGAGACCGCCGCCCGAAACCTCGCCACCGAGGTTGCCGCTGCAGTCGCCGGCGAGCGCGGGCTGATGGCGCCGCACCTGAACGAGATTGCCGAGCGCGTGGTCGCCGGCCGCGCCAAGTTCGAGTTCTCGCTGGTCCCGCCCTACCTCAACGAGGGCGGCCTCGTCGAGGAATACGCCAAGCCACTGTTCGGGATCTCGGACGTCGGTCGCACGTGGCCGAGCGCGGTGCGGTCCGGATGGGGTTGGGACGTGATCCTGCTGACCGAGCTGTTCCCGGCGGAGAAGCTGTCGCCCACCGAGATTGTCGAGAAGGTGCTGCCCGACGTGAAGCGAAGCTACTTCCCGCTGTGGGCCGCGCAAGTCGCCCAGCGGCTCGGTGTCGCGGTGAAGATCTACGACGACAACGTACCGCTGCTGGAGGACGTCGAGTGAACTCTCCGTTCGCGGCCATCCTCAAGGAGGCGGTGCTCTCGAGCCCCAACGCGATCGGCGGCGCATTCGCCGATGCCGACGGCGAGATGGTCGACAGCTTCGCGACGATCGATCCCACCGACTGGGCGATCCTGACCGCGCACTACGGCGTGGTGATGGCGCACATCAACAGGTTGTTTGACACCTGGCACTACGGTGGGCCGGAGTTCTTCATCGCGCAGCACGGCAAGCTCGACATCGTCGTGCATTCCGTCGAGCACGGCTACTTCGCGCTGATGGCGCTGACCAAGCCGGCGAACCTCGCGCACGCGCTCGTGCGGATCCGTACCGCGTGTGGAGCGCTGCGCAAGGAGATGCAGTGAAGCGCGCCGCGCTCGTCGCGTGCTTGGCGCTCGCGTCGATCGCCGGGTCTGCCGCGGCGCAGTCGCCGTCCGAGGCGGACCACTACGATCCGTACAGCGACGCGTGGTACGGCCTCGCGACGTTCAAGGGCCTCGTCGAGGGCAATGGGTTCAATGTCGACATCCGCGCGCAGCTCGAGTGGAGCGAGCTCACGGCCAACGACGTGCTGTTCATCTTCTATCCGCTCGCCAAGGTCGATCCGAGCAAGTTGAGCTCGTTCATCCAGGCGGGTGGTCATGTCGTGGTCGCCGATGATTTCGGTGACAGCAAGGACGCGCTCGCAGCACTCGGCCTGCTGCGTGCCGAGGTCGTCACGCCGCGCGCCACGCGCTACCAGGACGGCCGCGCGTGGGCGCCGATCGCGTTGCCCAAGAGCGGGCACCCGATCGCACGCGATATCGACGAGGTCGTCACGAACCACCCCGCCGCGCTCAAGCAGATCGAGGGCGCGACCAATGTCATCGGCTTCGAGGACGGCGCGGTCGTCGTCGCGGGTGAGCGCGGCACCGGGCGCTTCGTGGTCGTGAGTGATCCGAGCATCTTCATCAACCGCATGCAGCAGTTCCCCGGGAACGTGCAGCTCGCCACGAACATCCTGCGCTGGCTCAACCGCAACGGGCGCGCGCGCAA
>JBBQFU010000505.1:0-3584 GCA_038322185.1 Haliangiales bacterium
GATTATTTCGTGCACTACGAGCGCGGCGCCGAAGAGCACAAGGTCTTGAACGATAACAAGTAGAATCGGCCATGAAGAAGCTGCGCGCCGACGCTAGCACTACTGCCGGAGGTTCAGCCTGAACGAGCTGCCGCGTGAGGCCTCGAGCCTCGTGCAGCGGGCGGCGACGCTCGTAGACAGAGCGGACATCGAGGTAGCCATCCGACGATGACGCGCGCAATCGCGAGTCGCATCGTGGCGAACGAATCTGCGAAGTGTCGCTCAGGCCGCGCGGTCGAGCGAACGAGCGGGACGGACCCGTCTGGCCGAGGGGGGAAAAGACCGCATACGTTCGCCAACGACGAACGCGTAGCAGCAGAGGACGACCGAGACGTGGTGATTCCAGCCTGGAAACGAGCGACCCTCGTAGTGATCGAGGCCGAGCTCTCCCTTGAGTTCCTCGTACGCGCGCTCGGTGCGCCATCGTTCCTTGATGGTGCGCGCGATCTGCTTCTTGCTCATTCGACGCGGCAGCGTCGTGAGCGTGAACTTCGTGGGGCGACTCTCTCCATCGGGCCATTCGATGACGAGCCAGACGGGATCGCGGTCGGAAGCCGGAGTCCCGTCGTCGTGAGCGATGACGACGCGGCGAAAGCAGAACCGCGAGAACATCGGCCCGCGCGTCCCGTCGCGCCAGGTCAGGTGGCGAAAGGCCTTCCGACCAAGCTGAATGCCGAGCTCGGCCGCCGACACGGATTCGCGACTTCGCCGATCGCGAGTGTCGAGGGTCCACACCTTCGTCGTGCCGTTGACGCCGACGGCGTAGTCGAGGCCATAGGCTACGAGGCCATTGCGAAACGCCACCGACGTGCCGTAGGCCGCGTCCGCGAGAACGATCTCCCCGGGCAGCTCGTCGTCGAGAGCCCGAACCACGAGATCGAGAGCCAGTTCTGGCTTCGTCTTGAACGTCGTCTCCTCGGGGATGCGCGCTTCCCGTCGGCGCGCTGGCGAATCGAGCCACGTCTTCGGCAAGTAGAGCGCGAAGTCGATCGGAACATGCTCGGTCCGCGAAGCGACGCTCAGGCTGACGCCGATCTGGCAATTGGTGATCTTGCCGGCCGAGCCCGTGTACTGCCGCTGGACTCCGACCGAATGCGAGCCTTGCTTGAGAAAGCCCGTGTCGTCGATGATCCACGTCGTCACCGGCGCGTGCACGGCCATCGCGGCGATGGCGTGGCGTGCAGCTTCACGCCGAACGGCCTGATCGCACCACGGGCTCTGACCGAGGAAGTGCAGCAGCCGATCGTGCGAACGCTTCGTGCCGTGCGGATCGCCGCAAGCCCGTGCCGCGATGGGCTCGACGCTCTTCCGCTCACCGTCGCTCAGGATGCCGAAGAAGTAGGTTGCGAAGGACTCGCGTTGCTCGCGCCGAGGGAGATGGCTGCCGATCGTCTCGAAGTATCCCGTGAGTCGGTTGACCGCGGCGCTGTCCAGCCCGGTTTCCATCCGTGCACAATGCACGGACAGGAAGCGCATGGAAAGAGCCGAACGACGCGCCGGAGAAGAATGGACCCACACAGTAAGAAACAAACGACATCCCGCGACGGCTCGCAGCATCAGCTCGGGCACGTCACGCCTGAACCTCCGGCAGTAGTGCTAGGTAGGTGCCATCGTATCCCGATGCGGCATTCGGGTGCGCACGACGTTCGACGTCCGCGCGGCGGGATCCTTCAAACGAGGTTCAGCCGGGAGGCCAGGACAGGTCGCGGCCGCCGAGGACGTGCAGATGGATGTGATGGACGGTCTGGCCCGCCGCGTCACCGTCGTTGATGACGAGGCGGTAGCCGGCGGCGGTGAGGCCCTCCTGATCGGCGACCTTCTTCGCAGCGACGAGGAGATGACCCATCGCGCCTGCGTCGGCTTCGGTGAGATCGTGGATGGCCGCGATGTGCTTTCGCGGGATGACGAGGACGTGGGTGGGAGCCACTGGGCGGATGTCGCGGAAGGCGAGCACGTGCTCGTCCTCGTAGACGACGTTGGCGGGGATCTTCTTCTCGAGGATGTTGCAGAACAGGCAGCCCATGATGGCGCCGAGCCTATCAAACCGCGGCGCGGCGTACGATGGCGGAGGCGAAGCGCTGGAGAGCACGCGGCGATTCCTGCAGGAAGAGGGAGGGCTCGATGAGCTCCATCTCCATGACGCGCAGGGTCCGTCGTGCGTCACGCACCATGTCGACCCGGGCGTAGAGGAGTGTGTCGGCCCATGGGGCAAGGGCGCGCTCGGCGAACGCGCGCTCATCGGGGGCGATGTCGACCTCGCCCGACACCTGCTCGACGCCCCCGGAGAAGCGCGGCGTCTTGCGGATCGCGTGGGTGATCTCGCCGTCGATCCACACGAGAGATCGCTCGCCGTACGTCTCGACCGAGGGCATCCAGCGCTGGACCATGGCGTCGCGCTCGCTCGTCAGCGAGGTCAGGAACGCCTGGGCGGCGGGCAGCGAGGCGCGGTCGAAGCGCTCGGTGCGGAACGAGCCGGCGGAGACGACCGGCTTGATGACCACCTCGTCCCAGCCGCGTGCCTCGAGGATCTCGGCGACGCTCCGCCCGTCGCCCTCGCCGCGGAGGACGAATTCGGTGGGTACGACCTCGACGCCGCGTGCTCCGAGCTCCGTGAGGTAGGTCTTCTTCGCGTTCCAGGCCACGATCGAGGGCGGATTCAGCAGCGTCGTCGCCGCGCCGGTCCGCGTAACCCAGGCGACGAAGTCGTCGACGCGCTGGAAGTAGTTCCAGGTCGATCGCAGGACCACGAGGTCTTGCGCAGCGAACGGGGCGTCGGGATCGTCCCAGGCGAGGATCGAAGCCTCGGCGCCGGCCCGGGTGAGGGCAGCGACCAGCAGCGCCTCGTCGAGGTCGGGCTCGGGGATGGCCCTGCAGGAGGCGATTCCGACGCGCATTCGCGCAATTAACACTCGCGTCGCGCGCCGGCCACAAGGAGAAAGGCGCTAAGGTGAATCGCCCGCGGACGGGCTCGTCCATCACCATCCACCCCTCTCCATCGACCGTGACGTCGCCCCCTCCTCCCGATCCGCAAAGCCATGGGATCCTGCGCGCGGTGCTCTTCGCGAAAGCGGGCGCCGGGGTAGCCCTCACGCTCGCCTTCTTCGGGGCGTGGTGGCTCCAGGCGAACGGTCTGTCGCTGGGCGACTTTCAGAACGAGATGAAGCGCGGGAACGAGCCGCGGTTCACGTGGAAGGCGATCGACCACAAGCACTGGCAGGCGCAGGGACGCGCCGGAGAAACGCGCTCCAGTGTGTTCGAGGAGCTGCCCGAGACGACCGACGGACGCGAAGGCAACAATGCCGGGTGTGCGCCCGGCATGGTCCGCGTGAAGGGCAACTTCCGCCTCGAAGACGTCGAGCGCGTGCAAGACGCCGCGTGCACCGACTGGATCAGCAAGGAGTTTCCCGCGCGCTGCCGCACGTTCGACAAAGACAAGCTCGCTGAAGGTCTGCAGAAGCTGCCGACGCGCCCGCTCGATTTCTGCATGGACCGGTTCGAGTACCCGAACATCCTCGGTCAGAACCCGATCATCGTGGTGACGTTCC
>JBBQFU010000506.1:0-3569 GCA_038322185.1 Haliangiales bacterium
TTCTCGAGAGCGCGCAATCGCAGCTGTCGAAGCTGACCTCGCTCGTCATTGTCGACGATGAGCCGCTGAGCTACGTCGAATCGGCGGCGCTCCAGGCCGAGCTGACCACGCGCAAGAATGCCCGCGCGCGCACGCCGCGTACCCCGCTCGACAACCCACTCGCGAAGCTGGCCATCGCCACGCCCGCGGCCCGCGCCGCACGCGAGAAGGCGGCGAAGGACCGGTCGGCACGCATCCACCGCGAGCGCGACGAGCGTGAGGCCAAGCAGCGCGCGGCCAACGACGAGGCGTTTCGCAAGATGAAGGAAGCTGCGGCGCGCGGCGACACCTGGTCGTCCAGCTCGACCTCGAGCTCCAGCAGCTCGACCGGCTCGAGCAGCTCGCGCCCCGGCGGGCCCGGCGGCAACAGCGGCGCGGCAGCGGGCTCGGCCCGGGCACCCCGCACCGGCTCGACCGACGCACAGCTCGCCGAGTGGTACCGCGTGCTCGACCTCAGCCCCGGCGCCGAGATGGGCCAGATCAAGACCTCGTACCGCCAGCTGATGCGCAAGTATCACCCCGACATGCACGCCGGAAACCCGCAGAAACAGAAGGCAGCAACCGAGCTGTCGATGCGTGTAACAGCTGCGTACAACGGGCTCGTCTCGTATCTCGAAAAGAAGTAGGCCAGAGGCGGTCGTGCTAAGACCGGCGCCGTGGATATCGAGAGCACAGCGTCGAAGACCGCGTTGATGGTGTGTGCGTATCGCGCCCGCGCGAGCCGCTGGGACAAGCCGTTGTTCGTCGACCCGTATGCCGAGGCGCTATCGGGCGCCGATGGCCACGAGATCGCCAAGCGGCTCGACGCACGGTTCCCGCCGATGGAGACGTGGCTTGCGCTGCGCGTTGCGTATCTCGATCGGCTGGTCGGGCTCGCGGTCGACCGGCTGTCGATTCGTCAGGTCGTGATCCTCGGCGCCGGCTACGACACGCGCGCTGCGCGATTGCCGCGTGCGGGCGTCTCGTTCTTCGAGGTCGACCATCCGGCCACGCAAGCATCGAAGCGCGAGCGGCTGGGGCAGGTCGGCGGCTATCCGATCGACGCCGCGCGCTACGTGACGTGCAACTTCGAGCGTGAGGATCCGATCGACCGCCTCGCCTCGACGGGCTTCGACACGAGCCAGCCCGCGCTCGTGATCTGGGAAGGCGTCGTGCCGTACCTCACCGAGGCCGCGGTGCGCGCGACCGCGACGCGGCTCGCGAACGGGCTCGATCCTCGCTCGCTCGTGGCGTTCGACTTCGTCGGCAAGAAGCTCGCGACCGGTGCGGGCCTCAACGAGAAAGACACGCTGACGATCAACTACGTCGGTGAGCTCGGCGAGCCGATCCGCTTCGGCTCCGACGACATCCTGCCGCTGCTCTACGAGTGCGGCTTCCGCTGGGTTCGCCAGCACGACTTCAACGAGCTCGCGCTCGAGCTGCTCGGCGACTACAAGCGCGAGCGCATGTTCCGGTTCCAGCACCTCGCGCTCGCCGCCGTACGACCGCCGGTTGCGGGATGGCCCTGAGTAGAGTGATCACGCGCGAGCGGCTCACACGGCTGGGGCCGTGGATTCCTGCCGCGGTGCTGATCGCACTCGCGCTGTTCATCGCGTGGGCATTTGCTGCGACCACGCTCAGGTTCGCGGGGCCGATGGGGCTGCCGCTCGACGACAGCTATATCTACCTGACGTACGCGAAGCAGTTCGGTCGCGCCGAGCCGTTCACGTACTTTCCGGGCGGTGGCTACTCGGCCGGCTCGACGAGCGTGCTGTGGCCGATGTTGCTCGCACCGTTCTGGACGCTCGGCGCACGCGGACACGCGCTGGTCTGGGTGTCGTTTGGCCTGTGCGCGGTGCTCTACGCGCTCGTGGGTGTCGGCATTCATCGCTTCGTCCGCAAGGTCAGCGGCGAGACCGATCACGCGGGCGGCTTGTCGGCGGCGGCGATGGCGCTCGCGGTCGCACCGTTTGCATGGTGTGCGTTGTCGGGCATGGAGGTCGCGTTTGCGGCGGCGCTCCTCGTCGGCTGCCTGCTGTTGCTCGCGAAACAACCGCGCGAGGGACGGCCGTCGTGGCTGCTGATCACCGCACTCGCGGCCACGTCGCTGTCGCGGCCCGAGGCGACGCTGCTCGTCGGTGGCATCGTCGGGGTGAGTGTCCTCGTGCGGCTGCGCCGGCGCGCGTGGCGGGAGGCCGCGTGGTGGCTGGTGCCGCTCGCGCCGCCGGTGCTGTGGCTGCTGACGAACCGGATCATCGCCGGCAACTTCTTCCCCAACACCGGCGTGGCCAAGAGTCACTTCTATCTGCCGGGCTTTGACTGGACGTACTGGTGGAGCGCGGTCACGTCGCTCACGAAGGCGATGTTCAAGGGGCTGTTCACCGATGCGACGAGCCCGCTGGTGTGGCCGAAGATCGTGCTCGTGCTCTACATCGCCGGCGCGGTTCGCATCGGCATCTGGGCGTGGCGCGAGAAGCAGATCCTCGTCGGTGTTCTCGTCGTTGTCGCACCATTCGTGATGATGCTGGCGGTGATCGCGTCGTCGGGGCTGTGGAGCTTCCAGAACTATCGCTACATCGCGCCCGCGTTCCCGCTGCTGTTCATCCCGGTCGGTGTCGCGCTGATCCCACTCGGCAAGCACGTGTGGTTGCGACGCGCGTGGCAAGTCGGTGCGATCGTGCTCGCGATTCTGTTCGTTCGCTCGGCGCGCCCGGCGTTGCTCGCCGACATGAAGCTGTTCGCGCAGGGCGCGATGGACAGCAACACGCAGGTCGTCGCGATCGGTCGCTACCTCAACACGAAGCTCCCCGATGCGAGCGTGATGTTCCACGATGCTGGCGCGATCGCGTACTACGGCGACGGCTACGTCTACGACATGCTCGGTCTCATCACGAACCATCAGGCCGGCATCGCAAACAACGGCCCTGGCGCGCGCTTCGAGTTCCTCGAGAGCCTGCCGCCCGAGCGCCGCCCGACGCACTTCGCGTACTACCCGGGCTGGATGGGCACGGCCGAGTTCTTCGGCGAGGTCCTCCTGCACACGTCGCTGCGCCGTGGAATCGAAGGCCGCCGGCTCGCCGGTGATGGCGACATGCAGGTGATCAAGTCGACCTGGGATCACGTGCGCACCGCCGAGCGTCCGCTCAACGATCACACCGGGTGGACCATCGTCGATCGCGTCGACATCGCCGATCTCAGGAGCGAGCGCGCGCATGGCTGGGTCGGGCGCATGGGGCGCCGCCGCGTCGGTGATCCGACGGCGCGCTGGTCGATCGTCGAGCGCTCGACACTCGGTGGTCTCTACATCGACGGCGGGCGCACGATCCGCGATCGCAGCGAGTCCTTCACCGTGCGGCTCGATCCGACGAAGCCCAGCCGCGTGGTGATCCGTACCGGCGGGCAGAAGAACTATGGTTGGCACGAGGCGATCACCAAGCCGGTCGAGCTTTCGCTCTACACGGGCAGCAAGAAGCTCGGCACGCTCACGGTGGCACCGCCGGTGGGGGCGTTCTCGGAGCTCACGTTCAACTTGCCGCCGTACGCGACCCAGA
>JBBQFU010000507.1:0-3552 GCA_038322185.1 Haliangiales bacterium
TGCTTGTCCTTCTGCTGGTCGCCCTGATCGGGCTTCTGCTGCTTGTTCTCGTCGTCCTTCTTCTTCTGGTCCTCGAGCGCGGCGAGCTTGGTCGCGACAAAGTCGCGGTTGAACTTCGCATCGCGATCGTGAGGCGCGAGCGCGAGCGCGGCGTCGTACGCCTCGATCGCACGCTTCCACGTCGCGATCGTGGCATCCCGGTCTTGCTTCGCCAGCCTCTCCTGGCCCGCGCGATAACGCGCATTGCCGAGATCGAAGTAGCTATCGATCTGCAGGTCGACGTCATCGGTGCGCAGCGCGGTCTCGAACTGGTGCTGCGCCGAGGCGAAGTCGCCCTTGCGATAGGTCACCGTTCCTTCGTTGTACGACCTGGTCGCCGGATCGAGGGCCGGCGCTGCGAGTGCCGGACGTGGCAGGACCAGCAACACGAGCCCGAGCGAGGCACCCGCGAGCTGGGTCGCCAGCTTGCGCCGCCTGCGGTCTCCGATCGCCAGCTCGAGCACGAGGCAGCCGAGCGCGAGCGCGAGCGGGATCTGGAAGCGCTCGCTGAACACCTTGCGCGAGGTCGTCGACGCCGTGCTCTGTGGTAGCTGCGCCTTCGCGGCCTGGTAGAGCGCCTCTAGCCCGCGGCCGTCGGCGCCGAGCGGCTGGTATACGCCTCCGGTGATTTTGGCGATCGTGGTGAGCGTCGCCTCGTCGAGCTTGCTGCGAACCGGCTGGCCCGCCTCGTCACGCACCAGCTCCTTGGCACCCGTCTCGGTGGCGACCTCGATCAGCTCGCCCTGCCGACTGCCGACACCGACGGTGAAGATCGTGAGGCCGCGTTGCGCGGCATCACGAGCCGCGTCGATCGCGCCGCCCGCGAGATCCTCGCCGTCGCTGAGCAGGAACAGGACTTTCTTGTGCGCGGGCTCCGAGCCCAGCGCTTGCTCCGCCGCGCGGATCGCGGAGGCGAGGTCGCTTCCGCCACGCGGAATCACGTCGGTGTCGAGGGCATCGAGGGACTCGAGGAACACGCCGCGATCGGCGGTCATCGGCGCTTGCACGAACGCATCGCCGGCGAACGCGATCAGGCCGACGCGCTCGCCCTCGAACGTCCGCACCAGATCGGTGACCGCGAGCTTGGCGCGGGTCAGCCGATCGGGGCGGAGGTCCGCGGCGCGCATGCTCTTCGAGGTGTCGACCGCGAACACGAGATCGACGCCTTGGTGCGGCGTGGTCTCCCAGCGATAGCCGGCGAGCGGGCGCGCGAGCGCGAGACAGGTCATGGCGACGCCGATCACCGCGAGGGCCTGACGGACATGCCGCCGGCGATGGGCGACCGACGTTTCGGGGCTCGCGGGTGCGAGCTTCGCGATCGCGGCCGTGCGCCGCTTGTTGGCGCGCACGAACAGCGCGATCAGCGCCACGGTCGCGCCGGCCGCGATCCACAGGAACATGGGTTGTGCGAAGTGAAGGTTCATGGGATCTCCTAGGGCACCCGGCGAAACCAGGTCGTGGCGAGGAAGAGCTCGAGCGCGAGCAGGGCGAGGCCGGGTAGCAGCGCGAGCGCGAACTTCTCGTCGCGACGCTCGTACCGACTGACCTCGCGGGTGGTTTTCTCCAGCTCATCGATGCGGGCGTAGATCGCCTCGAGCGAGGCGGTGTCGGTAGCCCGGAAGAACTGGCCGCCGGTTTTGTCCGCGATCGCCTGCAGCGTCTTCTCGTCGACGTCAGTCTCGGCCATCACGATCCGCTTGCGGCCGTTGTCGTCGACGATCGGCATCGGTGCCTTGCCCGCCGCACCGACGCCGATGGTGTAGACCTTGATCCCGAGCGCGGACGCCGCCTCCGCGGCAAGCAGGGGTTGCACCTTGCCGGCGTTGTTGACGCCATCCGTCAGCAGCACGACCAGCTTGGTGTGGGCGTCGCTCGTCCGGAGCCGGTTGACCGCCGCGGTCAACGCCGACCCGATCGCCGTGCCATCCTGCATCGTGCCGAGCTCGACGCGCGTGAGGTTGCGATCGAGCCAGTCATGATCGAGCGTGAGTGGCGAGACGAGGTACGGCCCACCCGCGAACGCGATCATGCCGATCCGATCGTTGGGCCGGTCGTCGATGAACTTGCCGACCACGTCCTTGACGACAGCCAGTCGATCAGCCGGCTCGCCGCCGAGCGTGAGATCGAGCGCCGCCATCGACCCCGAGGCGTCGAGTGCGAGCATGACGTCGACGCCGCTGGCCTTGACGCTCGTGGTGGCGTGGGTGTTCTGTGGACGCGCGAGTGCGACGATCAGCAAGGCGAGTGCGGGGAGCCGGAGGTACGGCACGAGGACGCCGAGGCGGCTGCGCGTCGTCCGACCGACCGCACGCGCGATGTCGGTGCTCGCATAGCGGACCGCGGCGCGAGGCCCGCGGCGCGCTCGCCACAGCGCGATCACGGGCAACACCAGGAGCAGCCACAGAAGCTGCGGATAGGCAAAGCTGCTCATGGACGACCTCCAGCCGGTGGGGCGGTTGCACGCACGAACGTCTGCGCGCTCGCGAGCATCCCGTTCATGTCGGTGCGTGACAGCGACCACCGCGCATACTTTGCGAGATCGCAGTACTCGAGGAATGCGCCGAGCTGCGCGCGATGGCCGGCTACCGGACTGTCATCTGCCATCAGCTCTGCGAGCAGCTCTGGTGTCGTCAGGCGCGGGGCGTGCATCGCGAACGCGGTCTCGACGTACCGCCGCACCGCATCGGATACCAGCGTCGAGAATCCCTGCGGATCGCCGCGTTCGATCAGCGGCCGCGCCTCGTCGATCGCACGAAGGGCCTCGAGATCCGCGGGCTGCTGCTTGCGGCGGCGCCGGCGCCACGCCCGGACGGCAAGCCCGAGCACGAGCACGGCCGCGGCGAAGACCGCATACGGCCACCACGGGTGCTCCGGCGGCGGCAGGATCGGCCCGCGAATCTCGATGATGTCGTCGGCGATCGGTGCGAGGAGCGCGAGCAAGCTCACCGGAGCCTCCGCTTGCGCCCGGCAAAGAAGCCGAGCAGCGTTGGAACGTAGTTGGCCGCGGTATCGATCACGAGGGTCTCGACGTTCGCCCGCCGCAACATCAACTTCGTCTCGGCGGCGCGTGCGCTGGTCAGCCGCGCGAACTGGTCGCGGACCCGCTTGCGCCCGGTATCGATCGAGACCACCTCGCCGGACTCGGCGTCCTCGAGCGTCACGATGCCGACATCCGGCAGCTCGCGCTCGTGCGGGTCGCGAATGTGCATCGCGACGACGTCGTGGGCAACGCCCACCGGACGGGCGGCGCGTTGCAAGGTGGTCAGCGCCTCGTCGCGGCGCGGCCCGAGCTCGAGGTCCGAGATCAGGAACACCAGCGCGCGACGATGCAGCATCGTCCCCGCCAGGCGCAGCGCGTTCGCGATGTCCGTGCCGTGCCCCGCGGGCTTGCAACCGAGGATCTCGCGGACCACGCGAAGAGCGTGGCCGCGGCCCGCCCCCGGCGGTACGAAGCGCTCGATCTGATCGCTGAACAGGATCAGCCCGACTCGATCACTGTTGCGCGTCGCGGAC
>JBBQFU010000508.1:0-3470 GCA_038322185.1 Haliangiales bacterium
ATCACGACGGCGCGCGGCCCGAGCTGGAGGATCTCGGCGAGCGCATCGGTGAGCTCGCCGCGGGGCGCTAGATCGCCGGCGGCGCGCTCGGAGATGATGAGGATGTCGGACGCCTCGATCAGCTCGGCGGTGCCGTCACGCAGCTCCGCGACATCGAGGATTACCGGAAGCTTCTGCGCGCGTGCGATCTCCGCGGCGCGCAGCTGCTCGACCGGCGAGGTCGCGTCGATCAGGACCGACGACGCGCCCGCGATCGCGGCGACCGCATCGAACGGCGGGAGGTCACCGGCATCGCCGCCGTAGCGGGTGCGGTGAGTGCCATCGCCCGCGACGGTCACGATCTCGCAGGATGACTGACCGATCGCGCGCAGCAGCTCGGTCTCGATGCCGGCCTCGCGCATCGCCTGGCGGGCGAGGTGTCCGAGCAGGTCCGCGCCCACGGTGCCGACCGCGCGAGCCCGGCAGCCGAGCCGGACCACCGCGCGCAGGGCAACGCCGATGCCGGGGGCAGGGGCCGTCGCCAGGGCCGCCAGCTCTGTGGAAGGTGCCCCATCGGCTGGCAGATTCGGGGCGAGACCCGAGATCGCGACCCCGATCCGCCCGAGGCCCACGATCAGCGGAGACTGCACGTAACCATCCTATCAGTGCGGGAGCGCACGTGAAAGCGATTGCGGTGGTTCACGTTTTAGGTGGTAGCTTGCCCGCGAACGTGACGCAGAAACCCGGGCAACGCCTTCCGACGGACGGCAGTCCTATTGCTGATCCGCCACCGGCGGCTGGGGAATCTGTGACCGAAACAGTCGTCGAAACACTACCGTCGCCCGTGCTCGCCGAGCCACGCTCACGCGTCTCGGGGAGCCTCACCGATGACGCCCAGCTGATCGCGGCCTGCCGCCGTGGCGAGGCCCGGGCGATGGAGATGCTCTATCACCAGTTCAAGCGACGGGTGTTTGGCATGGCCCATCGCATCGTCGGCCCGATGGACGCCGAGGAGGTCGCGCAGGAAGTGTTCGTCCGCGTATTCCGCGGTCTGGCGAACTTCCGGGGCGACTCGCAGCTGTCGACGTGGATCTACCGGCTGACTGTCAATGCTGCGCTCTCGCACCTGGCCCGCCGCGGACGCCGCCAGGAAGTCAGCGACGAGAACATTCCCGAGATGCCTGCCACGCCCGAGATCGAGCGCGACCCCGGCCTGGCGGCTCGCATCGAGGCCTGCCTGCAGCAGCTGCCGCCGGGCTACCGCGCGATTCTGGTGCTGCACGACGTCGAGGGCTTGTCTCACGAGGAGTGCGCTGCGATCCTCGAGTGCAGGGTGGGGACGTGCAAGTCACAGCTGCACAAGGCGCGCGGCCGCATGCGTGAGCTGCTCGGTCCCATCGGAGCGTCGACCAAATGACCTGCGACAAGGTGAAACCGCAACTGACTGCGTACCTCGACGGCGAGCTCGCCGACGATCGCGGCAGCGCCGTGCGAGGACACCTGCGTGGCTGCGCCGATTGTCGACAGAGCGCGACGGACGAGGCGGCACTGCGTGACGGCCTGCGCGTGCTTCCGCCGGTCGATCCGCCCGCGAGCCTGTGGGCAGGTGTGCAAGCGCGCCTCGCCGCCGAGGAAGTCGCCGACTCCGAGCGTCCTGCATGGCGCCGCGTGCTCGCGCGCTGGATGCCGAAGGCGCCCCAGTTCGCGCTCGGCGGCGCCGTGCTCGCCGCTGCCGTCGTATTGCTCGTGATTCGCGCGAACCGCAACGACGACAGCACCGAGCGATCGCAGCCAACCGTTTCGACTCCGACGAAGATCGAACCCGTCGTGATCGCACCGCACCACAGCACCACGCCGCCGGTGCTCGCCGACGACAACCGCGACGTCAGCGATGTCCTCGCGAGCGCGCCGACGCAGGTCAGCGAGGATCACGCCGTCGTGGTGCGCGAGCTGCTGCCACTCGCCCAGGAAGCGCGTGCGCGGTGGACCGAGACGCAGCGCCAGACGTTCGACACCAAGCTCGCCGAGCTGCAGCGCGAGGTCGGTGCGGCGAAGACCGAGCGGATTCGCCAGCGTCACTATCGGGCGCTGATCCGCTATCTGCAGCGCGCCGCGATTCGCGACGACGTCGCGTTCGCCTCCATCGGAGGTGCGCCGTGATGCGCTCGCTGTTGCTCGTGTGCTCGCTCGCCGGTGTCGCCGCCGCCGAGGCGCCGAAGAGCGCGGGCAGCGCAACAGCGCCGACGAAGCCGGTCGCGCCCGTCGTCGAGAAGTCGCGCGTCGAGGTGCAGCCCGCGGGCACGCCGTTCAAGCAGCTCGCGATCGAGAATCCACTCGGCGACATCAAGGTCGAGGGCCACGACGGCACCTCGATCATGATCGAGACGCACAAGCGCGGCCCCGACGACGAGTCGATGGATCGCCTGCGCGTGTCACTCGTGCCGAACACGGACGGCACGGTTCGCATCACGACCACTGCCGACAAGGCCGAAGGACACAGCGTCAACCGCAACGCGGTCGGCATCGATCTGGTGATCCGCGCACCACGCGGTGCACGCGTCGACGCGATCGTGGGCAACGGCAAGCTCGAAGTGCTCAACATGGATGGCGGCGGCGAGCTCGAGAGCGCGTCCGGCCAGATCACCGTGCGCAACGTGCAAGGCGAGCTGTACACGCACAGCGTGTCGGGCCGCATGTCGCTGACCCAGGTGTTCGGATCTCTCGATGCATCGACGGTGTCTTCGGATCTCGATCTCGATTCGATCCAGGGCCAGAAGCTGGTCGCGTCAGCGAGCCAGGGCAAGATCGCCGGTCGCCGCGTGCGGTCGCGCGAGATCGAGCTGACCACCACGCGCGGTAACATCACGCTCGAGGCTGAGGCGTCGCTGCGTGGCCGGATCTACGTATCGAGCTTGCGTGGCGATGTCGACGTCAAGCTCCGTCGGGCCGGCGCCGTGCTCGTTCGCGGTCGCGGATCCAAAGTCGATCTCGGTACCGTTGCGAAGATCCTGCCGAACGGCTGGGCGCAAGTCGCGATCGGGGAGGCACAAGATCCCGCGATCGTCGAGCTTCGTAGCCAGCACGGCTTTATCCGGTTCGCGATCGTCCAGTAGCCGCGATAGCGCGTCCCAACGACTCGGGGTAGGCTCCAGCCATGGACGAGCCCGTTCCGGACCGTGTACGCGAGTACGCGGAACAGGTCGTCGCCTACGTCCAGAAGGCGCTCAAAGTGAAGCTCGAGTACGACAGCGACACGCTGCCGGTGCTCGATCATTACCTGCGCACCGTGCCCGCCGATCAGCCCGCGACGCTCAAGCTCGTGGTCGTGACCGCGGGTGCCTACTTCGGCGAGGTCTGCCGGCGCCGGCTCGGCGGCCGCTGGGAGGCGGCTGGCGAGGAGAAGGACTGGCGCGTGTGGCTGCCCACCGGCATCAACTTCTCGCCGACCGGCTTCGTTGCCGCCGCGATCGCCCAGGCCGACCTCGAGGATC
>JBBQFU010000509.1:0-3453 GCA_038322185.1 Haliangiales bacterium
GTCGAGCTGCGTGCGCCGAGCGCATTGAGCTCGACGCGCAACGCATCCGCGCTCTCGAACCGATCGTCGGGAGACAGCGCGAGTGCGCGGAGCACGATCGCGGCGAGCTGCGGTGGCAGGTCGCGCCGATGCTCGGTGGGATCCGGGACGTGCCCCGCCACGATCTGGCTCATCGTGAGGAAGTCGCTCGAGCCTCGGAACAGACGCCGCACGGTGAGCAGCTCGTAGAGCAGGATGCCGAGCGCGAACACATCACTGCGCCGATCGACGCTCTGCCCCATGCACTGCTCGGGCGCCATGTACGAGATCTTGCCCTTGAGCGTTCCGGACTGCGTCTCCTGCGATCGCATCGCGGCCTTCGCGATCCCGAAGTCGACGACCTTCACGGTGCCGTCGTAGCCGAGCAGGATATTCGCGGGCGACACGTCGCGATGCACGATGCCGAGCCCGCGGAACTCGTGCGCGTAGTGCAGCGCCGAGGCGGCCGTCGCGATGATCGAGATCACGTGCGGCAGTGGAATCTGCTCCCCGCGACTCGAGACCTCGGTGAGCAGACGCCGCAGGTCTTCGCCATGGATGTACTCCATCGCGAAGAAGTACTCGCCGCCCTCCTGACCGATGTCGTGAACCTGGACGATGTTGGTGTGGTGAAGCGCCGCGGCGAGGCGCGCTTCATCGAGGAACATCTTCACTGCGGACTCGTCGGTCGCGTTCTCGCGGTGGATGCGCTTGATCACCACATGGCGCTCGAATCCTTCGACGCCGCCAGATCGCGCGAGCAACACCTCCGCCATGCCGCCGCTCGCCAGGTGCTTCACGACCTGGTAACGGCCGAGCCTCATGCCGGCGAGTGGTTCCAACCTCTATAGCGTGACGCTTCGCTTGTCGACCGGTCAAGCCGCGGGTGTGTCGGTAGATGTAGTTCGCGTCGCTTTCGCGCAGCGTGCCCGCAGCTCCGCGTCGTCGAGTCGTGCAGCGATGGCACACGCCCGTGCAAGCGCTGTGTCCGCCCGACTCCCGTCGAGGAATTTCGCAAGCAGCAGCAGGCCCATCGCGCGAAGGCGTGTGTAACCTCCGTCTCCCGCGTGCTCGCAGGCTCGCTCGGCCAGCCGTACGGCCTGCGTAAGATCCAGCTCGAGCACTTCTTCGCGAACGGCTAACGCTTCGCGAGGCCGGCCGTGATCGTCCTGGCGATCGTCGGATCTTTGTCGAACGCCACGGCCCAGCGCTTCATCTCCTCGAGATAGCCGGCCTCGTCGAGGTCGAACTGGGCGAGCGCCTCCTTCGGTGCCAGAGCAGCGAGGTCACGCAGCAGCGCGATGTAGTCGCTCGCGCGTGCGACCTTGGCACCCGGCACGACCACGCGATCGACGAACGCGGGCGGCGGTGGCGCATCGTCGCCGAGCACTACACCACCACGCGCACGGAACTCCGCGTAGAAGGCATCGCGTGTCATGCGGTCACCGAGACGCGGCACCGGGTCACGGGCGAAGTACGCCTGCTCGCGGATCAGCAGCGCGAGCGAACGTGCGAGCAACGCCTCGCGATCGGTGATGCCGATGGTGTCGGCGAGCACCGCGAGCGCGGCCGCGCGAGCACGCGGCGTGACATCTACCTGGTTCTCGGACGCGAACCGGAAGCGCGCCGCGTGGAGTGCCGCGCGGCGCACGCGCCAGCTCTTGTCACTCGCGTGCGTGGCGGCGGTCGCATGGTCGCCTGCCTCGAGCAGCTCGAACACCGGCTCGCGCGGCTTGCCCACGGGCGGTAGCGGTGGCGGCGTGGTCTTCGTCTTCGACCGCGCGCGCTCGAGCGTGGTCGCGAACGCGGCCGTGTTGTCGGGGAGCGGATTCTTGGCGACCGCGCGTTCGGCGAGCTCCACCGCCTCGGTGAACTTGCCCTGCCCGATGTAGGCGCAGGCGAGGTGGTTCCAGCCGTTCGTCTGCCACATCACGTCGGTGCCGGCGAGGCGCAGCAAGTGATTGGCGATCTTCTCGCACGTCGCGTAGTCGCCGACCTCGTCGAGGACGCCTGCATACGCGTTGCACTGGGTGACGTCGAAGGAATCGGGATCGAGCTGATACGCAAGCGCGTAGGACTTCACCGTGCGCGGGTTGTCCATCGCGGCGTAGGCGATGCCGCCGTAGGTGAGCCATTGATCGGCGCGCACGTACCAGCGACTCGCGTAGTCGAGCACGGCCATCGCCTCGGGCAGCTTGCCGCTCTGGTACAGCACACCCGACAGGATCTGGGTTGCTTGCTCGTGCGTGCCCTTGGTGAGATGCGTGAGCGCGTCGGCGACCTTCCCCTGCGTCGCGAGCGCGAGCCCAAGATTGCGATGGGCTTCGCCGTTGCTGGGATCGTAGGCCACGGCCCAGCGCGCGAGCTTCTCTGCGCGCAGCGGATCGCCCTTCTGCAACGCCTCGAACACACCGGCGGCCACCTTCTCGAACTCCATCGGCACGTCGATGTGCGACTTCTTCCACGGCTCGGCGAGCGACGCGAGCGCCTTGTCGCGCCAGTCCTCGTCGGCTGCCGCGAGTCCGGCACACAGAACGCTGAGCGCGGCGGGCGCTCGGCCCGCCTCGAACAGCACGCGCGCGGCATGCACACATGGGATCGCGCTGCGGCCCTCGGCGAGATAGCACGCGGTATGGAGCGCATCGATCGCGTCGTCCACCTCGATCTCGCGGGTCGCGAGCTGCGCGACGATCGCATCGGACCACTCGTCGACGCCCGTGCACCCGGTATGACCGGCGAGCCGCGAGGCCTGCACGGCCACCTTGGACGCCCAGCCCTCGGGACGATCGCGATGCAGCCGCGCAACCGACCACGCGAGCGCCGCGGTCTCCTCGGGACCGAGAATGCGGGCTGCGATCGTGGGGAAGTCACGCGCGAAGCCGGCGACATCGCCGCCAGTGCGCTCGTCGATACCGAGGCTGCGCTCGACGATACCGACCCACGTGGCGCCGACCCAGCGATCGACGCGACGGAGCGTGGGCTCGATCGCGGCAAGCACCGCGCGCGCCTCACGATCGCCGAGCGCGCGGTGATGACAGCGCACGAGGGCGAGCGCACCACCGGCCACGCTGCGCAGCGCACCGGCGATCGGCGACGGTGGCGCCGTGGTCGCGGCGAGGTAGCGACCGAGCGCTTGCGCTGCGATGTAGGCCGCTGCCGCTGCGAGGGCCGCGTGATCGTCCTCGCTCGCCTCGGCGAACGCGACCTCGAGCCAGCGATTGACGAGCCGGTTGCCGCGCTGGATCTCGTCGGCGATATCGAACGAGCCTGCGGGTGGGCCCTTGCGAATCGGGCCGAGCTCTGCGAACAGCGCATCGATCGCGCGCCGGCTGCGCGTCTCGCCGCCGAATCCAGCGAGCCACGCGGGATCGAAGTCGATCGTCTGCAGCTTGCCGAGCGCGCGTGCGACCACACCGCTCTTCGCCGCGGCGGGAA
>JBBQFU010000510.1:0-3435 GCA_038322185.1 Haliangiales bacterium
GCGGTCAGCGGGCGAGCAGCCGACGAGGTGCTTGATTCGCCCAGAAATCCGACGTGAACGTGGTTCGTGTGTCGCTCCGATGGCGTGAGTGGTCGACCCGGAAGGGGAAGGAACGGCTCCCACTTCCAGCCGTTGGACGCCCGCGCTGCACGATCGTGGTAGATGATGTCCTTGAGCTCCGGCAGATCGCCACGAGCAGCGCGCGTGCGGAGGTCTTCGGCGTACGCCGCCATGCGCGGCGACCCGTCGCTTGCGCCATCGGTCATGTCGATCGCGTAGCCACTGGTGTGGTCGCTTCGGTGGCCATCGCGCTGGGGCCGCTTGCCAGACGTGAGTCGCAAGCCCTGGTCCTGACCGATCCGAAGCGCCCGGAATGTGGTGTCCTGCAGTCCGCTCGTGCTGACGCCTGGTCGATTCGATGCATCGGGAGATGCGGGCGACATGCGCGATTCAGGCGCGGCAGGTTCGGACCGAGTGGTCGGTACGGACGAAGCGACCTGAACGGCACCACCGGTCGCGGAGCTGCGTGGCGCTCCCGACGATCCCTGTGGGGCTATCTGCAGCGTGGCGCCGGTCAGAATCAGGTCTGGATCGGCGATGTCGTTGGCGGCCGCGAGCGCCGCCACCGTCGTGCCGAACCGGATCGCGAGCTTCGACAGTGTGTCGCCGCGCTGAATCAGGTACGCACCATCAGCGGTTGCTCCTGCCGGCTGCGAACCTGTGCCGGCTGCGCTCGCCATCGCGGATGGCTTCGCCATGCTCGTGCTGCTGCCAACGGTCATGCCCACCGCGTCGCCCCGTCCTTGGCTCGCCACTGTTCCCCGTCACGCTCCATCGTGGGATCAACCAGCTGATAGGTCAAGGGGGAGCTCATTCCGCACACGCCTCAAGCGGTGTATCGACGGAGGTGATTCGGGTAGGTACCGACGATGGGAATCGAACTCACCGGCACGCGTGCCGAAGGCATTGCAGCTACGGGCGACCTCGCGGATCGCATCGATCCGGCGGCAGGTGCGAGCGTCGCGATCGCCAGCGCGTACTGGGACACCAAGGCATGCGTGACCGCGCTCGACCTCGCGCGTCGCGCGGGCAGTCCCACGCAGCTCGTGCTGTGGACCGCTGGTGCGACCCGAAAAGCATGGCTCGCCGTGCGTGACGCATCGGGAGATCCAGGACTGGAGCTGCGCTTCATCGATTCGCCTGCTGAAGGCGGAATTTTCGTAACCGTTCAGGTACCCGGTGATCTCCCGGTGCCGGGTTCGGTGCTCAGGTTGGGGTGAGGCTGGGTGCGGGATCGCCGCGGGTCGCGGCGATCCCGAGTGTGGTGAGGTATTCGTGGAGCGATCGGCCTTGTCGGCGGCAGGTCTCGGCCGCTGTCAGCAGGCGTTCGGTGGTGTCGGCGCCGCGCACGGTTTGGCTGCCGAAGCTGATCTTGCGGGTGATTACCGCGCGGCGTAGGCCGCGTTCGGCGTCGTTGTTGGTCGGTTCGACGCCGTCGACGTGGGCGAACCTCCATAGCTCGTCGAAGTCCTTGAGTAGTTGTCGCGTGAAGCGGCGGGCTTTCTTGTCTCGACCGTTTTCAGCGGCCGTTTCGAGCATGCGCTTCATCCGTGATCGGATGTTGTCGACGCGGCGGCGCAGCCGCTCGCGGTCTTGGTGCTCGTCGGCGTAGGAGCGCCAGGCGGCAAATACGTCGTCGCAGATTGCCTTCAGGTTCGTTGCGACGCTTCGTGTCGGCTCGGGAAACTGCGCCAGCTCGGTGAGGTTGCGGTCCAGGTGCGCCCAGCACAGCTGCCGCTTCGAGTACTGGCGATACGCGCTGTAGCGGTCGCAGCTGAGCACGCCACCGAAATCGTCGAGCAGGCGCTCGGCCGCACTGGCCGAGCGCTCGGGCTCGATCATCATCACGCCGACCTGGGGTGTGAATGCGCCCCACATCCACCAGCGCTCGCCAGCGATGCGCCAGCCGGTCTCGTCCGCGCACACGACACCCGCATCGCGCACGTAGTTGAGCGCCTCGGCATATGGCTCGGCAAGCTGCGCGCCCACGCGCTGCAGCATCGCGTCGACCGAGCCGAGCGACACCGGGCACCCGAATACGCGGTTGAGCAGGTCGTGGATGCCGCGGCGGCTGACACGCGCGTCGGCGCTGAGCGTGCCCACCAGCGCATGCAGACGCGGCCCAAACGAGCTGCGTGACACGCCCGCCGGTAGCGCTGCGCGTGTCACGGCCTGACAAGCGTCGCAGCGCACCGCGTTGAGCTGGTACTCCACGACATCCACCGCAACCTGCGGAAGCTCTGCGACCTGGTGTCGCTGCGCGCCACCAGCTGCGCGCTGCGCGAGCTGCTCCCCGCAGCACCGACACGCAGCAGGCCACTCGACCTCGACGCGGTCGGCCTGCATCAGCATCCGCGAATGGCCATCGTGCCCGTCCTGGCCACCCCGCTTGCGACCTGACGGCTTCTTCGGCTGCTGCTTCGGTGTCCACGGCGGATCACTGCTCGGCGGCTTCGACGAGTTACGCGAGTTCTTCGCGATCTGCCGCTCCAGCTCCTCGACACGCGATGTTAACGCAGCAAGCTGCGCTGACATCGCAAGCAACAGCTCAACGGCGGCATCCCTGTCCCCATCAACAATCGACTCTGCCTGCGCTCGATCCACACAGCGATCTTCGAGTCCGCGACTCCAGATCCTGCCTGGGTACCTGAACGGTTACCGATTTGCTGTGGCCTATCCGCAAGCTTTCGGAGGAGTGACCGGCAATTACGCGGCGCAAACCTGGACGCTCTGCCTCGTTCCAGTCCGTGGCACTCGCGGACAAAACGGCCTCGCGATTGGAATCTGGCGTCAACTGTTCTTGCGCAAGTACCTTAGCGCGAACAGCGCGAGGAAGGTTCTCCGCGTCAAGAAGTGTGAGAGCTCGAAGCGGACCCTAGAAGGTCGGGCGAATCGCATGCTTGGAAAGAAGGCAAAGCTCAGCCGCCTTGGCGTCGCCATCACCTCCATTTCGCCGGATCTGGAGAAGAACGACGTAGTCGTAGGGATTGCAGCAAAGAACAAGGCAGCGTACGAGCGCAGCCAGCGGATCGCGTTGATCGCTTACGGCAGCAAGGGAGTGCGCTTCAGCCGAGTGAAGCACAAGGAACTAGTGCGCCGCGCTCCGACGACGCAGACCCGCACCGACAGGAACACCCACTTCGCGCTTCTCGATAACAGTGCCAGGATTCACTCGGGACATAAAATCCATTATCGAAAGGGGCCTTTCAACGATCGCCAGTTCGACAAGGGCGGCTGCACCTCCGCCTTCTCCTTTAAGTACAACGGAAAGTTCTGGATGTCGACGGCGTCGCATTGCATGAGTTACCCCGGCAATATCAGGTACCCCGGCCAGCAGCACGCCTACGACTATCAGTGGGACTTTAGCCCGGCAGA
>JBBQFU010000511.1:0-3431 GCA_038322185.1 Haliangiales bacterium
GCCGAGCGCGCTCGCATCAAGTGGATGTTTACTGTCGAGCGGGCTCGCGACAAGATGGGCCATGCCTACCCGGTCCCGAGCTCCCAAGTTGCGAAGGCCGCCGCATGAATCGGTCAGATCCTCTGCGGCGAAGTACTAGTGCGTAGCTCACTCCGCAACCGGCTGCTCGCGCTGTTTCTCATCCTCGTCGTCGTCGTCGGTGCGGGGACGCTCTACGCGATCGAGCGCACGCTCGCGGACGATCTGTTGTCGGGGCTCGACACGCGGCTGACCAATCAGGGGCGCGCGGTGGCGAGCTGGCTCACGATCGCGGGCCACGTCGATCGCCTGACGCCGCGCCTGGCCGCGGTCACCGGCACGCGGCTCACGATCGTCGGTGCCGACGGCATCGTGCAGGGCGACTCGCACGAGCCAGCGACGGTGGGGCGGTCGATTGGTGATGCGGTGGAGATCAAGGATGCGCGCAGCGGCAAGGTCGCGCGCACGGTGCGCGAGCTGGTGGAGGGTGAGTCCAGGCAATATGTCGTTGCAGTTCCGGCGGAGCTCGGCCGCGTGATCCGGCTCGCGGTGCCGCTCGGCGATGTGATCGAGACTCGCGCTCGCATGCGCAACCGGCTGCTCGCGGGGTTTGGCTTCGGCTTCCTCGGTGCGCTGTTCCTGTCGTGGATCTTCGTGCGCGCTGTCACCAAGCCGATCCAGTCGATGACGCGTACGGCGGAGACCCTCGCGGCCGGCGATTACGATGTGCCGCCGCCGATCGCGGCGACGCAGGCGGGTGGCGAGATCGGCGTGCTCGCGCGCGCGATGATGCACATGGCGGGTGAGGTCAAAGCACGCGTCGGCGAGCTGACCGAACAGCGCGACTTGCTCTCCGTCGTCGTCGGTGGACTGGTCGAGGGCGTGATCGTCGTCGACCCCGACGGCACGGTGATGCTCACCAACAGCGCCGCGAAGCCGCTCATGGGGGACAAGCTTCCCGCGTCGATCGCCAAGCTCGTGGCGGCCGCGCGCAATGGCGAGCAGCCCGAAGAGGAGCTCGAGCTGCTCGGCCGCACGGTGCGGGCGAGTGCACGGCCGCTGCGCGCGAACGTTACCGGCGAGCAGCCGCCGATCGATCCGAAGACCGGCAAGCGCGCCGTGACCTCACCGGCCTCGGTGCCGGGCGTGATCGTGGTGCTCTACGACGTCACTCGCATGCGCGCGCTCGAGGCCGTGCGGCGCGAGTTCCTGTCGAATGCTGCGCACGAGCTACGCACGCCCGTCACGTCGATCCAGGGCTACGCCGAGACGCTGCTCGGTGGCAGTGTGGACGGCGAGACCTCCATGGAGTTCATCTCGACGATCCATCGCAACGCCAAGCGGATCTCCGACATGGTGAGTGACCTGTTGCTGCTCGATCAGCTCGGCGGTCGCGCCACGGTGGTCGGCGAGCGCGGTGCGATCGGGCTCGCGCAGGTTGTCGAGGATGCGGTCAAGACGGCCAAGGGCTTCGCGCCGGCAGCCAAGATCGAGGTCGACGTCGCGGCGGACGTGACGGTGCTCGGCTCGCGCGAGGGGCTCGATCACGTCGTGCAGAATTTGATCGACAACGCGGTGAAGTACGGCGGTGGCGCGCCCGTTCGCGTGCGTGCCGTCGCGACGGGCGGCAAGGTGCGGGTCACGATCGAGGATGCGGGTCCCGGGATCCCGAAGGGACACGAGGATCGGATCTTCGAGCGCTTCTATCGCGTCGATGCGGGGCGCAGCCGCGAGCAGGGTGGGTCGGGCCTGGGCCTCGCGATCGTGAAGAGTCACGTCGAGGCGATGGGCGGGCGCGTATCGTTCGAGCACGCCGAGCCGGGGGCGCGGTTCGTGATCGAGCTCGACGCTGTTCAGTCGTCCAGCTGAGCTGGATTGGCTGGCGACACCCTTACAGTCGATCGCGCAGCGTTCGAGGACCTCGAGGCTGGCCAGCTGCGCTGGCGCCCGACCTCGCGCGGCGATCAATTGGGTTCAGTCGTCGTAGATCGTGATCAGGTCGTAGCCGCGCGCGTTGGGCCGCTCGGTCCACACCAGGGCGATGCCCCCCTTACCACCCGTGCAGCGCAGCGAGATGAGCCCGCCCTTGGCGACGTAGCCCGTGGCCTTCAGGCGCAGCGGCTCGTAGTCGACGGCGGCGCCCGCGGGCAGCGGCTCGAACGTGGCGAGCAGCTTGGCGTACTCGGTGCGTGGCGCCATCGCGCGACAGCCGCCGTTACCGACGGTGCGCTGACCGAGGATCGTGTAGAAGCCGCTGACGTTCTGCTTCTCGCGCTCCGCCGGATACGGCACGGCGCCTTCAGCCGCGAACTGCGCCTTCACGTCGTCGGGCAGCTCCTTCAGCCGGCCGAGCAGATCGTAGCGATGGAGCAGGATCTCCATCTCGCCGACCGCATGGAAATCGAATAGCGCGACGTAGGCATCGCGGCTCGTCTTGATCGCCGTCTCGAAGTCGGCGACCACGCGCTGCGCCATCGTGGTGGGCGCGGCGGCTGCGGCTGGTTGCGCCTGTTCCACCATCGGAGGTGGCGGCGCGGGCTCGACCGGCGGCTTCGCGGATGTACCGCAGGCGGCGAGGGCCGACGCCAACGCGGGGATCAGGCGGCGTGTGCCCATACGTCACCATAGTCGTCGAGCGCCGAGCCGACGGGAATACCGAGTGCCTGGAAACCGGGGACGAGCACCTCGCGCACGCAGGTCGAGTAGATCACGCGCTCCTCGGCGGGAGTCATGAGGCCGTGCGTGCGCACCGCGTCGGTGACCGCACCTTCGGGTCGCTCACGCTCGACGACGTTCGCGACACCGCGCAGCGCACGCGGCAGCATCTCGGCCGCCGCGTCGATCACGCCCTGGCCACCGATCTCGATCGCGTAGCGCAGGTACGACCAGCCCAGGCGCGCGTGCATGACCTCGTCCGAGTAGATCGAGGTGAGCACTCCCTGCGCGGTTGGATCCGTCGTGAGATCACGCGTCGCCGACAGCACGGTCGTCGCGTAGGTCTCCGACACGCACGACACGAGCATCGTGTTCGCGAGGGCCTGGTGAAGCTTCGGCCGTTTCGGATCGTCGGGCAGCGAGCTCATGCCGGGGACCGGCAGGTTCTCGGCGCCGCTGTAGATCTTGGCCATCCGCACGCACATCTCGGCGTGGCGAACCTCGTCGATGCCTGCGCGCAGGCACAGCGAGATCACGTCGGCCGGGGCCTGTGCCGCGACCAGATCGATCGCGAGCACGCTGAAGGTCGAGACCGCGAGGTACTCGGCCTCCGAGCGACGCATCCACGTTCCTGCGAGCCGGGCGCGCTCGGCGGGAGTCAGCTGTTCGACCGTCGTCGCAGCCCACGGGATCGGGACCGAGCGGCGGCGCATGAGCCGGTGATGCTCGGACTCGAGCGGCGTGCCCGACAGCCACCA
>JBBQFU010000512.1:0-3417 GCA_038322185.1 Haliangiales bacterium
CGGCAGACAAACGCTCGAGCCACACTCCGCGTGCGCCGTGCAGCCCCCACACACGTGGTCCGAGCTGCACACCGGCGTCGTGCCGCTGCACGCCGAAGCATTGGAAGCCGTGCACTCGACACACGTCATCGACGTGGTCTCACACACCGCCGTCGGCGCCGCACACTCCGGGTCTGCCGTGCAGCCGGCCGGCGTATCAGTGCCCCCCGCATCCCAGCTCAGACGGCAATCGTCGTGGGGGTTGCCCTCACAGTGGTTGGCGTTCTTGCACCCGCTCGAACCGAAGAGCGCCGTGACGACGACAACACCGAGCACGCAAAGGGGCGACATAGGCTCTCCGATCAAAGGCGAAATTCTAGAAGCTTCCGGCCCAGCCGACAAATCCTTGCGACGTGCCGACCGATGCAATGGGCGCGGAGTCGCGATTTCCTGCGCGTAGCCACAGCCAGGTCCCCACGCCTGCCAGCACAACGCCCGAGACGCCGAGCGCGACACCAGCCGGGGCAGTATCGTTGTACCTCGGTCCGCCATCGCGCTCGGGATCTTCGTCGAGCGCGTACATGACAGCACCGGCGATCACGAGCCCGACACCCGCGGCGACCACCAGCTTGGGGACCCGTGTGGTCCGCGTCAGCGTCGCAGCGGTCGGCGCGCGTGTCGGCGCGTCCGGTTGCTGCATGATCTGGATGCCATCGCCGGGGGTGCCGTCCGCGAGGAACCGGGCCAGCGAGCGCAGCGTCGTCGTGTCGGCACGTTCGGTCGTGACGATCGCGCTGCGGAGCACGGCGCCATTGGTCTCGTAGAGCGTCCCGATCAACGCCGGCTTGCCCTGGATCTGCAGGGTGCCGATCACGGCGACCAGCTCGCCGTCGGTCCAGCGGCGTGCGAGTTGCGTTGCGAACTTCGCTTCCTTGGTGCGTTCGGCGTCGGTCGCGAACTGGAACCCGACCCAGGTGTCGGTCACCCAGAGCGACGAATCGATGTCCGACTCGACCTTGAGGAACGCGTCGTCGTTGGCCTGCACATCGACCGCGTACTGGCGCCCCAACGTGCCGGGCACCTGGACCATCACGCGGTACGTACCCGGGATGAGATCGGCGAGCGCGGCCTTGCCCATGCCGCGGATCTGCCCGTCGACGAACACCACGGCCTTGGCGTCGCCGGCGGCGATCGATAGCCCGCCACGCCCACGCCCCTGCACCTCCTTGTAGACGGACTTGTAGAATTGCTCGGCTTGCGGGCCAAACTCCGTGCGCGAGATCGGTCGAGACGGGAACATCCGGATCAGCTCGGACATCGTGCGGACGCTTTCGGACGCCTGGCCCTTCTTCGCCTGGCTGAGCGCGAGCGCGACGTACGCGTTGTAGGTCATGTCCGCGTTGCCGGTGTCGGCAACCAGCAGCGACGGATTGCGATGCACCTTCTCGATCGCGTCGATCAACATCTTCGAGGCTTCGTCGAACCTGCCCGCGGTGAACGCACCGTAGCCGCTGTCGATGCGTTGCTTGATCTCGGCCGCGGTCGTCGACGGGTCGAGAATGCCGGGGCGAGGCACCTGTGATCCGATCACACCGAGGATCGTCGAGGCCCGCGCCGCGAAACCGTGCGTCTCGAGCTCGTCGTCGAGCGGCTCCATCCACTTGGAGACCTCCGCAGACCGCTCGCCCACGTGTGCCTCGAGGACCAGGATCGGCTTCTTCGATCGGCCCGCGTCCGCGCGCCCGACCAGAACAAGCCCCACGAGAAGCACGAAGCGAAGGACCACGGCGTTGGGCACATTATGCATGCGCGCCGCCCACCAGAACCATGGCCCATCGTACCTCAACAGCGCGGCACCGAGCGCGGAACGGCGCGTCACCCTCGCGGTTGTCCCGCGCAATCCAACCGAGCTCGCCACCGATCGGTCTGTTCGAGGGGACCAAGCGTCCAGCAGCCCACCAGGACGTTCTCCCGAACACATGGAGCAGACCGCACGCAAAACCATCGCGGCGCGCGGCACGAGACCCGTGGAAACAGAAAACATATCAGCCACTTTGTATTTAATAGAACGCAATAACGAACGGATATGTTCGGTACTTTGATTTGTTCGTGACGGGCGGCCGGAACGGTGGACATCGCGTCGCTGCGCAGCTTCGTGCGCTGGATGCCGCGCTTGCGGCCGAGCTGGAGCGAGCCCTGGTGACGCCGCCGCCGCGTGGACGCCTCGGCTGACCTGTCGTCCATCGGTTCGCTGCGGGTCAGGCCGCGCGCGAACGCTGCGCCTCGCGGCGCCTGGCGTCCGCCATGAACGCGATCACCTTCGCTCGACGGTCCGGGGCAAGCCGCGCGAGCCCCTTGACCAGTCGGTCGTCGGAGCGCCCGATCGATACGCGCTTGTGGAGATGCCACACCTCGAGCATCGGTACCGCGGCGATGGCCTCGCAAAGCGCGGTCTCCTTGCGTGCAAACGCCTCGCGCGTAGACAGCGACGCGTCCGGCGGTTCGTCCAGGATCTGGAGCAGTCGCGCCTCCAAGCTGAGGGTCTGTGGCCCCCCCGGCAGCAGGGATTGCGCTGGAGCGAACGTCGGGCTGGATTGCCGACCCGCAGCGCGCGCTGCGGCCAGTCGACGGTGCATGGGATCGGATGGAGTGGCCATTTGCGGTCGGTTCTCGGCCGCGCCGCCTCCCGGTTGCGCAGACTCAATGATTTTTCTGCGCCCCGCGATTCCCTCGCAACCCAGGCCGCCACGCGTCGATAGCCCGTCGCATGGGTGAACATCAGCACGAACAGATCAAGGAACGGAACAAGACCGAGGGCTCGCACAACGAGGCGACGACATCGTCTCGTCCTGCTCAGCCGCTGCGGATCGCCGCCGCGCCGAAGGCGGATTTCGGCGACCTCATGGTCGACGAGACCGAGTTCCGAGAGCTTCACATCTTCAACCAGGATCGCGACCTCGCCTTCCTCGACGCTCACATCGAAGGAGGCGACGCGTTTCAGATCACGCGGAAGCCCACCCATGTGAATCCGTCCGCAAACGGATTCGACCCCACCGCGGCGATCCGCGTCGCGTACATGTCGCGGTCACGCAAGGTCGATCGCGGGTTCCTGGTCGCAACGCTGCGCTGGCGCGACGGTACGTCGGAGTCGATCCGGATCGCGCTGCACGGCGCCGCCCATCGCAGCAACGAGCTGACGCACGCGGATGAGCAGACTCAGAACGCTGCCAGCGAGGAGAAGCAGCAGGAAGCGACGGAGGGACAGCGCGAAGCGGAGGAGGAAGAACAACGGATCCGCGCCGAGCAAGCGAAAGGCGGGAGCTACGAGTACGCCATCACGGATGCGTCGGAGGGCCTCGCAATCGAGCTCGACCATCTCTTCGAGAAGCAGGGAGTCGGTGTCATCGAGGCCACCGCGAGGGTGGCCATGTACCAGCG
>JBBQFU010000513.1:0-3410 GCA_038322185.1 Haliangiales bacterium
CGCGGCACGTAGCCGGTACGCACCATCGGGCAGGCCGCGGACTGTGAAGCGCCCGCCGCCATCCGTGGTCGCCGAGGACATCCCGGCGAGCACCATCGCGTCCTGCGGCGAACCACCGAGAATGTCGGGGAACGCGTTGACCTGGCTCTCGGGGACCGCCTGGCCCATCTCGTCGACGACGATGCCGGTGATCGTGCCCGTCACGCTGAGCTTGAGCTTGACGTCTGTCTCGTCGGCCCGCTCGGTGAGGTCGACCGGCACGACCTCGCTGGCTGCCGCATCGGACTCCGCGCGCACCTTGAGCTTGGTGCGTGCGAGACCGGTGAGCTCGAAGTTGCCGTCCTTGTCGGTCGTCGTCTGACGCGAATCGACGAGACCCATCTGCGTGCCATCGCCCGCGACACGCACGGTCGCGAACACCGCCGGAACGTCCGCATGATCGTAGACGCGGCCGCGGATCGTGCCGCCTGCTTGCATCACGATCTCGATCCCGTCGACGGGCCTGGCTTCGATCAGGACGGGCGTCGATCGCGCAGGCGCGTGCTGCCCGTCATTGGCGACGAGTACGTGCGTACCCGGTGCGATCGCGTCGAGCTTGAACTGCCCCTTCGCGTCGGTCTCGGCGCGGTGGCCACTGCCGGGCAGGTCCCAGACTCCAGCGGTCGTTACCTGCGCCCCCGCGATGGCCTTGCCCTTCATGTCGATCACGCGGCCCGCCACCGAGAATCCTGCGCGCAGCGTGATCGTGATCGTGCCGGTCGCGCCGCCGATCTGCGCGAAGCTGTTGCCGGCCGCGAACCCAGCGGCGCTGACCTGCACGGCGACCCAGCCTGGATGCACCGGCTCGAGGGTGGCGATGCCGTCATCGCCGGTGGTGGCGATGAGCTCGGTCATGCCGATGAGCTTTACCGCGGCCTTCGGCACGGGGTTGGCTGCCGGATCGATGACGGTGACCACGAGCTTGGCGCCGGCGACGAGCCGGATCACGACCGGATCACTCGCCGCGGTGAGATGATGTGTCAGCGGCCCACCGACACGCTTGCCGGCCACGGCGCTGAGCGCGTACTCGCGGCCGACGAGCTTGTCGAACGCAAAGCCGCCGTCGGCCTCGCTGGTGGCGGTGCGCGGTGGCACGGAACCGAGCGTGATGACCGCACCGCCGACCGGATCGCCTGCGGCGTCGAGGACCTGACCCTCGAGGCGCAGCGGACCTTCCTTGTCGACGTCGCGGATCCAGCGCGGGGCGATGCCCTGGATCGAAGCCGGCGGCTCCTCGGTCGTGATCGTGCTCGATCCGGATCCGACCTGAACGGAGGCTGGCTTCGCAGGCGCGGCCTTGTTGCCCTTGTCGCGCAGCCAGAAGAACCAGACAGCGCCACCGATCGCAGCGATCACCACCAGGGCCCCGACCAGTCTTCGATTCATAAGTCTCCGTTCAGCGGCGCGTCGTGATGTAGAGCTGCATGTTGACGAGGTCGCGATCGCTTGCGAACACCATCGTCTGCTCGTCGGCGGACACCCAGACATCGCGATCGTTGACGCCGGGGAGGTTAACCGACGTCACGGGCGTGCGATTCCCGTAGGGCGAGCTGCTCGAGATCCGCGATGCGCGATAGATGTCGAAGCGCAGATCCGCATTGAGGTGATTGGAGCTGTAGTAGAGGACCCCCGAGCGCGGCTCGACCGGATCGCACTCGCTCTCGTTGACCTCGTCGAGCTCGGCGATCCGGGTCGGCAGCATCCACAGCGCGGCTGTCGACGAACGCGTGGAGGTGAACAGCGCCTCCTGCGCCTCGGTCGGTCCGCTGCACAGCACGACGCGGAGCTGATCGGACTGCGCGAATGGCGACCAGTCACCGTTCAAGCTGCTGAGCTCCGCGATCGCCACCGGAGTGGTCCACGTCTGATCGAGGTCGGTCCGGGTCGAGAAGTAGATGTCCTGCCCGACGCCGCCACGGTTACTCGTGAAGTAGATCGCCTTGCCGTTGCCGGTGACCCGCATCGTGGTCTCGGTGAACGCCGAGTTGAGCTCGACCACCGGCGCGGGTTCGCCGAACGGATCGGTGATCGAGTTGCGCTTCGCGACCCAGATGTCCTCGAAGCCCATGCCGCCCGCCCGGCTCGTGCCGTAGAAGATCTGGAGCAGATCGTCGGTCATGCTCGGATCGTCGGCACCGGCGCCGTTTGGATCGCGCAGCTCTGCGAGCTCGACGGGCGTGGACCATCCGGACGTGACGTCGGCGTCGCTGGTCGTGTCGATCTGCGTGGCGTCCAACGACGACAGCGTGCCCGGCGTGAACGAGCACGCCGAGGTCACGATGACGAGCCACGCTCCGCGCATCCTACTTTTCGTCGAGGAACGAGTAGCGATAGTTCGTGGGCGCCGCGAAGGTCTCCTTGAGCGTGCGTGCGCTGCACCAGCGCAGCAGGTTGATCGCGGAGCCGGCCTTGTCATTGGTGCCCGACGCACGACCACCACCGAACGGCTGCTGCCCGACCACGGCACCGGTCGGCTTGTCGTTGATGTAGAAGTTGCCGGCCGCATCGCGCAGGCCGTGGGTGGCCTCGACGACCGCGCGGCGATCGCGGGCGAACACGGCGCCGGTGAGTGCGTACGGCGACGTGCGGTCGACGAGCTGCAGCGTCTCTTGCCACGCGTTGTCCGGATAGACGTGCAGCGTGACGATCGGACCGAAGAACTCATCCTTCATGTGGCGGACGCTCGGATCCTCGGTCTGGAGCAGCGTGGGCTGCACGAACCAGCCCTCGCTGTCGTCGGTGCCACCACCGGCGAGGATCGACATGCCGCGCGTCTCGCGGGCCTCGGCGATCGCGGCGGCGTGCTTGTCGAACGCGCCCTTCTTGATCACGGCGCCCATGAAGTTCGTGAAGTCCGAGACGTCGCCCATCTTGAGCGTACCGATCTCGCTGACCAGCTCGTCCTTCATCTGCTTCCACACGCTCTGCGCGACATAGACGCGCGACGCGGCGGAGCACTTCTGGCCCTGATACTCGAAGCCGCCGCGGATGATCGCGGTGGCGAGCATCTTCGGATCGGCCGAGGCGTGCGCGAGGATGAAGTCCTTGCCGCCGGTCTCGCCGACGAGGCGCGGATAGCTGCGGTACTTGTCGAGGTTGTCGGCGACGCGCTTCCACATCATCCGGAACACATCGGTGGAACCGGTGAAGTGGATGCCGGCGAGGGCGGGATGATCGAGCAACAGGTTGGTCGAGCCGTGCGGCAGGCCCGGGATGAAGTTGATGACGCCCGGCGGGATGCCCGCTTCCTCGAGGAGCTCGTAGATCCGCCACGCGGCGAGCAGCTGCGTCTCCGCCGGCTTCCACACGACGGTGTTGCCCATCAGCGCGGGCGCCATCGGCAGGTTGCCGGCGATCGCGGTGAAGTTGAA
>JBBQFU010000514.1:0-3341 GCA_038322185.1 Haliangiales bacterium
GCACGCGCTGCGCCGCGAGGCTGATGTCGCGGAGAACGATGACGCGACGGCCGAGTATCTGTTCCGCCTTGGCGACCTCCAGGAGAACACGCTCGGCTCGCCGAAGCTGGCAGTGGCGGCCTACCGCGAGGTGCTTCAGCTGGTGCCGATGCACGGTGGAGCGCGTGCTGCGCTCGAGCGCATGCTCGTCAAGGCGCCAGAAGAAGCGAGCGATATCGTCGAGACCCTCGAGCCCCTGTTCGAGCAGGACGAAGATCATCCGCGTCTGGTGATGGTGCTCGAGGCCAAGCTCGCGACGATCGACGATCAGAACGACAAGGCTTCGCTGCTGCAGCGCATCGTCGAGCTGTCCGAGCAGAAGCTCAATGACCGCGCACGCGCGCTCGATGCGTCGCTGCGTTGGTTCACGATCGATCCTGCATCGGGGCAGGCGCTGTCCGAGGTCGATCGGCTGTCCGACAGTCTCGGCCAGTGGCGGGAGACGGCTGCGCGCGTCGATGCGATCGTCCATGCGCAGGATGCGGCGAACCGCGAGCCCGACGTGCAGGTCACCCTGCTCGTGTTCCTCGGAAAGATCCTGCGCGAACGCCTCGGTCAGTACGAGGACGCAATCACCATCTACCGCAAGGCCCTCGCGATCGAGCCCGACTCGCTCGCCGCCCTCGATCCGCTCGTCGCGTTGCACCGCAAGGCCAATGACACGACGGCGCTTGCGGAGGTGCTGCGCCAGCGCGGCCGCATCGTGCAGGAGCTGCCCGAGAAGCGGGCCGCGTTCGCCGAGGTTGCGCAGCTCTGCGAGCGTGCCGGTGACACCCCGGGCGCGCTCGACGCGTGGCGTGAGATCGCGGATGCCGACGAGACGGACCGGCCGGCGCTCGACGAGCTCGCGCGGATCTACCGTGCGACGAACATCGAGCCGACCTCGCTCATCGAGGTGCTCGGCCGCGCGGCCAAGATCGCGAGCGATCCCGACGACGAGAAGCAGCTCCGCATCGAGATCGCACAGCTCGAGGCAGAGGGGCCGCGGGCGGTCGCTGCGTGGCAGGCCGTCGTCGATCTCGCGCCTGATGATGCCAACGCGCTCTCCGCGCTCGAGGCGTCGTTTGCGCGTGCCGGCGACTGGATGGCGGTGAGCGACGTGCAGATGCGCAGGCTCGATCTCGCCAGGACGCCGCACGACAAGGTGCTCATCCACGCCGAGATGGCGCGGCTGGCCGAGACGCGTAGGAGCTCGGTCGATGATGCGATCGGTGCGTGGTACGCCGCGCTCGATGTCGACCCCAGCTACATCCGTGGCTACGACGAGCTCGAGCGCTTGCTCGGTGTCGCCAATCGCTCGCACGATCTCGTCGAGCTGATCGAGAAGCGCGCCGAGACGCATGCGATCGCGGGTGACACCAAGGCCGAGCTGTCTTCGCTCGCACGTGCGGCGGATGTGTGGGAGGGCAAGCTCGATAACCCGGATGCCGCGGGCGAGATCCTCGAGAAGATCCTCAAGCGCGAGCCGGGTTCCGTCGGTGCCCTGACCCGCCTGTCGAAGATCTACGAGCGCGCCGGTGACTGGGACAAGTGCAAGGCCACGCTCGAGCAGGCGCTCAAGCTCAACCCGCAGGGCCGTGATGCCGCCGACCTGTTCTTCCGGCTCGGCGAGGTTGCGCGTGTCGGTGACACCGATGACGGCACGGCCATCCAGCACTTCCAGCAGGCGGTCCGTTACGACGCGAACCACCCGCACGCGATCGCTGCGCTCGAGAAGCTCGCGCGTGACCGCAAGGACAACGTGCTGCTCGCCGACATGCTGCAGCGCCGGGCGTCGTCAGCGACGGACAGCGCGGAGCGCGTCGCGCTGCTCGTCGAGATCGCGGATCTCGAGCGCAAGGTGAACCGCAACGATGCTGCGCTCGCGGCGCTGGCCGAGGCGGTGAAGCTGGCCCCCGACGACGTCCGCGTCCTGGGGCCGCTGGGCGATCTTTACTTCGCCACGGGTCGCCTCGACGAGGCCGCGCCGATCTTCGACAAGCTTGCCACCGAGGCCAAGGCCGCGCGTCGGATGAAGGACGTCGCGAGGTTCCGCCAGCGGCAGGGCGGCATCCTCGAGGCGCGTGGTGATCGTCCCGGCGCGCTCGCGGCGTACGAGGAGGCGCTGCGTGTGAACCCGACCGATGTCGTCACGATGACGGGCCTCGGGCGCATGTACTTCGAGGGTGGCGACTGGGAGAAGGCTCGCAAGATCTACCAGTCGCTCGTGCTCCAGAACATCGATGCCGATGCGGGCGTGACCAAGGGCGAGGTCTACCTCGCGCTCGGCCGGATCCACATCGAGCTCGGTCAGAGCCCGAAGGCCAAGAGCATGTTCCAGCGTGGCCTCGAGCTCGAGCCGCAGAACTCGAAGCTCCGTGAAGCTCTGAGCTCGCTCGCGTAGCTGGCCACTCGAGTTGCCAGCTACGCGGGTCGTGTAGCCGTCGCAACCTGGATGCACCACGACGCAACCGTCGAGGATCACGCCCGGTTTCGTGACGATCTGACCTCATGACGCGGCGCGCATCTTGCTCCGATGAGGCGCAATGAGAAGTACGTTCGCCTTCGCGATGGGCGCAGCCCTGCTCGCAGCAGCCTGCACCGACGACAAGGGACCCGAAGAAGAGCTGCCGCTCGATGGCGGCAAGGACGACTCGTTCCGCAAGCCGACCGCGCACGGCATCCTCGAGTTTGGCCAGGGCGCGACGAGCGTGCTCACCGATGCCGAGCGCTATCACACGTGGGTGTTCGAGCTCAGCGACGCAGCGACGATCGATGTCGTGACCAGCTACGCCGTGCTCGGCCAGCGCCGGACCGACACCGTCCTCTACCTCTATCGCGAGAGCTGGAACGGCTGGGGCGCATACATCGCGCGTAACGACGACTACGGCTCGACGACCTACTCCAAGCTTCGTCGCGAGCTCGAGCCGGGCCGCTATCGCGTGCTCGTGAAGGGCCACGCCGAGGCCACGCGCGGCAAGTTCAAGGTCACCGCGAGCTGCGACGGCCCGGGCTGTGCGCCCGGATGCCTGTTCGGCTCGACCTATCACGAGCTCAAGACCGCGCCCGCACTGCAGATGGTCGGCGACCTCGACATCACCGCGGCGAACCTCGACACGCTCGGCCACGAGGCGCAGGAGCTGCTGGTGCGCGCGGTCCACGAGTCGTCGCACACCGATGTCACGACCGCGGCCGAGGCGCTCGCGCGCGTCGATCAGGAAGAGATGAACGTCACGTACTACGCTGACGCGTCCGGTCGCCGGACGTTCATCGCGTTCGAGTACGGTGCCGGCGATAACTCGTACGGCGCGGTGTTCGAGAAG
>JBBQFU010000515.1:0-3296 GCA_038322185.1 Haliangiales bacterium
GGTGGGGTCATCGAGGAACTCGTCGATCTCCAGATCGATGTCATCATTCGCGACCAGCTTCGCGCAGGCATCAGCGATGAGCGCAGCCGTCGGCACTTTCGCCGTGGCAATCGCGGTGAGCGGTTTGGCTGCCGCGAGGGGAAGCGCGCCGGATGCGATCAGTTTGCGACATGTTGGGGGCAGCTTGAGCAGGCGCAGGCGCTCGGAGACATGTGACGCGCTCTTGCCGATCACGCTCGCGAGCTGCTTCTGCGTGAGCGAGCCGTCCTTGATCGCGCGCTGGAATGCGAGCGCCTCGTCGATCGGGTTCATGTCCTCGCGCTGCACATTCTCGATGATTGCGAGCTGCAGCCGTGATGCCTCGTCGAGCGATGCGTACACGAGCGCGGGTACCCGGTCGAGCTTCGCAATCGTGGCTGCTGCGAAGCGGCGATGCCCGATCACCAGCCGATACCGCTCATCCGAGCGAACGAGCGTGACGGGCTGCAGTACCCCGACTTGGCGCACGCTCTCGGTGAGTTCCGCCAGCTGCGTCTCGTCCATTGTCGATCGCGGATTGAAATCCGCATCGACGTCGATGAGCGATCGGTCGATCAGCTCCAGTGTCGCGTCTGTAGATGCATCGCTGGTGGTAGCAGGCGGTGCCTTCGTTGCTGAGCTCATTCGAGCCTCCGGGTCGGTTGTGGTCGCCGAACCCATCGCTCGCCCGTCGCAGCCGAACAAACGCGCACGAAGTGCGTGGGTGGGCGGCGAGCAGGCGAGCAGGTTCGAGGCGGCCGCGCCGATCCCGGAGCACCGAAGCGTCACAGATGGCGGGCGTCAGCACGCCTCGTTGTTGGCGTCGCAGTTATGCGCGCTCGGTGGCTTCGGTACTGGCACAGGCGTTGTCGGCGGCGCGGTTGTCGTGCCACCGGTCGACGTACCTGTGTTCCCCGTGGGGGCCGGAGGTGGAGTGGGATCTGCCGGAGCCGGCGTGGAGGGGAGGACGGGTCGAACGGTCGTGGGCTTCGGTGCGGTCGGCCTCGTCGACGGCGTGTTCCTCGGTGGGGACGGATGTCGTGGCGACGGATTGAGGTTGGTATGGGGGCTGGTCGTCGTCTTGGGCCTGGTTGGCTTGGGTCGGGGACGTGCGACACGGGGTGCCGTAGGCGTCCGTGTCGGCTTGGTCTCCACAGGATGTGGCGTATCGGCGCGTGCGTCATCGCCATCAGCTAGCGACGCCGTCTCTACGACTCGCGGGGATGTGGTTGCACGAGTCGCGCCGCTGTCGCGTGTTGCAGCGATGAATCCGAACATCAGTGCGGCGAGGAGCGCGAGCCAGAACGCGATCCGCAGCACGGTTCGCTGGGGATGGTCTGGGTCGTGGATCGTGAGCCTGGGGAGCGGGATCATGCTGTGTCCTTCTGCTTCGCTTGGTAGTAGGGATGGAGGCGAATCACGACCGGAGGCAAGCTGGCGTACAGCAGGAGTGCGTGGTGGCGCTTGAGCTGTCGGAGCTGGTGGATCGCGGCGAGCGGTCGGTGGCGAAGCTGCGTGGTGTGCGTGTCTCCGCTTGGTCCGGTGCTTGTCGTTGAGTGCTCGGTGGTGTGCTCACCCACGAGCCGAGTCATTAGTTCGAGCAGTTCGCGGGCGCTGGGTCCTGGCAGCAGCAGCTTCGCGGTGTGGTTGTTGATGACGGTGGGTGCCTGGTGCTTGTATCGAGCGGTGACTTGCGCGAGGTCTTGGAAGATCGTGACGAGCTGGATCGCGTACTCACGACATGTCGCGGCGATCTCCGCGAGGTCGTGGATCGGAGCGATGTTGGCTGCCTCGTCGAGCACGAGCAGCAGGCTCGGGTCGAGCGCGCGTCCCGATCGTTCAGCGTGCATCACGGCGGTGTTGTAGATGTCGGCGAC
Organism: Haliangiales bacterium; assembly: GCA_038322185.1. GTDB lineage: Bacteria > Myxococcota_A > Polyangia > Haliangiales > Haliangiaceae > JABFXX01. The sequence continues at coordinate 1,896 of JBBQFU010000515.1, forward strand.
GAGCGCTGAGAACACCGGGCGAAGTCGTGCTTGGTCCTTGGTGGGGGCACAGACGTAGAGCGTGCCGTTCTGGGTGAGGAGCGTTGCGGGGTCGATGCTGTCGGAGGGGCGATGGTCGGCCATGCGCGTTGAGGTGTAGGCCCGAATGAGCATCTCGGCGGACGCGTAGGTGCTGGACAAGGTGCGCGTGTCGCGTGCTTGGCTCGCGCGAAGGGACTGCAGCGCTCCGGTGGCTTCGTGCGCTTCGAGGATGTTGGCGACGTCCTCGACTTCGCGTTCGTCGACCCATCGCACCACGTCTCGCATGGTCAGGTCTTCGAGGGCCGCCGCGTGAAGCAGCGGCTCGAGCAGCTTCGCAGCCATCGCGTCCCAAAAGCGGCTCTCTGCGAGGCCAGTACTGCCGACGGCGCTGGTGAGCGCTTCTGCGACGCGCTGCGCTTCCTCCCAGTCGGTGCAGGTTCTGAGCGGGGTCCAGGGGGCGCAGTCGTGCTCGGTCAGTCCCATCGGGTCGTACACGTGCACAGGCCCGATCTTGGTGCGCGCTTCGTGCGTAGTGCGAACGAGGTTGCCCTTGACCGAGAGCGCCACAGTCGGCCCGTCATGGCGCAGCAGTGCCGGGATGACGACGCTGGTGGTCTTGCCCGAGTCGGTGGGGCCGAAGACGATGACGGAGTGGTGTTGGTCGACGACGATGCTTCGAGAGTGGGCGGTGCCAAGGACCAAGCGGGGGTCTGCGTTCGACCTGCGCTGTACGAGGTGTCGAATGTCACGCGCAGACGCCCAGCGCGATTCACTCTCGTCACGAACGAGTGGCGAGCTACCCACGATCTGCCACGCGAGCCGCGCGGCGACACCGGCGGCGCCGATGACCGGCAGCGCGCACAAGTGGAGCCAAGGGTCTCGTGGGAGGGCGAGCATGTCGCGCGCGGCGAACGCTTCGCTCGGGGTGCGTAGCCTCGTGACGAGGTCGATCCCGGTTTCGAGGATGGAAGGTGAGGCGGGGTCGAGCAGGCGGTGTTCGTGTAGCAGCACGATGAGCGTGGCGGCGAGCCATGCGCATGCGCCGGAGGCGGTTGCGGCGGCGAGCACGCCCGCGATCACCGCGAGGAGGAGATCATCGCGAGTGCGGGGTGCGGCGATCATGCTGCGTCCTCGAGGTTGGTCGTATCGAGATCGGTGTCGATCTCGTCGGTGTGGGTCGAGCGCATGCGTGCGTCGGTATCGACGAGCTCGAGTTCGAATTCGGAGAGGACGTGGCGAACGAGGAAAGAGCGTTCCCCTACGAGCCACAGCGCGAGGCCGCGTGGCAGGGTTGGCAGTTCCGCGGCTTCGGTGTCGGTGAGTCCGAGTAGTCGTTCGGCGGTTTCTAGCTCGGACTTGTCCTGTGCGTAGATGACCTTC
>JBBQFU010000516.1:0-3292 GCA_038322185.1 Haliangiales bacterium
CGAACTCGACCGCGCACAGTGGAATTTCGGCACACCGGGCTCCGACGACGCCACGGATGCCCTGCCGCGCAACGCGACGGCCCGCCTGCATGCCGTGGGCGACCTGCTCGACGACATGGAACACCTGATGCAGGAGCGCCGCCGCGTCCAGCTGCGCCGAACGGTGCCGGACGCCGACGTGTTCCGGCGATTCGGCCAACCCTTCAAGCCCCTCGGCGCAGGCGACGAGCGCTACCTCGCGGCTGCGCGAGCGGTGCGACAGCTCTTCCGTCTGGAGGACGTCTTCGACGCACCTCGCGCGACGCGCATGGCGGTACTCGCCTATGACCGGATCGGCGAGCGCATGGCCGGGCCTGCCGTGCGCTCATGGGAAATCGCGAAGGCGCTCGCGCGCAAGACGCCCGTGTCGCTCATCACCAACACCGTCGTCGAGCGAACCGCGCCCGGCATCGACGTGCTGACGTTCGGATCCGACGAGGAGCTCTCGGGAATGCTCTCGGAAGTCGACGTCGTACTGGTCCACGGTTACGCGCTGCGGCAGTGGCCGTCGCTGCGCCAGACGAGGGCACTGGTCGTGGTCGACCTGTATGACCCGTGGCTGTTCGAGAACCTTGAGATGCACCGACACAGCGAGGACGATCGCGTCGGCGACTATCAGATCCGCCACGACGTGGACGTGCAGACCGAGTTGCTCGATCGCGGCGACTTTTTCATCTGCGCGAGCGAGCGGCAGCGCGACTACTGGCTCGGCATGCTGTCCGCCCGCGGACGCGTGGATCGAGCCGCCTACGCCGCTGATCCGACCCTTCGATCCCTCATCGACGTGCTCCCATACGGCTGCCCTGACGTTCCGCCGACGGCGGAAACGCCCGTCCTGCGCGGCGTGCACCCGGCGATGGGCGTCGACGACATCATCGTGACGTGGGGCGGCGGAACCTGGGAATGGTTCGATCCTGTTCTCGTGCTGGACGCATTCGCCGAGGCGCATCGAAAGGAGCCACGACTTCGCCTGTTCTTCATGGGCCTCGACCAAGCCGCAGGTGTCGGCGTGCCGCAGATGCGCGTGGCCGTACAACTGCGTGAGCGCGCCGAGGAGCTCGGGCTCGTGGACCGAGCGGTGGTGTTCGGCAACTGGGCTCCGTACGATGAGCGCGGCGCTTACCTCGCCGAGTCCGATTTCGGTGTCATCGCGACGAAGGACCTCGCGGAGGTACGGCTATCGTTTCGGTCCCGCCTGCTCGACCATTTTTGGGCAGGGCTCCCGACAATCGCATCCGAAGGTGACGTGCTCGCGGACGTCGTTCGCGAGCACGATGCAGGGATTGTGGTTCCGATCGGTGACCGTGCCGCCCTGGCGGATGCGATACTGCGACTTGCGACCGACACTGATCTGCGAAAGCGCCAGTCGGCCGCAGCGTCCAAGCTCGGCGAGCGCTACCGCTGGACCCGGAACGTCGAGTCGCTTCGACCCCTGCTCGAACATCCCGCACGCTGGCGCGCGCTCCGCGCCAGTCGCACCACCCCCCGCCAACTCGATCTGCTCGAGGATACGCAGGTCCTGCTGCTGCGTCGACGAGGCATGCTCAACGAGTACCAGCGCATTGATCTGATGCTGCAGCGCCTCAAGCGATCACGCCTGTTCCCGCTCGCGAAGTGGTCACGGGATCGAATCCGCGGCATCAAGCGCCGGCTCGGGCGCGGCTGAACTACGCGCGCGAGCGGTCAGCTGTCTGGACGCTGACACGAACGCCAACGTCGACAACACCGCCCGTGGCGATGTCCGCTCGCACGTCGAACTCCGCGATGTCGTTTCGAAGGTCGAGCCGGTGATTCGGATCGCCATCCACGATGCCACACGTCACCTTGTAGCGTCCCGCGGCGAGTGGATTGTCGACGGAAAAGGTCACGTCGATCTCGTCGCCGGCTCGTCGAGCGCCGACCGGTGCATCGAGCCACAGGGTGTTCGTAACGAGCACGACTTTGCCGAGCCGATCTCGCAGCAGCAGCCCAAAGATCGGGTCTTCGACGTCGTCATGGAAGCGAGCACGTACGGCGATGTCGATCTTGTCACCGTGCCACACAAACGGTACTTCGTCTTCCTCGAAATCACCCACCGTGACGCCCGCGACTTCGGCACGATCCAGGCGTGCGAGTGACTCCGGCACCTCGACGGAATCTCCGTTCGCGGTGACCGCGGTCGCTTCCAGGTGCTGATATCGCCGGACGACCTCGCGCGTGTCACCGATCATGTCGACGCGCCCGCGATCGAGCAGCAGGGATCGGTCGCAGAAATCGATCATCGCGCTCATGTCATGGGAAACGAACACGACCGTGCGGCCTTCCGCCTTGCGCTTGCGGAACACATCGAAGCACTTCTGCTGGAATCGCGCATCCCCGACCGCGAGCACCTCGTCGGTCAGGAGGATGTCCGCACCTGCCTCGAGTGCGATGCTGAACGCGAGGCGCACCTGCATGCCCGACGAGAAGTTGCGGAGCTTGAGATCCATGAATCGCTCGAGCTCGGCAAATCTGACGATCGCGCTGTAGCGCTCGCGAAGCCGGCGCGCGCTCAATCCCAGCAGTGCACCGTTGATGAACACGTTGTCGCGGCCGCTCAGCTCGGGGTTGAATCCGACTCCGAGCTCGATGAACGGTGCGATCGTGCCGTCGACCTGAATGCTGCCCGAGTCCGGGCGATAGATGCCGGCCAGCAGCTTGAGCAGCGTGCTCTTGCCGCTGCCATTACGGCCGATGATCCCGAAGAACTCGCCCTCCTCGACTTCGAATGACACGTCGTCGAGGGCGTTGAACTGCTCGAAGGTCGTCCGAGATCGAGGATGCAGGATGCGCCCCTTGAGCGTCGCCTGCTCGGAGTGCGGAATCCGAAAGGACTTGCCGACGTCGCTGACGCGAATCACGCTTGTCATACGTACTCCGCAACACGGTCGGCGGCGCGATTGAAGACGAGGAACCCTGCGACGAACACCACGATAACCATCGCGAACGGCACGAGACGGACGAGACCGTCGAGCTGCTCCATGCCGGTCCCGCTTGTCGGATTGATCACGACATAGCGCGCGTCCTGGATGATCTGGGCGAGCGGATTGGACAGGAGCGCGACGCGCAGGTGCTCCGGCGCCAGCGTGATGGGATAGATGATTGGTGTCGAATAGAAGAGCAGCTGTGATCCCACGTCCCAGATCTGACCGACATCGCGGTATTTGACGAACAGCGCGGCGAGCAGGAGCGCCATGCCGATGGTGAGCATGGTCAGCTCCAGCAGAAGTAGCGG
>JBBQFU010000517.1:0-3178 GCA_038322185.1 Haliangiales bacterium
GCTTCTTCCTGGTCACGCCGCCCGCAGTTCATCAGATGATTGTCACTCTCGAACGCAACGGCTTGATCGCCCGCATCCCAGGTCAAGCGCGAACAATTCAACTGCTTGTGCCGGCTGAGAAACTGCCGGCACTTCAACCGAAGTAAAACCTCTGCGGCGAGGTACTAGTGACTGATCCGCGGCGTCGGGTTACCTTCACAGCACGCATGGCGGTAGCCCTCGTCCTCGACTTCGACGGCACGATGACCGATGCCGAGGCGGAAGGCCGTCCGTTCCGCGACGGCTACCTCGAGGACCTCGCCATGCTGGTCGGACGGCCGCCGGGCGATCCGGAGATCACGGCGATCGCCGACGAGGTCGAGGCCGAGCTTGCCGCCGCACCCGCGTCGCACGCGTTCCTGTGGATGGGCCGTGCGGTCGCGCCGGCCACCGTCGATCCGTACCTGCGCATGGTGCCGATCGCGCATCGGATCCTCGATCGCTTCCACGCCATCCCGGGCGCCGAGGACCGGGGCCGCCTGCTCGGCAGCGTGCTCTACAAGTACAACTACGCCAAGACGCTTGGCCACCCGGTGTTCCGCGACGGCGCGGGGCCGATGCTCACGAGCCTCAGCGGCACGCCGACGTGGATCGTCACGAACTCGGACACGCACGCTGTCGCCGGCAAGGTCGCCGCACTCGATCGCGATGCTCCCGGTGTCGCCTGGCTCACCTCGCGCGTGCGCGGCATGGCGCGCAAGTTCGACGTCGATGATACGTGGGCCGGCGCACCGAGCGAGCTCACCCTGCCCGGCCTCGAGCGCGCCGTGTTGCTGCGCCGGCGCGCGTATCACGACATCTTGATGACCGTGCTCGTCGAGGCCGGCTCCTCCTGGGAGGAGCTCGTCGTCGTCGGCGACATCTTCGAGCTCGATCTCGCGATGCCGCTGTCGCTCGGTGCGCGCGTTGGTCTCGTGACGTCGTCGCGCACGCCGGACTACGAGCGCGCATTCGTGACCGCGCACCCGCGCGCGACGTTGATCAACGATCTGTCCGAAGTACCCGCGTTCGCGTTCGGCTGAGTCGTCCGCTCGGGCCCCAGGCGGCGTGCCGTGGTGACATCAATCCACGCTGGCGGCAGTCGCGTGAAACGACATGCCAAGCATCGACAAGGTTCGCGACGCGCACCGCAGCGAGTCCTCGACTTGCACCGTACGCAGCCCATGCGCGATCGCGATATCGCAGATCGCGGCGAGCTCGAGCGCGTGACAGAGCGCTGACCGAAGACTCTTGCGACGCGCCGCCGACGTGGGCTCCTCGCGCAACGCCTCGACGACAGCGACCACGGTTTCACCCGCCGCGCGATTCGCCGATCGCGCGACGTCCGGTGGCCACGACGCGGTTGCCGCGCGAACGGTCTCAAGGGCCAGGCGTGCGGCCACGTAGGCCGCGTTTCGATCGAGCGTCTCGACTTGCATGCGCCGCTGCACAGCAAGGGATGCGCCACGCAAGGCTACGGCACGTTCTCACGGGTTACGCGGCGCGCGTCCGTGCGTCGGACATCGGTGTCCGTACCTCGTCGGACACGGACATGGCCGAGACTCAGCTACGCGGGAACTCGTCGGACTTCCACGGGTGACCGTGGGCCTTGATCAGCGACTCGATCTGCGTGCGCAGCGCCCGCAGCTTCGACTTGCGCTCGACCTCATCTTTCGCAGCCTCCGCGGCGGCCCTCTTGTTGGCAGCAGCCGAACGAGCCGGCATGCCTTGCGCCACCCGACCCTGCGGGAACGCAGCGGCATCGACGGGCCGACGGGCACTGGCAGACGCGTCGGCCGACGAGGCCACATTGAGATTCGCGAACTGCCACCACGCATCGGCGAGCTGCTTGGAGCGGAACAGCGCACGAACCGCGGCCGTCGAGATCCGGACCGGCGCCTCGGGACCCTTCGCTGCAGTCAGCTCGTCGAACGGCTGCGTCGAGGAGATCTGCGGCAGCTTCGCGGTGAGGCGATCGACCTCGGTCACCGACAGCGCACGCTGGTCGAGACGCTTGGACCACGACTCCTCCCAGCCGACCGAGCGCACCCGGCGGTTGGAGGCTTCGGCGAGGCGACCGGTGGGAAGAACATTGAAGACAACGGCGAGCGGCGAGCTGCCACCATGGACAACCCGCGCAGCCCACGCACCGGGCTTGGTCGCGACGACATCGGGGACCGGGTATTCCTCGCCGTAGGTCCAGATCGTGTTCTCGACGATGCGATCGGACATGAATGCACCCGCCGCACCACCGACGAGGCGCGCGGCATCGGTCGGGATGCCATGCATCTCACGACCACTCGTGGTGGCCGCGACGGCGCCCTCGTGAACCCACTCGATGATCCACGCGCGCGGCGGGCCGTCATTGGCCCACCAGCGACCGACCCACAGCTTCTTCTCGCGCAGCGAGACGCGCGTGCCCGGATGGGTACGCAGCTGCAGATTGCGACGGCCACCCCAGACCGGGACCTCGGCCATGCGGAACGGCATGCCGGTGTACCGGGTGCCCTGGTAGTCGTACTCGATCTCGTAATCACCGAGCGGCAGCTCGATCTCTTGCTTGATCAGGGTCTGGCGGTTCTCGAAGCGCCCGACGATCGGGTAGCGGCCGACCTCGTCATCACCACCGACGGTCACGATGATCGCGAGGTCGTCGGTCGGCATCACATCACGAGTGATCTCCGCGACGATCTGCACCCGGTACATCGGACCGGTCTGCTGGCTATCGACCAGCGAGACTGACGGCATCGCGTTGAACGGCCGCGCGTTGGCGGCGACCGGCTTGGGCCGGAGGGCGGCCCCCTTCTTCGGGGTACATGCCGAGGCACTCGCAGCGACGCAGGCAGCAAGAATGACAAGGCCGGTGCGCATCACGAGCGGCGTCTTACACGATCTGCCCACGGCTGACATCACAATTTTGTGAGGCCCATTTTCCCTGCGGGATTCGGGATCTGTATTCACCCAGGGTGGAGCCGCACGGTTGTATCCGGTCGCACGAAATCTTCACCGAACGCTCCTCAGTCCTGCCATCCCCGCGAGGTAACACGTGGCACTTGCCCCGCTGGGGCCCCTCGTCGATGCTGCGCACGTGTCCACCGACAAGGTCATCATCTCCTGCGCCCTGACGGGCGCGGTCACGACCAAGAAGCACTGCGCCGCG
>JBBQFU010000518.1:0-3170 GCA_038322185.1 Haliangiales bacterium
GCTCGTTGCACGACTCGCTGCGGGGGTCGTCGGCCTCCAGGCTCAAGCAGTGATCGGCAAAGCACTTGTTGCGCGCGGCCTCTACTGCAGCGCAACGGTCTTCCTTCGCCTTGTCACGTGCCGCCTGCTGCGCTCCCTCGCGCTTTGCCGTCGCGTCGGCATTGGCCTTCGCGGTCGCATACTTCTTGTCGTACGTCGTGCAGTTCGGGCCGGGCTCCGCGCGAAGGGTTCCGACGAGCGTGCAGAGTGCGAATTTCGCCCCATCGTGACCACCCGTTTCGCCGGATGGTGACCACCTGTTTCGCGGCATCGTGTCCATCGATTTCGCCATCGTGACCACGTGTTTCGCGGCCGTGACCACCTCTTTCGCCGGGGTGTGATCGGGGCGAAGGTGGTCCCGATCGTGGGGTCCCGGTGCGCAGCGACGCTGGGCAGTTCTTCAAAGCCGTCCGCCCTCCGAACGAGGAGGCGAGATGGCGACGGAGCGACTGGGCATGCGACACGTACGAGAGATTCTTCGACAGAAGCTGGTCGTGGGCCGGAGCAACCGCCAGGTTGCGGCGAGCCTCGGGATCAGCAACGGATCGGTATCCGGCGCCGCGGGGCGCGCCCGAACGCTCGGCCTCGACTGGGCGCAGGTCACCGCGCTGAGCGACGACGCGCTCGAGGAGCGCCTGTACGGCCCTCGCACCGCGAAGCGCACGGGGCGCCCGCTACCTGACCCCGCGTTTCTACACCTGGAGCTACGGCGCGTGGGCGTGACGTTGCAGCTGCTGCACCTCGAGTACCTCGAGCAGCACCCCAACGGCTTCCGCTACACGGCGTTCTGCGGGCACTACAGCGCATGGCACGCGCGGCAGAAGCTCACGATGCGACAGGTCCATCGCGCGGGAGAGAAGCTCTTCGTCGACTACTCGGGCAACAAGCCGCGCATCGTCGACCCGCAGACCGGCGAGGTCACCGAGGTCGAACTCTTCGTCGCCGTCCTCGGCGCCTCGAACTTCACCTACGCGGAGGCGACGCGCACGCAGACGATCCCGGACTGGATCGGCAGTCACGTGCGCGCCCTGCACGAGATGGGCGGCGTACCGAAGGCGATCGTGCCCGACCAGCTCAAGAGCGGCGTCACGAAGTCGTGTCGGTACGAGCCCGCCGTGCAACGCACGTACGCGGAGATGGCGTGCCACTACGGCACGACGATCCTTCCGGCACGCCCGCGGAGCCCGCGCGACAAGGCGAAGGTCGAGGTGGGCGTCCTGATCGCGCAACGCTGGGTCCTGGCGAAGATCCGGAACCAGATCTTCTTCTCCCTCGACGCTCTTAACGAGCGGATCGCCGAGCTCGTCGACGACATCAACGATCGCCGCATGCGCGTCTATGGCGCGAGCCGCCGCGAGCTCTTCGAGCGGCTCGACAAGCCCGTCCTGAGCCCACTTCCCGAGGATCGATTCGTCACGAGCGAGTGGAAGACGGCGCAGATCAACATCGACTACCACATCGAATTCGATCACCACCTCTACTCGGCCCCCAGCACGTTGGCGCGGCAGAAGGTCGACGTGCGCGCCACCGTGTCGACGGTGGAGATCTTCCTGCTGAACGGCGAGCGCGTCGCATCGCACCCGCGCAGCAGAGTGCGTGGAAAGCACACGACGACGCCCGAGCACATGCCGAAAGCCCACCAGGCCCACGCCGAGTGGAGTCCGTCGCGGATCCTCGCGTGGGCGGGGACCATCGGACCGGGGACGGCGACGCTCGCGGAGGCCATCCTCGCGTCAAGGCCGCACCCCGAGCAGGGATACCGCTCGTGCCTCGGGATCCTGAGGCTGTCGAAGAAGTACGGCGCCGAGCGCGTCGAGATCGCGTGCGGTCGCGCGATGGCGGTGGGGGCGCGCTCGTACCGCCACGTCGAGTCGATTTTGAAGCATGGCCTCGACCGGCTCGCGCCGGCCGAGGTCGCGGCGACGCCACGCGCCGCTCACGAGAACATCCGCGGACGCAGCTACTACCACTGAAAGGAAATCGAAGTGCTGAATGAACCGACGCTCGAGAAACTCAAGACGCTCCGACTCGAAGGGATGATCACGGCGTGGACGGACCAGCAGAAGAGCCCGGAGATCGGCTCGCTGGCCTTCGACGAACGGCTTGGCCTGCTCGTCGACGCAGAATGGATGCACCGAGAGAACAAGCGCATGAAGCGCTCGCTGAAGGAGGCCAAGCTACGACTCTCGGAGGCCTGCATCGAAGCCATCGACTTCCCCGCGAAGCGCGAGCTCGACAAGGCGCTCGTCCGGCAACTGCAGACGTGCCGATGGATCGACGAGCACCAAGCCGTGCTCGTCACCGGAGCGACGGGAACGGGCAAGAGCTACATCGCGTGCGCTCTCGCGCACCACGCGTGCCGCCGAGGCTTCCGCGCGATCTACCGGAGAGCGCCGCGGCTCTTCGACGAGCTGAAGATCGCGCGCGCCGATGGCACCTACCGCAGCGTGCTGGCGCGTCTCGCCCGCGTCGACGTCCTCGTGCTCGACGACTTCGCGGTCGCGCCCATCAATGATCAGGAGCGAAGCGATCTGCTCGAGGTGATGGAGGACCGATATGGACTGCGCTCGACGATCGTCACGAGCCAGCTCGCCCCGACTCACTGGCACGACTACCTCGGCGACCCGACCCTCGCCGACGCCATCTGCGACCGGCTCCTGAACAGCGGCCACCGCATCATGCTAAAGGGCCCGTCGAGAAGGAAAGACAAGCCGACCGACCAAGAAACCCGAACTACCTGAGCGTCGCTTCGCTCCGGTCACGATGACGCGGAACGCGCGGTCACGATGGCGCGGAACAGGTGGTCACGATGAGCGAAACCCGCACTGACGAGCCGGTCGTCACCATGACCGCGCAACCAGCCCAGAATGCCAGTACAAGGTAGCGGATGAGGCGTGCCATGCGCAGTTCCCCCGAGTGTCTGCATTTGGCACGATGCTGCGTACGGCGCCAGGCGTGAGCGCTCACGTGTTGGGCCCGACCGGGCCACTATCGTCATTTGGATCAGGCAAAGTATCGCCCCGATAGGTTCCGAGCCCGGCCTCCGACGCGCCGCGCGACCAGGGACCCACGGGTCCCCCGCCCCCGCCGGTATCTTCGAGATTGGGCATCGCCTCGCGCCCTGAAGGCAG
>JBBQFU010000519.1:0-3163 GCA_038322185.1 Haliangiales bacterium
GGCTGCGACACGCCCGCGCGCACGGCCTCGACGCGCACCGCGAACACGACCGGGAACGGACGCGAGCCGGTGAGCAGCTCCCACGCCATCACGGCCCACGCGAACTGATCGACGCGTGAGTCGATCGGATCGCCGAGCAACTGCTCGGGCGCGAGATACGCCGGCGTGCCCGCGATCGCGCCGGTCGCCGTGAGCTGCGGATCGCTGGCGACCGTGGGTGCATTCACGTCGACCGCGTCCTCGTGTCGCGCGAGACCGAAGTCGGTGACGATCGGACGGCCATCGCGCGTGACGAGCACGTTCTCCGGCTTGATGTCGCGATGCACGAGCCCGACGTTATGCGCGGCGGCAATGCCCTCGGCTGCACCGAGCAGCGCCTCGACGGTCTCCTCGCGGCTGCGGCCTTCCATGGCCCACTGGCGGAGCTGCACGCCGTCGATGAGCTCCATCGCGACCCACACCTCTTCGTCCTGGGTACCGACGTCGTAGACGTGGCAAACGTTGGGATGTGACAGCCGCGCGAGCGCCTGCGCTTCGCGCACGAGGCGCGCACGGCCCGCTGCGTCGTCGCCGGCGCGGCGCACGACCTTGATCGCGACGGGCCGCGCGAGCTGTGGATCGAAGCCGCGATACACGATGCCCATGCCGCCCGAGCCGAGCACGGTGTCGATGCGATAGCGGCCGAGCGCGGGCGGCGGACCACCGCGCGCCATGTTTGACATCACGGCGCGGCACTCGCCGCACTCGTCCATGTGGGACTCGATCGTGATCGCGCGCTCGTCGGGGAGCTCGCCGCCGAGGAACGCCACCAGCTGGTCCGGCGGTGGGCAGTCGATGGCGGCTGCGCGTGAGGTCATCGAGACATCAGGATGCGCGAGATCGAGAGCTCGATATCGCTGTCGAGGAATCGTAGCAAGCTATCGACCTCGTCCTTCTGTCCGAGTCCGAGCGAGGCAACCAGCTTCTTGCGCGTGTGCTTGCCCAGATCGGCGCGCGCGTCGGCGAGCCAGCGGGCGCAGGTGGCGCGGTGCACGCGGTAGAGGCGCGCGAGGTCATCGATCGTGAGCTCGTCGAGGATGTGCTGGCGCAGCAAATTGCGCTGGCGAACCTCGAGCGCGGCGAATGCATCGCGGATCGCCTTCTTGAGCTCGGCGGTGTACTGCGTGCGCAAGTGGCGACGCTCGGGGCCCGGCGTGGCGCTCGGCCAGTGATCGAGCAGGATCTCGTCGAGCGTCTCCTCGCGGTCGACCTTGCGGATCAGCTTGAGCGCCTTGCGGGTTGCACTGACGCGCAGCCAGGCGGCGAGCTCGCCGCGACCGGCGTAGTCACCGATGCGCTTGCGCTCGTCGACGAGCAGCTCGAAGCGGAGCGCTTGCTTCACTTCGTCGGCGGTCCCGCCCGCGATCCGCAGGCGGCGCAGCGCGATATCCATCTGCGGCACGAGCTCGGCCTCGAAGACCCTGAGCGCGGGCTCGCTACCTTCCGCGAGCGCGAATGCCAGGTAGACATCCTTGTCGTGGAGGTCCTCGAGCTTGGCCTCGGGGTCGTCGTGCAGGCGGGTGAGGAGGCGGCGACCGATCACCTGCTCGTCGAGCACGACCTGGGGCCATGCCAAGCGACCCGCGGCGGCGATGCGCGCAGCGGCGGCGGTCAGACGGTCGAGCCCAACCCCCTCGGGAAGGCTGGCCGCAAGCTCCGGATGTGTCTGGGCCGGCACGGGGCGAATGGTAATCGCTGCCCGGCCCGTCGGCTACGGCGATCTTTCGGGCATGCCATGAACGAATGGTAAATTGGCCCACATGCCTTACCGCCTGTTAGCGCTCGACCTGGACGGGACGCTCCTGCGATCCGATGGTCGGGTGGACGATCGCGATATTGCAGCGATCCATGAGCTCAGGCAGGCAGGGACGACGATCACCATCGTGACCGGCCGGCTGCACTCGGGGGCCCTGGAGGCCGCCCACGCGACCGGGATCTCGGGGTTGATCGCATGCGTCGAGGGCAGCCACCTCATCGATGTGGCCTCGTCCAGGACCCACGCCCACCACGCCATGGATGCCTCGACCACCCGGGTGCTGCGCGATGCCTTCGCCGGCAACGCACTCGCGACGTTCATCTTCGAGCAGGACGGCATTCACCATGACGAACGCGGCGAACCCTACGCGCGCTACGTCCGCACGTGGTCGCCGCGCATGCAGCTGGTCGAAGAGGCGCTCGACGAACGCGTGTGGGCAAACGATCCGCTCGCCGCGGTCGCGATCGGTGACGAGGCTGCAGTGATCGCCGCGCATGGCATGATCGCGACACACGCCGATCGCATCTTCTCGGTGAGCTTTCCGGTCAGCCAGTGTCCCGGCAAGTTCGCCGTGCTCGTGCGCGCCGCGGGACCGAACAAAGGCACCGCGCTCGCCGAGCTGTGCCGCATCGTCGGCTGCACGCTCGAGGAAGCGGTCGCGGTCGGTGACTGGGTCAACGACGTGCCGATGTTCGAGGTCGCCGGTCGATCGTTTGCGATGGGTGGCACGCCCGAGCACGTGCGCCTCAAGGCAACCGACACGCTCGACAGTCCGACCGGTGGTGGTGGAGGGATCGCCGAGGCGATCCGGCGTGCGTGGGGATGATGGCGCGTGGCTGACAAGCGTAAGCAGCCGCGCAACTCGAAGCGCGTGCGTCGCCCCAGTGGCGACAACGCGTTCACGTTCGCGCGCCAGCTCACGCTCACGCCGATCACCGACGGCACGACTCGCGAGGGCACGTTCATCGAGCCCGCGTGGGATGGCCATCGCATGCTCGCGACGCGCGTCGCCGACGACGTGCGGCTCGCCGCGCTCGACTTTCGCGACTGGACCCGCACGTTTCCAAACCTCGCGCGCGCACTCGGCAAGCTGGCGGCATCGAGGCTCGCGCTCGACGGCGTGGTCTGCATGTTCGACGACCGCGGCGCGCCCTCGTTCGATCGGCTGCGCGCTGCGGTCGGTGAAGGCGCGGCCGTCACCGACGCGGTGCTGATCGTGTGGGACCTGCTGTGGGAAGGCGACGAGGATCTGCGAACGCGGCCGCTCGCCGAGCGTCGCACGCGGCTGGCAACGCTGCTCGCGGGCGCGCCGCGAAACCTGATGCCGTCGCAGGCGCTCGACGGCACGCTGCAGCGCGTGCTCGATGC
>JBBQFU010000520.1:0-3159 GCA_038322185.1 Haliangiales bacterium
CGATCTTGCGAGTTCTCGACGGAGATTTTTCGGCGTTTTCCGACCTTCAGCTTAAACAGCTGAGGGTCGTGCAATTCGTTGACGATTTGCGTCATGCGATTTCTGGCTGCGATCAGCGCGTGGCCGACCTTCAGATTTCACCCCGATTCGTCACGAGCCTCGTGACGAATCTCATGCGCGCAGTCCGTTGTCGCTCAACCGCCGAACACGTCTCGGCTCGCCTGTCAGCTCGGTTCCTTCGAGGTTTCGGGCGCCGTCGTATCGCCACCTTCGATAACTCCGATCGTCTTCTTGCCCATCAGCTTCGCGATCCATCGCGTCGCAGCTTCGCCACGGTTCACGGTGTCGACCGTGATCTTGCCGTCCTTGTCGATCTCACGCTTGTCTTGACGCACCGCCCGCGCACGTAGTCAGCGTGGAAGTACAGCGTGCTCGAACGATCGCCCGCGCATCATGTCGCCGACGAACCAACGATCGTCCTCGACGTAGTCCACGTGAAGAAGGTCGGCAGCCGCACGACGTACCTGTGGCCGAACTCGCCGCTCTACGCTGACAACCCGAACGTCAGGGTTCCGGTGATGCTGAACGCTTTCGTGGCGTCGCTGTCGGCGCTCGGCATCCAGCAGCACCCCGAGAAGTCAAGTCGATCGTGGGCCTGATGCTGGTCGACTGCGTGGACGCGCCGATCATCGACGCCGACAACGTCAAGATCACGCTGTCCCAGAACGGTGCCGTCATTCCGAACCTGTCGTTCATCGACGCGTACATCTTCAACGATGACTTCGCCGGTGACTTCTTCCTGCTGAACGTTCCCACGGGCCCGATCGACGTCGTCGTGACCTACAAGGGCATGGAGATGCGCGGCCACCCGATGGTCACGTATGGTGGGACGACGAGCCAGACCAAGATCGCACCCGGCTTCCGTCCGACGTCGTAGTCGCCTGCGGAGAAGCCGTCGGTCGGCTTCTCCGCACGAACGAGCTCGCGCGTACGCCTTTACTCGGGAAGAGTCTCGCCCGAGCCGCCCATCGCGGTGGGCACATCCTTCATCTTCGGCAGCCCGTCTTTGACCCGCAGCACCGTCTCCGAATAGAAGACGTGCAGGTGTGGGTCGTGCTTGTAGGTCGGGATCATGGACGCATAAACGTCCACGAGTCCCATCTTCGGGTGATCCGTCATCAGGTGACCACCGCAGGTCTTGCAGAACTTGCGAAAGCTGCGATCGGTCTTGTTGTAGACGCCGATGTTCTCTGCGCCCTTCGTGACCTTCACCTGCTCCGGCTTCCACAGGCTGAACGCGTTGATCGGCGCCGCGGCCCAGAGGCGGCAGTCACCGCAGTGGCAAAATCCTTCACCCTTGGGCGCGCCGCTTACTTCGATTGATACGGCTCCGCAAAAACAGCTTCCCTTGTACGTGTCGCTCATGAGAACCCCCCTTGACGTCGAGCACCCGTGCTCGGACGCAAAGAGCTTACCGGGCACTGATTACCGTCGACAACGATCGGCCACAAGATTATCGAGGCTGGCGGTCGGCACTACCTAGATTGCGGTGCAAAACACCGTCGGCCGCGAGCTGATTTCCGGGTCTGCGGGCGCCCACGTGGGCGTCCAGGTCGCTGGTGTTGTCTGGTTGCTACGCCGCGCGACCGATCGCGTCCAGGTTGTTCGAGATCGCCGTCCGCGGCGTCCCGGAGGCGCCGCGGTAGCGACTGCGGCCCATGTCGAAGTGATGCTTGAGGCGCGAGTTGCGAGCTTCGCCGCCTGCTCGCCACGCTCGACCTCAACGAAACCACCGTTGGTGCTCGTGTCGAATGCGCGCGGCGGAGCGGTGGCCAGGAAACGGCACGACAGCGCGCCGAACACCCAGAGCCTCGATCTTGCGGACACCACGCCCGGAGTAAAAGCCGCGATCGGTCGCGACCATGACGGGCGGTGCGCCGAAGAGCTAGGCGCGGCAACCCGAAGCCGTGAGGCGACCGCTCGCGTGCGCGCTGTGAGCATGGTCTCGAGGTGGTCGGCGATCACGCGGTAGAACGCGGTGGTTGCAGGGCGTCGCGGACGATAGCCGCCGGGTAGCCGCGCCGTGGCAGCACCGGTCTGTGCTCGTATACGTGATGCGCGGCGTGCGATCGGGACACCGCTGCGGCTCGTGCGTGCGCGATGCCAGCAGCGTTATGTCCGCGGTCGTGTTGCGGTGCACGGCGGTTCGCAGCGTTACGCCGAGATGTCCGAATGCCGGACGCCTGATGTCCGCATACCGGACGCCATGGCGACGGCGGTGGTCAGATCGCGAGGTCAGCTATGACCAGGGCGCAGTCGCGAGGGTGCCGAACACGTTTTGACGGATCCGCCGGCTGATGCACGCCAGCAAGACCATCAAGATGGCGACGGCGCTCGCATGGAAGACTTCGGACGCTCAACTTCGCGTCACCGCCTCGTCGGTCACGGTCGGATGCGACGAGGTCACCGGCGAGTGCGCCGGATGTACGACGGCGAGGTCAAGTTTGATATCGAGCTCGGCAAGACCCTGCAGAAGGACGGCACGCGCCAGTCGATGCTCGCGATGACCTACGACTCGGCGGCTCGACGCAGATGCTCCGCGTGCCGACTCCCGGCACGGGCGACGGTGCGCCGGGCACGCCGGTCACCGCCGAGGTCAACTTCACGCAAAAGCCGCGGGCGAGCCTCACACGATCATCGTCAAGGCCACGATCGACACGCTCGGTTGCCCGGTGACGCACGAGCGGAACATCCCGAACGATCGCGTCCAGCTTCGCTCGCTCTTGGCCAGCGCGTCGCGAAGCTCCTCCACCATCCGGGTCGTGACGTCGAGCTCGAGGCCGCGGCCAATCTCGAGCAAGAGGTCCTTCCCCAGCGCAGACTACACACGCTGCTTGAAGCTCATCCCGGTGCCGTCATAGCCGAGCAGACTGACGAACCATCGCGGAGGGCTTGGAACCTCCTACGTTTTGCGAGAGCGGTTCACACGTGCACCGTGGTGCCGTGTCGGGAGGTGCCGAGGCCATAAGACGCGTTCGTCGAGGTGCGCGGCGGTGTCGGCCATGCGTCGCGCGGTGCACGTCGGGCAGATGCCGCGCCGCTTGCACGAGAACGCGACGAGGATCTCGTCGTCGCACGCCTGGCAACGCACCCGCGCGA
>JBBQFU010000521.1:0-3136 GCA_038322185.1 Haliangiales bacterium
GTTCGCACCGATGGACGCGTCGAGTACAAGTTCCGCAAGCCCGATCCGTCCGGTCGCACCTCGTGGGTCACCGACGGCCCCACCTGGTGCCGTCGCCTCGCAACCCTCCTGCCGCCTCGGCGCGGACACACCACCCGATTCTAGGGGCCGCTACGACCTCCTCGATTGCCGCGGCAATCGCATCGGGTTCGTAGTTCGCTACGAGACGACGAACGAAGGACTCTGTAGCCTTCCGCCGCTGAGAAGGCGAGGTCGGTTCCCGGACACGCACCAACATCTTCGCTGACGTTCAGTACGTCCCCTCTGCCCCATCGATGAATGCCCGGCGTGCCTCGACCGTTAGTCCCGCGATCGTCTTGATCCACACCAGCACTTCGTCGTTGCTCGGTCCACCCTTACGCTTTCCGGTCGGCGACGGATAGCGGTAAGTGGTTGCGAACGCGGACAGCGGTTCCAAGATCCGGAGTTTCGCGCGCCACGGATCATCGGCAGGGAGCTCGTCAACCAGCGCCTCGATGTTGTGATCCGCGGTGACGCGAAGTCCCCGATCGAGACGCACCGCTTTCACGAGCTTCTCGGCGGCCTGCTCGAGGTGAAACGCGGCGAAGCGATTCGGTGGATCGACGATAAGGCGCCTCGATGCATCGAGCTCCAGATCCACGTCATCGAGATATGCGGCGATCACCCGGGGATCGGGCTTCGGAGGATCAGCCGCCATGAACGAGTACGCCGCTCGATGCGACGATCTCCGCGAGCGTGCCGATCGAACCCTTCCACGCGTCGAACTCGCCACGGGTCATCGTGAACAGCTCGACGCGCTGCAGGCGAAGATCGCGTAGCCGTCCCCACACCGCCGCGATCTCTAGATCCTGTTCCGGGGCCCCATCGGGAAGAATCGCCATGAGGTCCCAGTCGCTGTTGGGGCGCGCTTCGCCTCGTGCTCGGCTGCCGAAGAGCCAGACCTGCTCGGGGTGAAGAACGTCGACGATGCGCGCGATCATGCTCGCGGGAACCGCGGGCGATGGGGCGGCAAGTGCAGCAACGTCAGACACTCCCAAAGCATACCCGAGTCGCCCGCACTTCGAACCACCGAACGGGTTGCGTCCCCGTCCGCCGAAGACGCCGTGTCAACGCGTTGCGTGAGGTGTTTGCAAAGCCTCGCGACTCTTGGTCTTCCCGGTCAGCTTCGAGTCCGTAGTGTCTCCCTCCACCGCGAGTAGGTGGCCCGTGCGCGCACGAGTCTGGCGCTGCCCCCCCCCGGCGCTGCGACATCGATGCCAGGGGGACGGGAGCTACGGGGGTCTGTGGCGGTGCCGGGACTGTCGGTGCTGGAGCGTGAGCGAGTTCGGGGTTGGCTTGCAGGAGTTCGCTAGCGTGCGTGATCTGCTCGAACAGAGGATTATCAGCGACATGCTCGTCGACCCAGCGCTCGTCGGCCGCGTCGAGCATGCGCCGCGCCGCCGGCAGGATCTTGACGGTGATAGTAACGTCAACGTGCGGCGCGGGCAGCGCGCTTGGCGCGGCTCCGGAAAAGAAAGAATGGCGCGAGGAGCTCCGCGAGCCTGCGGAATGTAGCTGTCCGCGGAATGCGAACGCGAGCGCGTTGGCGAAGATCCACGCCTCCTCCGCCACCTCCAGAAACACCGACACGAGCGCCGTATCCTAACGAGCTCCTTGTACGATCAGGGCGATGCCACGGCGTGTTGGTGGGCCAGCGGTCACGCTTCCCGAGGGTGTCTACGAGCACCTCGTGACCGAGGAGCTCGCGAGCCGTCTGGATGCCGCGACCGGGATCGCGCAACTCATCGAGCCGCTCGACGACGCGGACGCCCAGGCGACGTTCGCGCGTCACGTCGGCAGCGTGATCGCGCGTACGCTCTCAGGCCTGCCGGCCTCAGCTGCCGACGAGCTGATCCGAAAGGTGCTCGATCATCTCGCCGGTCTCCTCGGGGAGGATCTCGCGGAGCTTGTCCGCGATCAGCGATCCCAACCGCCGGCCTCGCGGCTCATGGCCGTTCATCGCGGTGCGGTTCCCGATCGGCCGACATCCCCGCTCGCCACTTCAACCTTGCTGACACGTAAGCGATTGGATCCGACTCTGGGCCACGAATTGGCCCGCGAGATCGCGACGGCCGACGAGGTCGACGCGATCATCGCCTTCGTTACCGTCGGCGGCGTACGTGCGATCCACCACGCGCTCCACGACTTCGCGCGTCGCGCGGCACCAAAGCTCCGTCTCCTGACCACGACCTTCACCGGCACCACGGAGGTCGCGGCGCTCGACACCTTCGCGCGTCTACCTGGTGCGCAAGTGCGAGTGTCGTATGACACACGACGTACACGGCTCCATGCGAAGGCATGGCTGTTCCGTCGCAACACCGGTCTCACCACCGCGTACATTGGCTCGGCGAACCTGACCTCGACGGCGCTCGGCGCCGGGCAAGAGTGGATGGTCAAGGTCTGCGCCGCCGACCTGCCGCATGTCATCGAGCAGTTCGAGGGCACATTCGACACGCTGTGGAGCGAGCCCGAGTTCGAGCCGTACTCGCCCGATGACGCCGCTCAGCGAGCACGACTTCAGTCGGCGTTAACGGCCGAGACGTCGTCTTCGCCCGATGCGTTCCTCGTCACGCTCCATGCCCTGCCGTTCCAGGAGGTCATCCTCGACAAGCTGGTTGCCGAGCGTGTCGTCCACGGCCGACGCCGCAACCTCGTCGTGGCGGCGACCGGCACAGGCAAGACCGTCATCGCTGCCCTCGACTACGTGCGCCAGTTCGCGGCGACCGGGGTCGCGCCGCGACTGCTGTTCCTCGCCCACCGCTACGAGCTCCTCGACCAGGCGCGCAAGACCTTCCGCCACGCGATGCAGGATCCGTCGTTCGGCGAGATCCTCGACGGAGCGCACAAGCCAGCCAAGTGGGACCACGTATTCGCGAGCATCCATAGCGCTGCATCGACCAATCTGATCGACAGGCTCGGCGCCGACTACTTCCGCAGTTCCTCGATTGCGGCGTGCTCGAACGTGGCTTCGCACGGGTTGCATGCGCATCGTGTCACTACGAACTCCTCGTCCCGTTCAGTTGTAAGGCGCGGGGTCTGTGCCCGTCGTGCGCGGGTCGGCGGATGGCCGACGGGG
>JBBQFU010000522.1:0-3064 GCA_038322185.1 Haliangiales bacterium
CTCTCGCTGCCGATCACGTACTTGCTCATGGAGCAGGCACGCCTCGCCGACGAAGCGGCCGCCGCGCGTAACTAGAAGATGAACGGGTAGCTGAACGAGCCGCCGGTCTGCGTCTGTGCAAACTGCGCCTGTTTGACGAACCCTGCGACGCAGGCGCCGAGCTGCTCATCGGGCGCGCTCTCGACCGTTACGACGGTGACGCGACCGTTCGCGCCGACCCTGACCTTGACCTTGACCCTGCCACGCGCTTCGGTCACGTCACCGCACGTCATGATGAGCTCCCTCACCGACGCGATACCTTGCGAGATCATCGCGCGATCGAGACTCTCGGGGAGCTCGCTGTCGGTCGGGGCGCGCTTCGCCTTGAACCTCGCGCAGCACGGCCCCGTGTAGTTATCGAGCACGCACGAGACCTCGTCGCATGCCGCGGGTGGAGGAGCGGGCTCCTCGGGCACCGGCGCTTCCTCCGCCACCGGCGTGGGCTCGGGCACCGCGGCAACCTCGACGGGCCTGGGCGCTTGCTTCGGTGCGCGGGCACGCTCCGCCGCTTCGGCGATCCGGCGCTCGCGCATCACGCGATACACGACGAACCCAATGCCGAGTGCAGCCACGATCGCGAACATCAGGTACCAGGGCACGCCGCCGTGCTGGGGATTCCTGCGCGTCATCGACTCAGCCACTTCTGGGTGCAGTCCGCCATCGCCGGCACTCCTTTGGTGAACTCCTCGAGGATCCCGCGCTCGATCTTGCCAGACACCAGGCTCATCGCCGCAGTGATCGTGCCTGCGTAGATCCGCTGGACCTGATCCTCGCCGATCTTGGTCAGCTTGTACTTGCCCGCGATCTGAAACCGGCCGCCCATGATCTGCGGCGTGACGGACATGTCGACCTCGTCGTCCGCCTTGCGCCAGCGCTGGTACTCCTTGAACGTGAGGCGGCCTCCCTCGACGAACGGCTTGACGAAGAACGGCAGGCTCCGCGTGCTGCGGACGCTCCACGTCATGGTCTTCGTGGCGTCGTCCTCGTGCTCCTCGATCACGGTGCGCTCGACAAGCTCTGCGACTTTGTCCTGGGCCGCGAGGTGCTCGGCGTCGAAGTACGCACGGAGCACGGTCTCGGTCGAGGGCGCACGGAACACGAACGAAAATTCGAAGGGCGTGGGCATGGGCGGCAGCTCCGGTAGCCACCCCGGCGCGGCTAACCCGCAGGGATCTGGGGGGCGTTGTTCTTGCACCGTAACCCAGTGATGCTCGCTCGCCTGTCCCTCCTGGCTGCTTTCGTAGCCTGTGCGGCGCCGTCCGAGGACGGGTCCGAGGGGCGCGGGGCGGGCGGCAAGACCGACGACACCACGCGGTTTGTCGAGGTCGACGCGAGCCACACCAACCCCACGTTTCGCGCGTACATCGGCAAGGCCCTCGACCTGCTCGACGCGCACGACAGCGAGCTCGCCCAGCTGACACTACGTTCGATCGAGGCCGGCCACGTCAAGCTCGACGAGCTCGCGGACCTCACGTGCGAGGACTTCATCCGCGTCGGCAACGACCTCCCGGATCTCGAGATCATTGCGTCGGACTACGAGTCGCTCACGCCGCGCAGCGAGCTGCTCGCGGAGATCACGAACCAGCTCGATGGCTACATGTGGAGCAATCGCATCTACGTGAGCCGCGGCCAGGACTCGAAGCGCCTCGCGGCGACGCTCATCCACGAGGTCAACCACGTGCTCAATCGTTCGGAGGTCGGCTACTACGACGACCTGCCGACCTCGGCATTTCTCCACGAGTACCGCTCGTTCTATGCCGAGTCGCTGTTCGATCCCGAGGAGTACGAGGGAATCGATCTGGTCGACTACGTGATCACGAACTACGAGCTCGACCGCTCGAAGATCTCCGCAGCCATTCTCGCTGACCCGCTGTCACCGCAGCTGCTGCCGACCAACGCAGCGTGGCGCGCACGTCGGGTGGAAGCTGACGTCGAAGTTCCTGCCGACTGCTCGCCGTAGCGCGGCCCGCGCATTGCCTCTCTGGAGATCATGCGTGCCGTACTCCTGACCGTGGCCCTGCTATCGGGCTGCTACCACTACAAGTTCGAGCAAAGCGTGGCGCGTGGGCCCGTGGAGACATACAAAGTGCGCGTCCCGACGTACGTCAACGGGCTCGTTGGTACTGGCAAGGTCAATACCCAGGCGTATTGCGCCGAACCGGTGCGCACCGAGCTGCGAGTCGAGACCCTCGATGTGCTGCTCTCGATCGCGACGTTGCTCATCTACACGCCGCACACGGTGTACGTCACGTGCCCGGCGCCAAACGGAATCGCGACCGTCGGGATCCGTTGAAGCTCACTTCTTCTTCGCAGGCTTCTTCGCAGGCGCCTTCGTCTTCGCAGGTGCGCCAGCCCCGAGGCATGCGACCAGTTCGTCCCACGGTTTGCGGGTAGCGCCGTTCCAGGCCCGCGCTTGTGCCTTGCGGATCAGCTCGGCGTCCGCGTCGTCGAGCCGCAGCGTCAAGTTCGGGATGTGCGGCACCGCTTCCTCGATCAGCTGATACTTAGCGGGGTACTCGTCGTCGGGCGGTCCCTCACCAAGTAATCGCAGCAGCGCCTTTCGCCCGGTCGCCGCATCGGGCAGCGCCGTGAGTAGCGCGAGCTGGCCGTAGCCTTTGGCAAACATGCCCTCGAGATCCTCGGCGACCCACGTGGGATCGCAGAACGCATAGGCGACGGCCTGACGGATCTCGTCCTTGCGCGTGCGTGCTGTCGCTGCGTGCACTTTCGCGGCGGCGCGATCGGCCTCGGTGGCCGCGGCCAGGTGCTCGCGCAGGCGCGCCCACGGCTGACCATCGCGCCGCAGCGCGTAAGGCGGGGGGGCTGGAAACGGCGACGACGGGTTAGGTCGGCGCTTCACGGCACACGCGCCGATCACGGCCTGCGTTGCGAACACGACACCCGCGCGGGCGACCCAGATATCGACGAGGTCGCGCGCGATCGTGTCTCGTGCCCACCCTCCCTTGGCGTCATACCGCTCGTTGAGCCGCAGCTCAGCGCCGCGCTTCACCTCGTCGGCGAGCTT
>JBBQFU010000523.1:0-3024 GCA_038322185.1 Haliangiales bacterium
CATGCTGCCATGCGATTGACCCTCCCCGCCGCGAGTACTGCCGAGCTACCGACCCGACCTGCCGATGGCGCCACGCCGCCCGCGCGCTGGTCCCGCTTCTGGACCAGCCCGATTGCGCGCGTCGAGTACGCCGACGGCAGCAAGGTCCCGTTCTGGCACGAGGCGCGGATCCCGGCCGACCGCGGGCTCACCGGCGCGCTGCGACCGAGCGTGACCTGGGGAGGAGCGACCCGCGAGGCCGCGATCGCCGCCGCCCGCGTGCTCGCCGCGAACGCGGTTGACGTCGAGTTCAGCTTCGCGAACGGTCGCACCCGGACCGTCCAGGTCAACCCAGCGTTCGCGGTGCTCCGCGACTCCCGGGCCGGCGCATTCTGGCTCGCGCCGCTGCAGACCACGGTTCGCCTGCGCGGCGAGTGGGTCGACGCCCCGCACGCGATCGACGGACCGGCATTCGAGGGAGCCGACGCGCTGCTGCGCACGCCCACCGTGCTGTCGGCGACGCGCGACATGGTTGCGGTTGTCGGACGTGACGCGGTGCTCACGCCCGGCCGCTGGACCGACGCGCCCGACGACTCCGTCGGCTAGCAGCGTGTCCGAGTAATCGAAGAGGTGTCCGACGGGTCGCGTGGAATTCGCAGGTGTGAAGACCTTCCGCGCGTACGATCAGGATCAGATGTTGTTGATGCCACCGTCGGTGGCTGACTGGGTGCCCGAAGGGCACCCAGCTCGGATGGTGTCGGATCTGGTCGATCATGAGCTCAACTTGTCGAGCGTGTTGGGCTCGTACGAGAGCCTGCGCGGGTATCCGCCGTACGATCCGCGGCTGTTGTTGAAGGTGCTGCTGTTCGGCTACGCCAAGGGCGTGATGAGCAGCCGTCGGCTCGCGGATGCGTGCTTGGACAGCGTTGCCTTCAAGTTCTTGGCGGCGGGGCAGGAACCGGATTTCCGGACGATCGCTGCGTTTCGCAAGCGGCACCTCGATGCGGTCGACGATCTGTTCGATCAGGTGCTCGACATCTGCACTCGCGCGGGGCTCGTGAAGCTCGGGCATGTTTCACTCGACGGCACGAAGATCAAGGCGAACGCGTCGATGAAGCGCGCGATGAGCTACAAGCGGCTCTCGCGTGCGCTGCTTGAGGAGGCCGAGCGCATCGACGCAGAAGAAGACGAGCTGTATGGCGATTCGACGCCGTACGAGTTGCCCGATCACCTGCGCACGACGAAGGGCCGGCTCGAGGCGATCCGCAAGGCGAAGGCGGAACTCGAGCGGCGCGCCGACGAGCGCGTCTCGCACCGCAAGGTGCGAGACAAGGACCAGTTCAACTTCACCGATCCGGACTCGCGGGTGATGCAGGACGCACCCAGTCGCGGCTGGGTGCAGGGCTACAACGCGCAGATCGCCGTTGACGACACTCCGCACAAGATCATCGTGGCGACTGACGTGTCGAGCCAGGCGAGTGACAACCCGCAGCTCAAGCCGATGGTGCGCCAGATCAAGCAACGCGTCGGATTCGTGCCGAAGCTCACCGCCGACGCGGGCTACAACGCCGAGAGCAACCTCGACTGGCTCGCTGAGGAGAACATCGACGCGTACGTCGCGACCAGCAAACGCGATGAGGACTTCGACGAGCCCGCACCCCGCGGGCGTCCACCCGCGGGACTGACATCCAAGGAACGGATGTCGCGGAAGCTGAAAACGAAGAAGGGCAAGGCGCTCTACAAGCGCCGCAAGCACACCCCGGAGCCCGTGTTCGGAATCATCAAGCAGGGCCGCGGCATGCGCCAATTCCTCACCCGAGGCCTCGATAATGTCCAACGCGAGTGGAAACTCGCATGCATCGGCCACAACATCAGCCGACTCGCCGCATCGGGCTACCGACCCGGCCCCGCGACCGCCTGATCCACGGCCGTCGACGGCTACGCCGCCGCCGGCCTCCGGCAACCATCGACCGGAATCACTCCCAGCGATCCCTTACTCGGACACGCTGCTAGCGGTCCACATCCCCCGAAGATGGGGGCCGGAGCGCGCAGCGCTTCGGCATGTCGACCGCTAGCGGTCCACATCCCCCATCACCGCGTCGACCGAGCCGATCGTCGCGATGAGGTCGGCCATCAGCTCGCCACTGGCCATGCTCGAGACGGCCTGGAGGTTGACGAAGCTCGGGCCACGCCACTTGACGCGCCACGGCTTGGTGCCGCCGTCGGAGACGAGGTAGACGCCGAGCTCGCCCCGTGGCGACTCGATCGCCGTGTAGACCTCGCCCGCCGGCACCTGGAACCCGTGCGTGACGAGCTTGAAGTGGTGGATGACCGCTTCCATCGAGGTGTGCAGCTCCGCGCGCGGCGGCAGCACGACCTTGCGATCGTCGGCGATGACCGGCCCTTCCGGCAGGCCGTCGAGCACCTGTCGACAGATCCGCACGCTCTCGAACATCTCCTCGATGCGCACGAGGTAGCGGGCGTAGCAGTCGCCTGCGTCGTGCACCTTGGTCTGCACGTCGAGCTCGCGATACGCGCCATACGGCGCTGCCGTGCGCAGGTCCCAGTCGACGCCCGAGGCGCGCAGGTTGGGGCCGGTCGTGCCGAGCGCGATCGCGTCGTCGCCACTGAGGTGGCCGACGCCGATCATCCGGTCCTTCCAGATCGGGTTCTGGCTCAGCAGGTCGACGTACTGTTCGAAGCGGCCGGGCAGCTCGTCGAGCAGGTCGCTGCACGCCTGCGCGAACGCCGGCGGGATGTCCTCGAACAGGCCGCCGATCGCGAAGTAGCGCGGGTGCATGCGATAGCCGGCGCTCATCTCGAACAGGTCGCTGATCGAGTCGCGCTCGCGAAACGCGTAGAAGAATGGCGTCATCGCGCCCATCTCGAGCGCGGCGGTGCCGAGCCAGACGAGGTGCGACCAGATCCGGTCGAGCTCCATGAACAGCACGCGCAGCCACTCGGCGCGACGCGGCGCCTCGAGCTGCAGCATCCGCTCCACGCCGCTCACGTAGGCGTAGCCGCCGAAGTAGAACGACAGGTAGT
>JBBQFU010000524.1:0-2980 GCA_038322185.1 Haliangiales bacterium
TGGCATCGACCCACACGCGGATCTTGGCCTCGCGCGGCTCGCCTTCCTTGGGACGGTTCACTTCGAGCGTCGCGGGACTGAGCTTGCCGAGATCGGCGACCTTGCGGTCCTGGATCTGCGGCCCACCGCAAGCGACCGCGAAACAAAGCAGCAGCGCGAGGCGCATGCGTGGACTTTCCCCGTTGGCGGGCGGTGGCGCAAGTCGCGATCCACAACGTACGATGCGAACGTGACGGACCGGCTCCTGCTCGACGAGCGCATCCTTGCCGATGGCTCCCATGCGCGCACCTACGCGTCCCTGGCAGGCGCAGCCGCCGATCACATCCGGATCGAGGACGAATCCGGTGCTGCCGGAGACCTGTCGATCGCAGCGCTCGACAAGGTGATGGCCCGCTATGGGCTCCCGCTCGAAGCAGAGGTCGACACCCCCGGCGACACGCTCGACCTCGGCCATGGGAGGCGGCTCCGACGGTTCCGTTTCCACGCGATCGTCGACGCCGAGGGCCGCGATTACCTGGTCTGGGAGCGTCCAAACGCCGAGCCGATCGCGGTGATCGCGACCCATGCCACGGCGGCCCTTCGATTTCTGGTACTTCGCCTCGGTGGCGAGAGGTCTCAGGAATCTGAGGGATGACGCCATCGTGGCGACACGATCTATGGTGTAGGTAGTGGCAGACACAGCCAAAACCAGGCACTTGGACGTGGCACAGGGGGTGCTACTCCGTAGGCCCGTGTTGCGGCTCTGGCTGACCTGCTTGCTCGCGATGGCCGTTCCGGCCGTCGGTTGGGCGCAGTCTGCCCCGACGGCGAGGGTGTCCCCGGCCGCCGTCGACAAGGGCCAAGGCAACATCACGCGTGCCGAGCAGAAGGTCGCGGCGCTGGTCGGCCAGCGGGGTCAGCTCACCGCCCGCTACCAGCAGCAGCTGTCCGCGATCGATCGCCTCAAGAAGCAGAAGGCATCGTGGCGCCGCGATCGCGAGCTCAATACGGCGCAGGCCGATGCGAACGACACCGCGAAGCGACTGACCGTGCTCGACACCCAGCTGCACGCCGCGCAGATCGTGCTGCGCGATGCGCGCGTCGCGGTCGTGCGCGCGATCGATGCCGAGGTCAAGGCCGGCGCCACCGGTGCTCGTGCCCAGCAGCTCGCGTCGCTGCGCGCGAAGCTCGCGCCGCCGTTGCCCGCGCCCAAGAAGATCGTGATCCCGGATGCGGAGATCGATCCGCTCGCCGATTCGCAGGAGCTCGAGCAGCAGGCCGCTGCGATCGCTGCGGTCGAGAAGCAGCTCGAGGCGCAGCGCAAGGGACTCGACTCGCAGCACAAGGACCTCGCGCTCGTCGCCGAGCTGCGCGGTGCCCACGATCGTGCTGGCGAGCTCGCCACGCGCGATGACGACCAGCCGCAGCGCGGCGGTTCGCGTACGAGCGGCTCGCGCACGACCGCCGCCGAGGCCGACTCGCCGTCGCCGCAGAGCGGTGGCGCAGGGAATGGCTCCTCCGGCGGTGGCGTTGGTGGCACCGACGACGCGGGCGGTGGCGCGCTCAGCGGCGACAAGTTGCCGAGCCCCGGCTCGTTCGAGAACAACGTTGCCGTTGCGCTCGGTGAAGTGATCGATCGCTCGACGATCGACGGCCTCGTTCGCGCATCGCGCTCGGGCAATCCCAAGCAGCGCGCCGAGGCGGCCAAGCAGGCGCGCGATGCCGTCGCCAAGCGCCTCGAGCAGCTGAAGAAGAAGCGCCAGATGATCGAGGCGCGCGCCAAGCAGCTGCGCGGTCAGTAGCGTCACCACGGACTGGCGAGCACGGCGTCGTTCAGCAGCACGTCATCGGTCAGCGCGCCGAGAAACGCGATCAGATCCGTGCGCTCCTCGAGCGTCAGCGTGAAGCTGGTCATGAATGGCGACTTGATCGGGCTCGCGACACCGCCACGCGCGTAGTGATCGAGCACCGCATCGAGCGTCGCCGCGCTGCCATCGTGGAAGTACGGCGCGGTCAGCGCGATGTTGCGTAAGGTCGGCGCGCGAAAGCGACCCATGTCTCGCGGATTGCCCGTGACCTCGATCAGGCCGCGGTCGCCCGCGGGATAGGCACCGATACCGTCGACGTTGTAGAGCCCAATGTTGAAGAACTGGATCTGGCCGCCGGCCGGCATCGTGGTGTGGTCGTACGCCGACGCGAGGTTGAACCCGCCGTGACACTGCCGGCAGCCGAGACGATCGGACTCGAACAACGCCAGGCCACGCTGCTCGGCGCCGCCGAGCGCAGCTGGCTCACCCGCGACGAAGCGATCGAAGCGTGAGCTGCCGGAGATGATGGTCCGCTCGAAGCTCGCGAGCGCATGCGTGATGTTGTCGACCGTGATCGAGTCGTCGAACGCACGCGCGAATAGCTCGCCATAGATCGGTTCGGCCGCGAGGCGCGCGAGCAGCTCGGCCTCTGCGCCCGCGAGCCCGAGCTCGATCGGCGAGGTCCCGAACAACGGGAGCAGTGCCTGGTCCTCGAGCCGCACGACATGCGCGGCCCACGTGCTCGAGCTGTTGTAACCCACGTTCACGAGGCTCATCGAGTTGTGCCGGCCCACTTCGCCGGTGATCCCGACCGGCGTGATGTGACCGTCGGTGAACGCGCGCGCCTGCTCGTGACACGACGCGCACGACTGCGTCCCATCGCGCGACAGCCGCGTGTCGTAAAACAGGTGGCGGCCGAGCTCCACCTTGTCCGCGTTCATCGGATTGCCGGCGGGGACGCGCGGTGTGGGCATTCCCGCGGGCAATCGCCATACGTAGTCCTCGGCCAGCGCGGGTTCATCCGTGCCGCAGGCGGTGATCGCGAGTGTGAGGACGATGATCGCGCGCATCGCTCACAGCTCGCGGCGGATGTAGAACTGGAACTGCGCGGCGACGTCGGGCGACGCGTCGAACACGTCTTTCGAGCTCGGCGCGGCGATCCAGCCGTTGTGCTCGTCGAGGCGCTGCGGGTC
>JBBQFU010000525.1:0-2975 GCA_038322185.1 Haliangiales bacterium
AGCACGACCGGCCGAGCTCGCAAAGAACCTCCGCGAAGACCCCGCGACCACGCTCGTCGGGAGCGACGCGAATGAAGTCTCGATCGGCCCGGTCGCGGTGCAAAAAACGCTCTTGAGCTGGCGCAAGCTCTCGCTCTCTCCGCTTGGCGCCGTAGGCCCGGACGAGAAGCCCACCTACGCCGTCTATGCAGGCGTGGTGAGGACTCCTGGCCGGAGGCCGCTCGCGTACCAGGCACTAGCGCTATTTACGCGCGGCGGGGCGGACGACAAGTTCGTTCTCGCCGCTGCACACTTCTCCGTCCCGCAGCATCGTTGAGCTCAACGCCAAAAAAGAAGGCGTTTGGCCAACGCCTCCTTGGTGGTCACCGCTTCCGCGGTGACCACTACATCAGCCCGCCGGCGGCGCACTACATCGCGTACTCGTCAGCTGTTGCGGCACAGGCTGCGAGCATCGCGCGAGCGTGCAGGCTCACTTGCGATCCCACCGCATCGGCGTCGGTACCCGCACTCTCCGCAGCGCCACGCACGCCCGACTCGGTCGGCCTCGATCGACGGGGCCACGCTCACGACCTATGACGCCCAAGCAACCGGCCCGGCCTCGGATGCCCCACCGCCACGTGGCTCATCTCGCCACCTGACGCCACAGCATCCAGAGCCAGCGCTGCCAGCGCGGCTCAGCGATCAGGACGCGACACGGCGCGCATCGCGCGAGCAATTCTTCGACTTGCTCGCCGCGCTTCCGGACAAGCAGCCAACCCGTATCAGCGTCGCGCGCATGGTCGGCGAGTACACGCTCCGCGATCCGGCTGACGCCGCGAGCTTCACCGAGTATCGCAACCTCACCGAGTTGGGCGGCTTCGTCGTGTCCGGCCCCACCTCGATCTCGGAGATCACGAACCGCTTTGGCGCGGGCGAGTACCGCATCGCCGCGTACGGACTCGAAGCGCGCGGGCTGCGCTGGGAAGTGTTCACAACGCTGGTCGATACCAACCCCAAGGCGGCGACTCACGCAGAGCGATCGTGAGCCGCAAGAAGGCCTCCATCCAACGCCGCGTGCCCGGCTACGACGTCGTGCTCGCGGACGTCGTCACGCTGCTCGCGCAATTGCGCAAGCACCGCTTGCGCAATTGAGCTGGTAGCACCACCTTCGGATCGAAGGGCATTCCGCTGAGCACCGGGCCATTCCAGGTCACGGTGAAGGCCGGGTGCTTGATCGGGCGCAAGCTCGAAGGACGGTCGACCGAGCCCGAGGAAGTCGAGCTCGATCTCGACGATGCCGCGCCACTCGAGGATTTCGACGAGATCGACACCGGCTTACCGATGCCGCCGAACAAGATGCCGTCGGGGTCGGTGCTGCAGGAAGTCAGCGACGGCGATGTGATCGACGAGGAGTCGCAGGAGCTCGACGCCTTCATCGAAGGCAAGAACCGGCCCGCGCATCTGGGCGGCGAAACCGCCGACGATCTCGACGAGCTCGACGAGCTCGACGACGGCGAGATCGGAGCGCCTAGAGGCAGCTCTGTTGTGGCGTACATGACGTGCCGCCCGTGCAGGCGGTCGTGCAGTCGCCACAGCTCTGGTCGAGCGTGGTGTTGCAGTACGTCGGCGGTGCGGCGAGCGGCATGCCATCACACTCGCAGACGAACGGGATGAGGTTGGAGCATGGAGCATCGTTCCACAGGCCTCCGCTGCCGATCTCCGCGCAGTCCTCGGTGCCCCCGATGTTGTTCGGCTCGCCAGTGTTCCAGAACGTCAGCGGTTGCGTGCCGAGAACACTGACCATCGTGCCTTCGGCCCTGTGATCGGACACCCCGATCCATAGTCGTGTCAGGACGAGCTGCGCACCATAATCGTTTTCGGCCTGGGTCTCGGTCACGAGCAGATGCGTCCCCTCGGACTCGCAGAATGCCTCGGCGCTGTTCCAGTCGGCGGGCCCGGAGACCAATCGGTAACGCGACGACAAGCTCGCGACCGCCGCGTATTCCGCGGGGCACACGAGCGGGGCGGCGTCGATCTCCGCGGTGTCGGGAGTAGCACTCTCCGCGGCGTCGGGATTCGCACTGCCGTCGTGCTGGTCGAACGAGATGCGCCCGCAGCCGCAGACAAACACGACGAACGCTAGCCTCCACACTCCCGAGATCGTCGCATATGCTGCGGCGGTCATGGGCTGCAACCCGGTTAGTGCAGCTTCACGCGACCGGCAGCGGCCGCCATCCCCGCCGATGCGGTGTTCCCGACGATCTTCATCCAGCTGCGTGGCGGCTGGGACCCCTGCTACCACTTCTGCGCGCGCACCGGCATGCCGAGCTGGTCTCCGGGTCGGAGCTGGCTCGCTGGTCGTCATGATCAAGCTCCCTTCACCGGCGCCACGAGTTGCTTCCGCACCGTCGCGAGCACTTCGTCGGTCGACATTGATTCCAGGGACGCAGCGATCGCGGGTAGCTCGTCGGGCGGTCGCAGAGAGAAGTTGCATCAGCTGCGCCAGCTCCTCCGTGGAGAGCTGGCAGATCGTGTGGCCATGGCGTCCGGTATGCGGCCACCATGTCCGGTAGCCGGACACGGCGTGCGGTAAGTCCACGACCTCGCGAGCGCGGGAATTGGCACCCAGCGCGCACCACGTGCCGATGTGGCCGCGCACACGTCACATCATGCCTACGAGCGAACGCTCGGCGCCGCGACGCGGCCACTGCCGCGCGGTTATCTCCCGCGCCGACCCGAGACGACCGCGTTCTACCGCGTCATCGCCAGTCATCTCGA
This sequence comes from Haliangiales bacterium, assembly GCA_038322185.1. Lineage (GTDB taxonomy): Bacteria > Myxococcota_A > Polyangia > Haliangiales > Haliangiaceae > JABFXX01. The sequence continues at coordinate 2,758 of JBBQFU010000525.1, forward strand.
GACCATGCTGCAAGACGCTCGCGAACGGTCGGCGCACGGCTACGGACTACCGCGCCACGTCGAGTTAACGTTCCGCAAGTTCCTCGATTGCGGCGTGCTCGAACGTGGCTTCGCACGGGTTGCATGCGCATCGTGTCACTACGAACTCCTCGTCCCGTTCAGTTGTAAGGCGCGGGGTCTGTGCCCGTCGTGCGCGGGTCGGCGGATGGCCGACGGGG
>JBBQFU010000526.1:0-2939 GCA_038322185.1 Haliangiales bacterium
TTGGTGTGGATCACCGCGAGGTCGTTGACTGGCACGTTGGTCGCGACCACCACGGCACGTGCGGTGATGATGGGTCCGTGACCGGTCTGGACCGTGGCGGTCTCGCCCCCCGTGATCAATACGTGGGGTCCTCCGCAGGTAATGACCGAGGTCCATAAGCAGCGAGAGTTGATGTCGTCGTTCCTCGAACGGCATTCGATTTGCAGCATCGCGAAGGTAGGCCGTACAGGCTACCAACCGTGGCGCGAGCGCGCGCTGCCGTACGGAAAGGAAGATCCTATGTTCAAGAATGATCCGCTGAAGAGTTTCGTTGTCGTTGGGCTCGCTGGCATCGTAGCGCTCGGAGCTGCCTGCGTCGAAGACGACGAATTCGCAGTGACCGTCGGGGAGCCGGCCCAGCTGCGGGGTGGAGATGATCCTGCGCAACGGAGCAGCTTTTTCGGGACCCTCACCCAGCTTAACAACAGCGGCGTCACTGGCACGTTCACGATCGAACAGTTCGGTAAGGGTCTGATCAGAGTCGAGATCAAGGCGACCGGGCTTGAAGCCAGTGCCGGCGTGAACGTCGCCCACATCCATGGTCTTGAGGGCAACGCCGATGCGACGTGCCCAACTCTCGCCCAGGACGACGACAACGACGGCTTCGTCGAGCTCGCCGAGGGCTTGGAAACCTACGGCCCTATCATCGTCAATCTCGGCGACGTCGACCCGAACGATGACGGGATCGCTGACTATTCGATGACCTTCAATGTCAACACGTCGAGCAGCTTCGAAGGGGACATGGACAAGGGCGACCTGCTTCCGCTGCACCTCCGCGAGATTGTGCTCCACGGCATGACCTTGGAGGCAGGTGAGGGCTCGAATGGTGGCGAAGCTGATGGCACCGCTGGTTACAAGGTCGTACTGCCAGTCGCCTGCGGCGCGATCGCCATCCGATGAAGTTCCGCACACGCTGACCTCTCCCGGCAGGACCTCACAAAGGGCGGTCGCAGTATTCGCTGCGGCCGCCCTCTGTTTATGTGAGTCAATTGCCTGAAGACCAACGACGAAGACCACCGACCTCCGCGTTCTGGGCGTCTACCTTAAGCTCGTAGCCGCACAGGATATCGGCGATCGGAGCGCAACCTCTCTTCGAACGCTCGCGCCCTTCGGTCCATCTTGCCTGCCGGTGACGGCAGGCGAGTCCGCTGGGCTCGGCTTGATGTCGGTTCTGGCGGTGGGAACAGCTCCAACCGGCGCACGTTTAGGCTCCGAGCCGCCGCAGGCGGCGAGGATGCCAAGGATGACGACGGATCGACCGACAAGACTTATCCCCCGCGCGGACAACGAGTCGCCGGTGCGACGGCGAACGCCGGCGGCTTCGAAGGTCACGCCCTACGTAGTTGTGCGCGACCAACTGGCGCTCAGCGAGCGTTGCTGTAGCATCCCGGGCTCAGCGACGCGTGCTCCGCGTCTGCCGCGCCTGCGTCGGCCGACTGTCGCTCTGGAGCTGCTTCGCCTTGTCCAGATGCGTCGCGATCACCTGCCGCGTCGCTTTCAAGTGTCCCTTGACCGCCTCGCTCTGCGCGGTGGCAAGCTGCTGATCGATCATCTGCAGCGCCTCGGTGTGGCCCTTGACCATCAGGTTGAGGTACGCGCGTGCGAACGGCTCGCCGTCGAGCGGTACGATCTTCGCGAGCGCGCCGGCGTGCTTGTCCTGAAACGCACGCACGGCGGGAGTCTGCAAAGCGGTCACGTTGTTGTTCTGAGCGACCATGGCGGTCTCCCCCACGTGCTTGCCGTGATGCTCGTGCAGCATCTTCGCGTAGTCCATGACCGGTCCACCGATCTGCTTCATCTCTGCGGTCGAGGCCGCGTGAACCTCACCGAGGTCGAGCGCGACGAGCATGGCGAGGATCTCGCCGTCACGATTCGCTCCGGTGACAGCTGTTTCGGACCGCTTGGGAAGCCCGGGAAGGCTGACCGCCTCGAGATCTGCAGCAGCGATCGCCTGCTGCGGTTGAAACTGAAGTGCCGTCGCGTACGGCGGATTCTTGCCCTCTACGCGCGCAACGACGACCTCGCCAAACCGCTTGCGCGCCGCGGCCACCGATGTCTTGCCCGCGATCACGTCGTTCGCGAGGTTCAGCGTGAGTACGTTGTTGGCCTCGAGGTCACAAGTCGCGGACAGCTCGCCGCCCACGCGATAGATCGAGATGCTCGCGTCGAACGCGTGGACCTCGTCGGTCTTGTCGAGGGGCACGTTGAAATTGATCGTGTGCTCCAGATAGTCCATGTGCGGCATCGGGAAGTCGTGCGGCAGCATCGCCTTGGTCAGCGTGATGCGCTTGTAGGGGCCCGCATCGCGCCAGATCATCCGTTCGGACGTCACCTCCTGGGGCGCTCCGTACTTCGCCATCATCTCCTGACCGGCGAGTTGCGGCCCGGGCGGCCAGGTAGACAGCATCTTGTTGGCGTCGGTCTGCGCCTTGGCGGTCGTTGGCGCTTTCGTGGCCTTGCTGGTGTTGTCCGCCATCGCGGGTGCGCCGATCGCGAGCACGCTGATGGCAAGGAGCTTCTTGAATACGTCGAATCCAGTCCGGTTCATGATTTCACCTCAATGAAAGTTGCTAACCAGTGGAGCAACGCACGTGCCGGATCGATCACTGCCAAAGCCACCGTCCTCGAGCCGCGACGTGCGCCCTCGTCGTGAGCCGAGCACTATGGCACCGGCACCGCGAAAGCTTCCTGAGCGACGCCGTCGCCTCGATCAGCGTGCCGTCGACGGTGAAATGGTCGCGGCTCTTCATCGATCGACACTAAGAGTTGTCCCGCAAGTAGGTCCAGGACGGACCGTACCTTTGGGACGTGTTGGTTCGCGTCCATGCTCGGTCTGACGTGGTCTGGCGCGAGCCAGTCTCATTCAGGGTTGAACAGGATGCCCCACCAACGTTTCGCCG
>JBBQFU010000527.1:0-2931 GCA_038322185.1 Haliangiales bacterium
CGACGGTCGCCGACCTCGTCGATCGTGTGAGGGGACTCGCGGCACGCGAGAAAAAACCCGCATGAACGAGTGCGGTGACCGCAACACGCTGATGGTGTTGCGGTCGTGACTCACGCGGCCGCTTGGCGAAGGCAGCGTCGAAATGCCGCGCGCGTCCAGCTCTCGAGCGTCGCTCGCTCGCTGCCGGCGCATGCGTCGACCGCGTCGAGCGCGTCGGCCTTGGCGTAGCCGGCTGTGGTGAGCGCGAGGGCGACGTCGTTGCGGAGCCGATCACCGGCGCTCGTGACGCGATGCGCGTCGGTCGCGGCCCGATGTCGAATGCTCCTTTCGGGCTTCGCCTCCCGCGCCGGGGTGCGTTCGCTGTGATCGCGGCGTTCGCGTACGAGTCGGATGCCTCGGATGCGATCAGCCAGCGCGCTGGCAAGCACGCCGATCGACACGAGTAGGGCGCCAAGCAGGATGTCGAACACGCTCGTTGCTCTTGCTCGCGGCGGGCCAATCAGTTGTGCAACGCAACCCGCTGAACCCCACCTGCATCGTATCCACCCGTTCACAAGCCTGTCGCGCCAGGAGCTCACCGACGCGTCGCTCGCCAGCAAGCGCAAGCGGTACATCGAGCGCGCCTCAACGATGCCGCTGCTCATCATCCGCGCCTCTTCCGAAAGTCGGCGAGGCTTGCTCGCCTTGTAGCCGCTACACAGACTGACGCAGTCGGATGCGACCATGGATGCCTGACGATGCCCGGCGCACTCCCCAGCTCGCTCTGTACTACCGCGACGAGATGGCGCCGCCCGACGTGGCCGACAACTACTCGAAGTCGCCGACCAAGCCGCGCCGTTTCATCGAGTTCCTGCGCCAGACGCTGGTGTGGCCGCACATTGCCCTGCACGCGGACTTCGCGATCGCCACGCGCGAGGATCTGGCGCTCGCCCACGAGGCTCGCTACGTCGCCGGCTTCCTGGCTGGCGCGAAGCCGCACGCCGAGGCCAATGGCCTGGCCTGGTCGGAGGATAGGCGAATCTATGCGGCTTTCTGGTCGCGGCCCGACGCGGCTTGACGCACCAAGCGGGGATCGAACAGGTATGGGGTGTGGCAACGAAGGTGAGCAAGCAGACGTTTGAGTGAGGGTTGACCACGCCGCGACGGGCCGTGTTTCGGATCGGCGGCGGACAGGTCACGGCCACGACAGGTCGAACTGGTCCGGTGGTGCGCGAGCTGGTACGAGGGGCGGGATCGTCGAGACGATGCCGAGGTGAGCGAGGATCGGCGCGGTGACGTCGGGGTGTGACAGGAACGCGAGGACGCGCAGGGTGTCGCCGCATTGGGGGCAGGTGGTGACATCGGGTCCCCAGACCCTGCGCAGCAATGCGGCCCAATCAAGCCTGCGCGCCAACGTACTCGCGGTGGGTGCGGTGCTTGGACCTTCGACGGACGCGGAGGCGGGAACGACTCGAGCGCGAAGCCGATGTGCCGAAGCGAAAATACCGTGGAACCGGGTGGTGTGACCGCGACGAGGTGGCAGGAGGGTTGCGAGGCGACGACACCACGTCGGGCCGTCGGTGACCCACGACGTGCGCCCGGATGGATCGGGCTTGCGGAACTTGTATTCGACGCGCCCATCGGGGCGAACGCTGACGCGGTCAGCGGTGATGATGGGACGCAGGATGTAGCGCACGAGGCGCTCGAGCCCGACGCGGTCGGCGGCGTCAACGGAGGTGTCGGCGTGGAGCGAGAATCCATCGACCATGGCGGCGCGTCGGCGGGCCGAGGTGGTGATGGGTGTGCGTGAGGTCGGATCGGTCGGCAGGGGCAGCTTGAGTGCCTCGGCGCGCGCTTGGTCGAGGGAGTCGGGTTCGTCGTCGATACAGGCGTCACGTTCGCCGCGACGCTCGAGGAGGCGGGCGACGCGGCGAACGATGCGCATGGTGATGGCAAGGACTTCGTCGTCGGTGGGTGGTGGGAGCGGATGAAACGTGACCGAGCCGTCGGCGCGCTGTTGCCACACGCCCTCCGGAATGAGGGTGTGAAAATGCAAGTTGGCCGTCGCGAACGATCCTCCGAACTGGATCGACGTCACGGCGCCCGGGATCCCGCGCGTAACGTCGAGCGCGCGGGCGCGGCGGCGAAGGTCGGCGAACACGCTGCGCACGAACACGGCGAGCACGGCCGACGCGAGCGACTTGTCGCGGAGCACGCGAGCGCGAAGTGCGTGGGGCAGCGATAGCGTCCACTGTCGGTAATCAGCCTCGCGTGGAAGCAAATGGTCGACGAGGAACGCGGCCCCGTCGGCCATCCGCCGACCCGAACACGACGGGCATAGACCTCGCGTCTTGCAACTGAACGGCACAAGGATTTCGTACCGACAGGACGGGCATGCAACGCGGGCGAAGCCGCGTTCGATGACGCCACAGTCGAGGAACTTGCGGAACGTTGCTTCGACGTGGCGCGGTAGTCCGTAGCCGTGCGCGGAGCGATCGCGGGCGTCTTGCAGCATGGTCTCGAGGTGACTGGCGATGACGCGGTAAAACGCGGTCGTCTCCGGCCGGCGCGGGTGATAGCCGGGCGGCAACGGGCGCGTGGCGGCGCCGGCCGTTCGCTCGTAGGCATGATGCGACGCGTGCGCGGCCACATCCGCACCTGGTGCGTGCTGGATACCAATGGCCGCGTTCGCGAGATCGTGGAGTTACGATCTCAACGTCCGGCTAGCGGACGCCGTGACCGCATGCCGGACGCCATGGCCACACGGCCTTCCGCCTGCGAAGCCCTCGCGAGGCGACCTTCGCGGCCGTGAGACGGCGCTCCAGCCCCGCTCGGGGCTACGATGTTCGTGTGATGGCAGCTGCCGTCGATCAAGCTCGTGGCCAATGGGCCGGTGCATCCACCGCGTCCGCGAGTGGACCACGAGGGTAGCGATGGCTGACCGTCACTCTT
>JBBQFU010000528.1:0-2873 GCA_038322185.1 Haliangiales bacterium
CGAGCGCGTCAGCAGCGTGACCCGTGACAGCAGCGGCCGCATCACCGCACTGATCGAGGAGGGAACGACGCACCCGGTCAGCTACGACGAGAGCGGCCGCATCACCGCGGTCGGGCCCAAGACGCTGCGCTACGACCGCAACGGCTGGATCACCGAGGAGCGCGGCAAGGCGATCGAGCACGATGAGAACGGACGCGTGATCAAGGAGGGCACCGGCGAGGACGCGGTGACGTTCGTGTACGAAGGCGATCGGTTGGTCAGGACCGTCGGGCCCGGCCATCGAAACGGCAGCTACCACTACGACGCGCTGGGCCGGCTCGAGCACATGCAATGGTCGAAGGGCGAGGAGGGCGGCGGGACCCTCTACGTCTACGACTGCACGTCGGATCCCACGTCCAAGTGACCGCAGACATTGGGTTGCAGGGGACTCCCTACAACCGGCTGCCTGGTCACTTCTGTTTGTAGTCTCCACCCAACACGCGGAGGCCGCTTCCCCGTCGGCGCTCGGCCAAGTCCATGAGCACACGTGCGATCGGCACGGGTAGGACGTTGGCCGACTGCTTGCTGATAGTCGCTGCATGCGTTTCAGACACCTCATCGCGGTCGCCCTTCCGGCGGCAGTGCTCGCATCGTGGGGCACGATGCGAACCTCGCAAGGCGTGACGCCGGGCGACGAAGCAGCCCGCGTTCGCTGCGCGACCCGACTCTCCATGTCGCTGACCGGCCGCGCGCCCGCCGCGACGCTGCTGGCAGCCGAGGATCCACAGGCGCAGATCGACACGCTGCTCGCGGACCCGCTGTTCATCGAACAGTTCTCGCGGTTCGTGAACAGCGAGCTCAACCCCGACCCCGGCGAGACGCCGGCAGGTGATGCGACGTACTTCCTCGCGAAGCACGTGCTCGAGACCAGCCGTCCGTGGCGCGAGCTGTTCGACGGCAAGTACCGCGTCCAAGCGGTGGCCGCAGCGAACGGCAACCCGGCGACCGCGGAGGTCGTGGCCGACGCGAACGGCCTCGGCTACTTCCGCAGCCGCCCGTGGATGGTTCGCTACGCCGGTAACGAAGAGGACGGCTACCGCCTCAACGCCGCGTATCGCATCCAGCAGAACATCATCGGCCTCGATGTCGGCGCCGTGACCAACGCACCGGGTGTCGACGTGTCGGCGACCGGTCGCGAGGCGGCGGGCTGCCGCAGCTGCCACTACGATCCGTACTTCGCGCTCGACAAGGTCGCCAAGATCCTCTCGAAGCGTACGGGACCCGACGACGCGATCACGTTCGTGCCGCCCAACGAAGGCCCGCAAGTGATCCTCGGCGGCAAGACGATCGCGAACGACGCCGAGCTCGTGAAGGCGCTCGTCGAGTCGACCGACCACCAGTTCCGCACGTGCCGCATGGCATTCCAGTTCCTCTACGGCCGCCCCGAAGCGAACTGCGAGTCCGACCTCTTCGACGCGTGCATCGACGCGTACACCCAGACCGGCGATGTCCGCGCTGCACTGCGCGCCGTCGCCACCGACCCGGGCTTCTGCGAGTAAATCATGCGCAACCAACTCATCAGCACCCTGGTCACCGCGTTCGCGCTGACTGCCTGCGTTGGCGACATCTCGTCGACCGGCGACGATGACGGCAGCGGCAGTGGCAGCGACGAGCCCGAGCCCGTCACCTGCACCGCAGCACGCACGTACACCAACCTCGGCGGCACCGTGCTCGGCTCGGATCGCCCCACGATCGACCCCGGCTCCGACCGCGTTCGCATGAAGCCGTACGCCGCGCTCGCCGCCGAGTACCGCACCGCGCTCGGCCTCGCAGCCTTCGACACGCAGACCTACGCCGCGACGTTCGGCCGCCCGCCGGCGCGCTGGTACCAGGAGCCGCAGGCGAGCGCCAACACGCTCTATGCCGCCTTCGCGCTCGCCTACGACGGCTGCACGCAGAAGATGACGACCGACGGGCAGTACGCCGCCGCGCCGACGACGGCAGCCGCCGAAGTCATCTGTCACGACCTCGTGCGCCGCGCGTGGCACCGCGATGCGACGCCCGCCGAGACCACCGCGTGTGTCGACTACGCCGTCAACCAGACCAAGCCCGCTGACCCGCCCCGCATGCGCTGGGCTTACACCTGCGCCGCTGTTCTCAGCGCCTCTGGCTTCCTCGCCTACTAAGGACACCACCATGAGCAACAACGGACATTCTCGTCGTGGATTCCTCAAGCGGCTCGCGGTCGGTGCTGGCGCCCTCGGTGCTGCATCGCTGCCCGGCATCAACCTGCTCGGCGGCAACGCCGAAGCGGCAGGCGAGACCGACGCGCCCGCGCTCCTCATCCTCAACCTGATCGGCGGCTACAACTCGCTGTTCGGTAGCGCTGGATCGTTCACCGGCACGAATGCATTCGGGTGCACCACCGCCAACGTGAAGAAGATCGGCACGAGCGATCTCATCGTCGACAACCGCACGCTCGGTTCGTTGTCGGCGAGCACGCTCAACAAGATGGCGTCGATCGGCGTGAATCACGGCATCACGGCGCACCCGTCGGCGCGCATGGCTCACATGTTCGAGGGCGACAAGAGCCGCCTCGTCAAGATGTCCGACGCGCTCGGCGGCACCGCGGCCGTTCGCTGCGTCAACATGGGCAACCTGATGCCGGTCGGCACGCACCGCGCCATCGGGAACGTCTCGCTCCAGCAGGTGCGTGACCTGTCGACCACGATCGCGGCTCTCGGTGGCGCGACCACCGCGAACGCCCCCGCGCGTGACATGGCCTCCAAGGGCCTCGCCGCTGCGGCCGCGATGTCGAAGGCCTCGCTCGATGCGAACCCGTCGTCGGCGAAGTCGCTCATCGAGGGTTATCCGGCTGCAGCGTCGCAGCTCTC
>JBBQFU010000529.1:0-2869 GCA_038322185.1 Haliangiales bacterium
TTTCACATTTTCGAGAAGATATTGATAAATATTACGAAAGTCGCTTCGCAGTACATCCTCTGTAAGGTCATTCGCGTCAACAACCAACACGCCACGGGAGTGCTGGGCAAGGTCCTTCCCATTCAAGAATTCTTTAATGCGATCCCGTTCAGCTTCTGGGAGGCCAGACTTGAACTTCGGGTCGACTATGAAACCTTTGCCGTGAAGCTTCACACCCATGTGCGCAAGTTCGTCATTTGATAAGCTCGCAACGAGACGAGAAAGATCAGCACCTAGCCTTAAATTGCTCGTAATCTTCCCCTCATCCACCTCCAGCTTCACCTCGGGCGTATCGGTGTTCAGCCCGCTTTCGCGCACCACTTCGGCCAGCTTGCCCTGCCGCTCGCCGCGCACGGCGACGGTCATCGCGATGCGCACCGCCGCCTTGTCGCTGGCCTTCAGCCAAGGGTGGTCTGGAATGGCATAGACCAGCGATAGCGGCAGCTTGGCGTTCATATGCCGCTCCACCACGCGGCGGCTGAAAGTCTGGGTGATCGAATTGGTGGTGATGAAGCCGAACCGGCGCAGCGGGTTTTCGCCTTTGGCACCCTTGGGTGCCTTGGCGAGCAGGCGAGTCGCCGCCTCGTCCCAGAAATGCATCACGAAATCCGCGCCGCCGGGCACCTCCTTGCGGACCTTCCACGCGGCCTCGGCATAGCCATCGCCCAGTTCGGCGCGCATGTCCTTGCCGCCGATGAAGGGCGGGTTGCCGACGATGAATTCGACCTGCGGCCATTCGGCACGGCGCGGGTTCACATATTCGTACAGCTCCATCGTCGCATCGGGATCGGGGATTTTCTCCCCCGTGATCGGGTGGCGCTTCATCGTCTCGCCGTCCCACCGGCTCAACGGCTTGCCGGATTCGTCGCGCAGCATCTCCATGCTGTCGTAAGCGATCAGCGCATCCTGTTCCTTGATCGTGCCGTAGGCGTGCAGGATCGGCTCGGGCAAATCCTTTATCTCGACCGTGCGCAGCTGCCATTTGAGGAAGCCGATCCAGAGCACGAGGTCGGCAATGGGGACCGCGCGCGGGTTGATTTCGAGCCCGTAGAACTGGCGCGGGTTCACCGTTTCGCCGTCGAGCAGCAGCCGTGCCTCGTCGTCGCCCAGCGCTTCCAGAGTTTCGAGGACTTCCCCTTCGAGCCGCTTCATCAGTTCCAGGCTGACATAGAGGAAGTTGCCGGTGCCACAGGCCGGGTCGAGCACGCGCGTGGTGCACAGGCGATGATGGAAATCGCGCACCGCCTCGATTGCCGCCTCGTAATCGCCCTGCTTCTGGAGATCGGTGACGAGAGCCTTCACCTCCTCCCAATCCTCGCGCAGCGGCTCGATGATAGTGGGGACCACCAGCCGTTCGACATAGACGCGCGGGGTGAAATGCGCGCCCAGCTTGCCGCGCTCCTTGGTGTCGAGCGCGCGTTCCAGCAGCGTCCCGAAGATCGCCGGCTCGACATCGCGCCAGTCCTTGCGCGAAGCGAGCCAGAGTTCGCGGATATCGTCCGCCTCCAGCTTGAGCGCGGTGCGCGTCTTGAACAGCGATCCGTTGAAGCGCTTGATCGTGGCGTTGAGGTGCGGAGCGTAACCCCCTTCGTCCATCACCCGCCACAGACTTTCCAGAGCGGGCGCGAAGTTCTCGGGCGTCTCGACCATCTGCTCGAGCAGTTTCTCGAAACCGCTATCGGGCAGCAGTCCGACATCTTCGGCGAACATGGTGAACAGGCACCGCATCAGAAATTCGGCGATATCCTTGGGGTCGTGGCGCTTCTCGAGGCTGCGTGCGACCTTGGCCAGCCGCTTGGCGATATCCTCGGTAACCTCGGCGCTGATCTTGGCCGGATCGAGGCTTGGCGGATCGGTCCAGATCGCGCGGAGCCGGGCCTGCACTTCTTCGCGCAACAGATCGTCCATCGACAGGCGATAGTTCTGGCGGTCGGGAAAATGCGCGTAATTGCGGCCCTGCCCGCTGAAATCCGCGTAGACCTCGATCACATTGCCGATGTCGGCGACCAGAATGAACGGCGGATAGGGGTGGTCGTCGGGCAGCGCGCGGGCGTAATCCTCCGCCTGTTTCTTGGCGGCGATCATCACCTTGTCCCAGGTCCTGGTCCCGCGCTTGGCATGGCCGAGCTTCTGCGTGGTGACGACACCGGCCAGTTCCAGCTGCTCGCTCTCGCGCGCCCGCTTGCGCTTGGCCGACTGCTTGGCTTCGAGAATGAAACACTCGCGTTTGTAGCAATCGATCCGTCCGGTGGTCGCCGTGCCGCCGGTATGGCGGAAGGTGACAGGCCGCTCGAAGACATAGTCGCTGAGCACCGTGTCCTCGCCCTGGAAATCGGGTTGCGGAAGGCCGAGCGCGGCGGTCAGCCGCTCGACGAACAGTTGGGCATTCGCCATTTCCGAGCCGCCCGACGCTTTCGCATCGGTGACGAGCTTCTGCAGCGCTGCGTAGTCGGTATCCCCCATCAGCGGCGTGATGCGATGAAGCTTGGGTCTTTACAAGGCTCTATCGGGGCGCAGTCCCCCTCACCCCCCCGCGTGGTAGAAATCATACACCTGCCGCGCCACTGCGGCGCTGACGCCGGGGACGCGGGTGAGGTCTTCGAGCGCGGCGGCGCGGACCTTGCCGGCGGTGCCGAAATGCAGCAGCAGCGCGCGTTTGCGCGCCGGGCCGATGCCGGGGATCTCGTCCAGCGGGCTGGCGGTGATGCCGCGGCTGCGGCGCGCGCGGTGGGCGCCGATGGCGTAGCGGTGGACCTCGTCGCGCAGCCGCTGGAGGTGGAACAGCAGCGGCGAATTGACCGGCAGCGTCTTCTCGCGGCCATCGGGGAAG
>JBBQFU010000530.1:0-2758 GCA_038322185.1 Haliangiales bacterium
CCGACGTCAGCCCGCCGCCGGTCACCAGGAATGCGCCATCCAACGCCGCGGGCGGTGTGGCCTTGCCCTGCCCTCGCGGACGCAACGCCGCCGCCGCGGCAAGGATCTGGTCTGTCGGGCGCGGCCGCAACAGACTCACGATGCAGCCATCGTCGCTGTCCCCTTGCTGGAGCAAGCTGCCGTCGTCACAACGAAGCGCGCGAACAAACTCCGCCATGCGCTCGATCGTGAGCTCGAGCGAGGATGACGGCATGCCATGAGCTCGCTGGAGGTATGCGACGAGCACGAGCGCCTCGAGGACGAACACGTGGTAGTGCGTCGCCATCTCAGCGTTGACACCATCGGGGTAGACCTGACACTCGAGCTCGGCGAGCAGCCGCGCGAGCGCCGACGCGTGCAAGCTCATCAGCTCGCCTCCGAGCGCGAGTGCAGCAACGATCAACGCGCTCAGCTCGACAAGCAGGTGATTATTCGCGGACGAGAAGTACGAACGGTGGCCGGCGACAAACACCGTGTGCTCGTAGATCGCCCGACCGAGCGTGGGCACGACGTGCGTCCCGTGCAGCAATCCAGCACACCAGACCAGCGAGTGGATCCGAATCGCTGCCTCCATCGCAGACGCCCAGTTGATCCCGATCCCGATCGGATTGGTACGGCGCCACGAGGTGAGCTCTCGCACCAGTTGCGCGAGGAATCGCGGATCCCGCGTCGATACATGGACCCGCGCGAGCGTGACCCACTCGTGGCCGCGGTTGATCTCCCACGTCAGGCGGGGATCGAAATGCGCCGGCGCCGCGCGCAGCACGCGGGCCGCATCGACACGCGGCCAGTAGGCGTTCGCGCGCGGTTCGAGATGCCAGCCGTCCGATGGGAAATGGATCCTGCCGAGGCCGAGCACACGGCGTTGCCCGGCGCAGATCGCTTCGGCCTCGTCGACGAGCTCACGCGAGACCGGTGCACGGGCCAGCGCGCGATCGAAGTAGAACGGCGCCGGGCCTTGCCAGTGCTCGATGCGTGCCCGCATGGGCGCTGACGGGCGAGCGTACCGACCGGTCCGCATCCGGAGCTGATCGATGGGATAGCGGGTGGCTCGATAGCCGCGATGCGCGACCTCTGCGACCGACATCGCTCGCAGTCGCTCAACGTACCAGCTCACGACACCTCGACCGCGATGCCCAGCGACAGTGACTCGAGCGACGCGATCGCGCCGAGGCTTGCAGAGCGAATGTCGGACAGCGCGCACGGCGGCGAGCCGCAAGTTGTCACCATCGCGATGAAGCGCGCGAGCTCTTCGCGATGGCCCTTGTCCTGTGTGGTCTTGAACTGTTGCGCGCGGCCGCCGCGTCGGATCGTCGTGACCCGAAAATCGTCGATCACAGCGCACACACCGCCACCGAACACCTCGATCCGTTCCTTCCCGAGCGAGACGTCCCCCTTGGAGGTGTACGCGATCGAGGCCACGGAACCGTCGGTGAGCTCGAGACTGAGACACAGGTTGTCACGCAGACGGCTGGCCGGATCCGGCAGCCCGACACACGCGGCATAGACGCGTTTGATACGCGCCCCCGAGAGTGCCTGCACCAGGTCGATGAAATGACAGACCTCGCCGAGCAGACGGCCGCCACCGGCCGAGGGATCATGAATCCAGCTATCGCAGGCGAGCGGCCCTGCATTGACCCGAATGTGGATGACCAGCGCACCAGCGCCGGCGAGCGCGTCGCGAACGTGTGCAGTGTGCGGCGAGAACCTGCGATTGAAACCGACCGCCAGCCGAGGGTTCTGGTCGGCGGCCGCAACGAGCTCCTCGAGCTGCGCGCGGTCGAGCGCGGCCGGCTTCTCTAGGAAGACCGCCTTGCCTCTGCGCAGGGCGGCGGCGGCCAGGGCCGCATGACTATCGTGACGGGTCGCAATGATCACGGCAGTGATCTCGTCATCGGACAGGATGTCGTCGGGGCAACCGACGGATGCCGCGAAGCCGTGGCGAATCGCCGCGTCGCGCGCTGTGAGTCCGGACGCCGTACAGACCTTGGCGAGCGTCACGTCGGGCTCGCGTTGGAGCGCCGGAATCAGCGTCCCGCACGCGAAGCTGCCTGCTCCGATCAGACCCACTCGCACCGCCGTGCGCTTCCCCGCCACACGAGGCGTGACGATCACGCGCGGCAGCGCCACGTCGTCGGGATAGCGCAGCACGACGCCCATGAGGCGCTCCGTGTTCGTGCCGGCGATCAGGTCGTACGCGCGCTCGGCGTCACCCAGCGGAATCGAGTGCGTGATGAGGCTCGCCAGCGAGACCTGCTTGGCCTCCAGAGCGCGTAGAAACGCCTGCATGTTGCGGTTCAACGTCCACCGCACGTAGCCGATCGGATAGTCGACACCCCGCTCCTCGTAGCTGCGATCGTAGCGACCCGGTCCGTAGGACCGCGACAGCCGAACATCGAGCTCCTTCTCGTAGTAGGGCGAGCGTGGCACCTCGAGGGGCACGTCGCCCACGATCACGACGCGGGCCCGATCGCGCGCGATCTCGCCCGCGAGGACGACCGGATCTTTGTCATGGGCGGCAGCCGTGATGATGATCGCGTCCGCGCCGGATCCATCCGTGAACCGCACGGTCTGGCCGATCACGTCCTCACTTCGTGCCAGCGCGAGATCGATCCCGTGCTGCCTCGCGAGCTCTACCTTCCACGGATCGAGATCGATGCCGATCACCCGGCATCCACTCGCGCGAAGTAGCTGGACCGTAAGCTGGCCGATCAGGCCC
>JBBQFU010000531.1:0-2700 GCA_038322185.1 Haliangiales bacterium
CAACGCGGTGCAGCCGACGCCGACCACGATCACCGGCAGCCATGTTGCGTGCGCCACCAACTTCCGCGACGACAGCACGGTGGCCAATCCGCCCATCACGGTGGCGGCGTGGTACGCAGCGGGCGCCAACAACACCTCGGGTGCGGATGTGAACGCAGTGCTCGAAGGGCGCTTCCCGCGCGCGGGCCAGCTTGTAGTTCCGGCTTTGAACAATGGCGACAATTTCTTCGAAGCCACCACGTTCAAGGGCGCCTTCGGTTCTTCGACGCAGGATTGGGCCGCAGGCTGGACGGTGCCAGGCTCGCTCTGAATCCGGACGACACGATCGCGTTGCGGTCGTGACGTTTCGACACCACCCGGGGCGGAACTTGGGCGAAGAGTTCGAGTCAGAGAATTACGCAGTGGTTGCCGCAATCAGCTGCTGCGGGTTCAACAACGTGTAGTGTGAATCTCCAACGATGTGGATCTCAAGGCCGGCGCCTCTCCAGCGTCGGCCTTTTTTTTGTCCGGTCGGCCATCGCGCCGATCGGCACGATCATCCGGCAGTTTGCTTCCGCAGCAGTCGCGAGTCGCGACAGCATTCTCCCGGGATCAATCGCGACTTGCGTCGCACCAAAGTGTCAATCGCGATGCGCGATGCGTGGGTCACGCGAGCGAAGGACGCAAGGCACGCACCGTAGCAAGCCCCAGCGCGGTCATCGCCAGGGACCCGACCAGGTTGAGCGCGATAGAACCCGCCGCCCAACCGAATTGATGGCGATCGAGCAGTGAGACACTTTCAGCGGAAAACGCGGAGAAGGTGGTGAGCCCGCCGAGCAAACCCGTCACTACGAACAGCTTCCATTCGGCCCCGATGTGCGGATGCCCGGCAAACCACGCCATGGCGACTCCGACCCCGTATCCCCCCACCAGGTTTGCAGCCAAGGTGCCGAACGGAAAGGCACCGGGCGTGGGATCGAGCCACAGGCCGAGTCCCCAGCGTGCCCAGGCGCCCATGGTGGCGCCCGCTGCGATCGCGACGAGAGAGTGCGTCAAGGCCAATGCTGCACTCGCTGCATCACCTTCAAAGCTGCGCGACGAATTCGCGCTGGGCTTCGATCACGTCCCGGCCGGTGTAGCTGCCGGCGACACGCGCGCCGAACCGTTCCTGCAATTGCCCGGCGAGTTGGCGAACACGTGGTGCGTTGTCGCGCTTGCCGAGCGCGAACACCTGGGTGCCGAGGTCGGAACAGAACCGGTGCAGCTCGAAAAAATATTTGACCTGGCCCGTCGTCAGGAACCCGAGTACCGGCGGGCCCGATGCGCCCTCGTCGAGCGAACGACCCGAGCGCATTTCGCGCTCGCTGGCGAGCCGTTCGGCGCTGTCGGTCAGGTGATGGAAATCCTCGCCGACATTGGCGGTGTCGAGGTCGGATGCGAATTGCGCGAGATACAGCGCGTGCGCCAGATCCGGACGCTCATGCCAACCCGGCTCGCGTCGCTCGAGCAATCCGGAAAGTTTCGGCGCCAGCGCGCCGCCAGCGCGAGTGGCCTCTGCGCTGTTGAAAACAGAGGATTCGCTGGGTCGCGGAGTCGGGTCGAAGGTGCTGCCGGCGATCATGATCTCGATGGCAGTGAACAGGCCGGCATCGCGTGCCCGATCGAAGCCGGTGGCGTCGAGAATGCGGTGGGTTTCCGCGATGCTCGCCAGCTCGTTGGCGCCGATCCCGTCGAAGTACTGCTGGTCTTCGCGCTGGCGCAGGTCGTGGCAGGTTGCGAACAGCGAGAGCACCAGCCAGTCCCGGCCTGGAAGTGCCTGCACGCCGAGCGCGTCGATTACCTGGCCGAGCCGGCGATCCAGGATCTCCAGCGCATGGTCTTCGTTGTGATACGCGTGATAGTCCGTGCCGAGCGTGCCGTGGCGAACCGCGAGGCGCGCGCAACCCAGCACGACCGCCTGCTCGGTACGCTCGAGGTGCGCTGCGGCTTCGACGCCGTAGGCGTCGTGGTACAGCGCGCGCCGCGAACGGATCACGTCCAGCACATCCGGCCGCCCCTGTTCGAGGAGGCTGCGTGCCGACTGGGCATCCGGTACGCGCTGCTCGGTCGCGTCTGGCGGGTAGCGCGCGGACGTGTCGCTTATGAGAATCATCGAATCCTCGCGCGCCGCGAGCCGACGCGCGGCCAGTATAGGCGAGCGGGTCCCGCTCGCCAGTCCCCCTGCCCAAAGCGGAGCGGCAGTACGCTGCAGCCGAGTTGCGCCACTCGAACGAACCGGCCACCGGAGCCGACCGCTACAGCATGCCAAGCTGCGCCAGCGAGGTGGGCGTACCGTCTCCCACGATGAAGTGGTCCAGCAGCCGGACGTCGACCAGCCCGAGCGCCTGCGAAAGCTGGCGGGTGAGATGCCGGTCGGCGGCGCTTGGCTCCGCGACGCCCGAAGGATGGTTGTGGGCCACGATGACGGCAGCCGCGCCATGCGCGAGCGCGCGCCGCACCACCTCCCGTGGATGGACACTCGCGCCGTCCAGCGTGCCGAAGAACATTTCCTCGAAGGCGATCACCCGATGCCGCGTGTCGAGGAACATCACGGCGAACACTTCGCGCGGAAGATGCGACAGCTTCGCCTTCAGGTAATCGGCGGCGTCGCCTGGGCTCGCCAGCCCTTCGGCACGGTGGAGGTTCTCGAGCAGCGCGCGCCTCGCGAGCTCCGCTGCGGCC
>JBBQFU010000532.1:0-2693 GCA_038322185.1 Haliangiales bacterium
CCCCAGTCCGCCGAGCACGAAGAAGCCGCTCGTCGCAGCCTGGCCCTGGCGCAGGATCCCGAAGTCGGCGGCGACCAGGTCGTTGCCCTGGCAGAGCCACCTGATCAGGTGGTGGGCCACGATCCACGTGCCGAGCACGACGCGCACGCCGGTCAGGGCTGCGATCGGGGCGCGCCGGGGCGGCTGCGTCGGCTCGCCCGGATCGCGCGGCGGCGACGGAGGCTCGGCTGGCGCGGAGGCGCGGATCGGGCGGGAAGGTCGTGTGGTGGAAGTTGCCATGGGAGACGGGCGCACGTCTCGCGCCGGTGCGAGATCGTCCCACATCCCCGAGTCGGCGCGGCGCACTTGCTGCGAAGACACGAAGGGCGCCGACCCGGAGGTCGACGCCCATCGTTCGTCTTCAGCGAGGAAGTGGAATCACTTCTTCTTGCCGTTGACGGTCTCCTTGAGCTTGCTGCCCGGCGTGAAGCGCGGGACGCGAGCTGCGGCGATCTGCATCTTCTCGCCGGTGCGCGGATTCACGCCCTGGCGTGCTGCGCGCTCCGAGACGGAGAACTTGCCGAAGCCGGTGATGTTGACGTCGGAGCCGCTCTTGAGCTCGCCCTCGATCGCCCACAGCACGGCCTCGACGGCCTCGCCAGCATCCTTCTTGGAAAGGTCGGCGCGATCGGCGACCTTCTCGATGAGACCAGTCTTGGTCAGACCCATGTTTCCCACTCCTCAGTTGAGTCGTACGTGATGTCTGCGGAGAGACGGTTTCCCCCTCCCGACGACGACATCCTGAACACCCGACCCGACGTTTTCAACCTGCCTATGCGGGTTGGAGCCGGTTCGGACCGGGCAACAATGGCAGGTATGCATGACACACGCAGTGACGAAGACGGCCACGAGACCATCGACGGGGAACCGCACCAGCTCGAAGAAGAGCCTGCATTCACCAGTGAAATACCGGTTTCGAACCTCACCCGGGAAATGGCCTCCGACCGGCAGTCCGCACTGTCGGATCGACGGGTGCACGAGTTCATCGCGGAAGCACGCATCAACGTGCCGACGCGCGGGAACCGCACGCTCGAGGAGGTGATCGAACGCATCAACGCGGACGACGAGCTCCGCACGTGGTGGCACATCGCCAACCTCAACGCGGTCGCGCGGATGGGCATGAACGACCACTCGTGGGTCCACATGCAGATCGTCACCAACATCGGTCTCAAGCTGCTCAGGCTGCTCGCGCGCGCCGGCGTGAAGCCCGCGATGGTCACCGATTACGGCCTCTCGCAGAAGGACGCGGAGGTCGTCGTCCTGCTGGGCTGCCTGCTCCACGACGTGGGCATGTCGATCCACCGGATCGGCCACGAGGAGTTCTCGCTGTTCCTCGCCGATCGCAAGGCACGCGAGCTGCTCGACGGGCTCTACGACACCGTGTCGCGTACTGCCGTGGTGAGCGAGGCGCTGCAGTCGATCATCACGCACCGCAGCGATGGGCGGCCGCTCACGGTGGAAGCCGGCGTGGTGCGCGTCGCGGACTCGCTCGACATGACGCACGGCCGCTCGCGCATCCCCTTCGAACAGGGCTCGCTGTCGATCCATGCGCTCAGTGCCGCGGCGATCGACCGCGTGCGGCTCAAGTCGGGCCAGACGCGCGCGATCGAGGTGCAGATCGAGATGAACAACTCGAGCGGCGTGTTCCAGGTCGACGAGCTGCTGCGCAAGAAGCTCAAGGGATCAGGGCTCGAGCAGTACGTCGAGATCCAGGTCACCGTGCACGAGAACGAGAAGCGTCTCCTCGATCGGTTCACGCTCTGAGCTGATGGCGTGGCCGCGTCCACGAGGGAACGAGGACGAGGGCATGGGGATGCGCGTCGGGGGCCGTGAGCCCTACCAGTACGAGGTGGGATCGTCCTCGACGACTGCCGACTTGGCACGATCGCCGGGCCGCTTGGGCGCTGCGGCGTGCAGCTTGCTCGAGTCCTCGCGAAGCAGCGTGCGGATGCCCGCGATGTCGCCGGAGCGTGTCGACCAGCCCGGG
This sequence comes from Haliangiales bacterium, assembly GCA_038322185.1. Classification (GTDB taxonomy): domain Bacteria; phylum Myxococcota_A; class Polyangia; order Haliangiales; family Haliangiaceae; genus JABFXX01. Next base: position 2,027 of record JBBQFU010000532.1, read on the forward strand.
GAGGCAGCGGCCGATTCTGCGGCGCTCTGCACCAGTCCAGCGGCGGCCTTGAACAGCTCCTTCTCCCACTTGGGCGTGACGCTCAGCAGGATGCGTCGGCGATCGGTGGGATCCGGGATGCGCTCGATGTAGCCGGCTCGCTCGATGCGGTCGGCGAGGGTGGTCATCGCCGCGCGGCTCAGGTCGACGCGATCGGCGAGCTCGCTCATCGAGCACCGGCCGCCGTCCCACAGCGAGAGCAGCGCGTGCAGCTCGCTCATCGTCACGCCCAGCACCCGGCGCAGCTGCCCGAAGTAGCTCAGCTGCGCGGCGCCCAGTCGCAGCACCAGCCGCGCGGCGTTGTCGGGGTTGACCCCCATCTCGGCGGGATCGGCGCGCATCAGCTCTACCGCACGCTTCCAGTCTGCGTTCGCCATGTTCGTACCTTCCATCTCCGTTCGCCCTCGCGACCGGCAGCACACATCGGTTCGATCCTCTGACCGAACTGGTGCAATGTTTGCACACCGTGCGGTCGTCCGACCCGAAACCAACCCTACAACCTGATGAGAACGATACTTTCGTGCGCCCGCCCGTAGGGCCGCATTGCCTGCCGACTGAGCGCGTTTCGCGGCACATGGATGCGACGGATGGTCCGTCCCACAGGATGCCGTCGTGGTCATCGCCGAAA
>JBBQFU010000533.1:0-2690 GCA_038322185.1 Haliangiales bacterium
ACGCTGCGAATGCGCGGGATCAGGCGCTCCGGCATGCCCTCGGCGCCGGCGACGGCGTTACGTAGGAACGCGAGCGGCTGCGGGATGCCCTTGGCCTCCGCGTCGTGCGCCATCTGCGCGTAGACCGACGGCGTCGCGAACAGCACGGTCGGCTTGAACGTCTTGAGCGCGGAGAACAGACCCTCGGAGTGCGGCTGCTCGGGGAACAGCAGTGACTCGGCCTGCGTCGCAAGCGGCAGGAACAGCCCCGAGCCCAGGCCGTAGGCGGTCGACAGCCGTGCGACGCACAGGATGCGATCCTCGGAGGTCAGGTGCAGCAGCTCGCGCGCGAACGAATCGTGCGCGGCCTTGATGGTACGCAGGCAGTGGGGCACCGCGCGTAGCTCGCCGGGACCGGAGCCCGCCGAGTACAGCAGCAGGCACACATCCTCGGCGCCCGACGGCGATGCCGGCTGGCCCGCCTCGGCTGCATCGACGAGCTTATGGAAGTCGTGGCTGCCGGGCAGCTTGGCCCCGACGCAGATCACCTCGCGCAGGTCCGGCGTCTCGTTGCGGATCGCGTCGAGGACCTCCTCGTGCGCGCCATCGGTCACCGCGATCACCGCACCGGCGTGGAGCACGTAGTCCTGCACGTCGTCGGACGTCGCGAGCTCGGAGACCGGCACGGCGATCGCGCCGGCGTGAATCGTCCCGAGGATGGCAGCAGCGGCCTCGAGCGTGTCCCGCATCAGGATCAGCACGCGCTCGCCGCGCTGCAGGCGCAGGCCGCGAAGTGCCGCCGAGGTCTTGGAGACCTGGGCCTGGAGCTCGTCGTAGGTCCAGGCCTTGGTCCCCTCGCGCAGTGCCGTTCGCGACCCCACCCCGTTAGCGAGGGCGCCGTCGATCAGCCATGCGGCCAGGTTGTTTCCGGTCATAGACCTTCGCGGTCATCGTATCGGAGGACCGGGGCAAGGACAAAAAGAAGGTGGGGTTTCGCGGCAGAAGGACGAGGGTTGACCTGCGATGCGCGTACAGTTCCGAGGGCCATGCGTATCGTTGGCGGGAGTCTTCGCGGGCGGGTCCTGCGCGCCCCGGCCGGCGCCGACACGCGACCCACCTCCGAGAAGGTCAGGGAGGCCCTGTTCAACATCCTGCCTGATGTGGAGGGGATGCAGGTCCTTGACCTGTTCGCCGGCTCCGGCGCACTGGGGATCGAAGCACTCTCACGCGGCGCCGCCCATGCCACATTCGTCGATCAGGCCAAGGCGGCCCTCGGCTCGGTCAAAACGAACCTGCGCGAGCTGGGCGTGGAATCGCGGGCGACCGTGATCTCGGGAGACGCGGTCGCACACGCCGGCCGCCATCGCCCTGCCGCGCCGTGGAGCCTCGTGTTCATCGACCCGCCGTACCGCTCGGATCTGGCCGTGCGCAGTGCGACCGCGCTCGCAAACCTTGCGGAGGACGCGGTGGTCGTGATCGAGCACGATCGCCGCAACGCGCCACCCGAGCGGATTGGATCTCTGCTACGAACGGACGAACGCCGCTACGGCGACACGATGGTCTCGTTCTACAGAGCTGCTCGAGAGGATTGAGCCTGTGATGCCGCAATGAAAGATCAAGTGACCACGACCGCCGTGTACCCGGGAACCTTCGACCCGATCACGAACGGTCACCTCGACATCCTCGAGCGTGCGCTGCGCCTGTTCGACTACGTGATCGTCACGATCGCGACGAACCAGCGCAAGCAGCCGCTGTTCACGGTCACCGAGCGCATGCAGTTCATCAAGGACGCGATGCCCGACGCCGGTGAGCGCCTACGCTTCGAGGAGTTCGACGGCTTGCTCGTCGACTTCGCCCGCGCCAACAACGCCACGGTGATCGTCCGCGGTCTGCGCGCCCTCGCCGACTTCGAGTACGAGTTCCAGTTCGCACACATGAACCGCCGGCTCGCTCCCGGCATCGACTCGGTCTTCTTCATGACCGACGAGCGCAATCACTACGTTTCGTCGTCGCTCGTCAAAGAGGTTGCAAGCCTCGGTGGCGATGTCACCGGTCTCGTACCCGCTGCCGTACTCGCCGCGCTCAAGGCAAAGTACAAGAAGTAGGAAGCCAATGCCCACTCCGATCAAAATCGCGTCCCGCCTCGATCCGATCAAGCCGTCGATCACCCTCGCCGTCACCGCGAAGGCGGCCAAGCTCAAGGCCGACGGCATCGACATCGTCAGCTTTGGCGCTGGCGAGCCCGACTTCGACACCCCTGCTCACATCAAGGACGCGGCCCGCGCCGCGCTCGACAAGAACGGCACCGGGAAATACACCGAGGTCGGTGGCGTGCTGCCGCTGCGCAAGGCGATCGCCGCCGAGCTCAGCGCCGTCCACAAGACCACGATCGAGCCCGACCAGGTCCTGGTGTCCACGGGCGCGAAGCACTCGCTCTACAACCTCTTCATGGCCCTCATCGATCCGGGCGACGAGGTCCTGATCCCGGCGCCGTACTGGGTGAGCTATCCCGACATGGTGATGCTCGCCGGCGGTCGCCCGGTGATCCTCGAGACCAAGGCGGAGGACGACTTCGCGGTGACCGCCGCGCAAGTCGCTGCCGCCTGCTCGCCGCGCACGCGCGCCATCGTGCTCAACAACCCGTCGAACCCGACCGGCGCGGTCTACACCAAGGCGCAGATCGAGGCGCTCGCGAAGGTCGTCGTCGAGAA
>JBBQFU010000534.1:0-2663 GCA_038322185.1 Haliangiales bacterium
CGCTCGATCGGCCGGAGCCGCGGCTACGGACCACGATCGAGGTGGCGCTCGATGGCAAGCGTGCGCGGCTGGTGCAGCTGCACGCCACGGTGACGGGCGATGGTGCGGCGCTGGGTGATCGGCTCACGGCGCAGCGGCTGGCCGAGCTCGATCCGCGCGATGTGTTCTCGCGGCTGTGGGCGCGCACACATGCCGAGGAGCCGAGTGCATCGGTGCGCGGCGCGTTCGAGCGGCTGCTTGGCGAGGTGCAGGGCGATGTCGACGATCCGGCACGCAAGCGCGAGGCGTCGTGAGGAGCGAAGCAGTCCGATGAGGATCCTCGCGATTCGCGGCTGCAATCTCGCGTCGCTCGACGCCCGGGGCGTCCGATGAGGATCCTCGCGATTCGTGGCTGCAATCTCGCGTCGCTTGCGGGCGAGTTCGAGATCGATCTCGCCAACGGCGCGCTCGGTGCCGCCGGCGTGTTCGCGATCGTCGGCCCCACGGGCGCGGGCAAGAGCACGCTGCTCGATGCGATGTGCGTGGCGCTGTTCGATCGCACGCCGCGGCTCGCGAATCGCAGCACGGTCGTGGTCGGTCGCGACGACGATCCGGCGAACCTCGGTGCGCAGGATGTCCGTTCGCTGCTGCGTCGCGGGGCGAGTGCGGGCTACGCCGAGGTCGACTTCGAGAGCGGTGATGCGCGTCGCTACCGCGCACGCTGGTCGGTGCGGCGCGCGCGCAACACCACCGATGGGCGCTTTCAGAGCCAGCAGGTCACGCTGAACGCACTCGGGGGCAGCGGTCTCGGTGGACTCGGCGAGTCGATCGGTGGCACCAAGACCGAGACGCTCGAGGCGATCCACCAGCGCCTCGGTCTGTCGTTCGATCAGTTCCGTCGCTCGGCGCTGCTCGCGCAAGGCGAGTTCGCCGCGTTCCTGCGGGCCGACGGCAAGGATCGCAGCGAGCTGCTCGAGCGCATGACGGGCACCGAGATCTACTCGAAGCTCTCCATCGCGGCGCACGTCAAGGCGGCGCTTGCTCAGCAGGGGCTGCGCGAGCGTCATGGTGCGGCCCTCGCGATCGCGTTGCTGTCCGACGAGGAGCGCGAGCGTGCCGAATCAGATCTGGTGCTCGCCAGAACGGCGCAGGCCGCATCTCGCGTGCGGTTCGCCGCGGCCGAGGCGGCAGCACGCTGGATCGTCGAGGCGGAGCGGCGGGCCGGTGCGCTCGTCGAGGCGGAAGCCACGCGGACCGAGGTCGAGCGTGCGGTCGAGACCGCCGCGGCCGAGCGTGCCGAGCTGGCGCTTCGTCGCCGTGCGGAGACGCTGCGTAGCGCGTGGGAGGAGGCGTCGCGTCTCGATCGCCAGCTCGCGCTCGTGCGCAGCGAGGCCACCGCCACCGCCGCGGCGGCCGCGCAATCGGCAGGGGCACAACAGGAGATCGAGGCGATCCGGGCCCAGCTCCTCGCGCTACATGCACCGATCCGGGAGGCGCGTCTGGCCGCGGGCCTCATCGAGGTCGCGAGCTCGAAGCGCGGGCAGAATCTCGTCCCGCGCGCGCAGGCCGCAACCGCCGATGCAGCCTGGCTCCTCGGCCGGCGCGACCTCGGGCTCGCCGTCGCGGGCTGGAAGTTCCTCGACCAGCAGCTCGAGCAGCACAGCGCGCTCGCTGCCGAGATCGCGGCATGCGACAAGATCCTCGACGATCGCGCGAAGCGGCGCCAGCAACTCACCACGCAGCGTGCCGGCGCGGTCACCGCGCACCAGGCCTCACTTGCGCGGCTCGCCGAAGCGACGGCTGAAGCCGGCACCTATCAGCAGAAGCGTGGCCTGTCGCTCGATGCCGCTCGTCGAGCCGAGGACGAAGCGCGCCGTCACTGCATCGAGCTCGAGCGCCTGACCGCGATCGCCGGCGAAGCGCGTGGTGCCGCAATCGCGCGGGCCGAGCTCGACCTTCAGCTCTCCGATCTGGCGACCGCGACGCGCAACGACGCCACCCATCGCAAGACTGCCGAGGTCGAGCGGGATCGTGCCGCAACACTCCGGTCCGAGCGCACCCGCATGCTCGACGAGCTGCGCAAGGCGGCGGGCTACACGCACGCGCGCACCGAGCTCGTCGACGGCGATCCATGTCCGCTGTGCGGTGCCCTCGAGCACCCGTGGCACAACCGCGGCGCCTTCGATGCACTGATCGGCGATGCGCAATCCAAGCTCGCCGAAGTCACGCAGCTCGGCGACGCCGCGATCGCGCAGCTCGCGACCCTGGCTGCGCGCGAGGCCCAGCGGACGAAGGAGCACGCGCGTCTCGTGGCGTGCCGCGCGACCGCCGACGCGACGACCGCGGGGGCCCAGCGTGCGTGGCGCACGCATCTCGCATCGCTCGGTGAGCTACTTCTCGTCGACGATCCAGCCACGCGCGCAGCACAGCAGCTTGCCGACGAGCGGGTCGAGGCGGCCAAATCGAAGCTCGATGCAACGCGCATGGCGCGCAGCCAGGCCGAGGCGGCAGCGAAGGCGGCGAGCGAGGCGCAGGCCCGCGTGCAGACGCGGCAGGCCGATGTCGAGCATCACGTGCACGCGCTGCGCGAGATCGATGGGCACATCGCGTCGGTCGATGCAGCCGCCGAGCGTCTGCGTGGCGAGCGCACGGGCAAGGCCGATCGGCTGCACGACCTGCTCGCT
>JBBQFU010000535.1:0-2657 GCA_038322185.1 Haliangiales bacterium
GCCAGCCGGCGCTCCTCCTCCAGGCCGCCCTCGTCGAGCGCGCGCGAGTGCGGGAAGACGCCCTCCTCCATCCCGGCGATGAAGACGATCGGGTACTCCAGGCCCTTGGCGTTGTGGATCGTCATGAGCGTGACGAGGCCTTCGTCGTCGGTCCGCGTGTCCGCATCGGCGACGAGAGCGACGCCCTGCAGGAAGACGTCGAGCGTGTCCTGCTCGGGCTCGGCCGAGGCGTCGAACTCGCGACCGAACTCGACGAGCGAGGCGAGGTTCTCCTCGCGCCCCTCCGCCTCGATCGTGCGCTCGGCCTTGAGCGCGTCGATGTAGCCGCTGTCGTGCAGCACCGCCTCGAGCAGGTCGCCGATCGGCACGCGCTGCTCGACGCGACCGCGCAGCCCCTCCATCGTCTCCATGAAGCGGCTCAGCGCGCGCACCGCGGCGGTGCCGAGGCCCGGCACGGTGGCGGCGTCGGCGGCCGCCTCCCAGATGCTGATCCCCATCGCGTCGGCGAACGCGATCACGCGCCCCAGCGACGTCTGGCCGATCCCGCGCCGCGGCGAGTTGACGATCCGCGTGAACGAGACGACGTCCTGCGGGTTGCCGAGCACGGTCAGGTAGGCGAGCGCGTCCTTGACCTCGGCGCGCTCGAAGAACTTCGTGCCGCCGATCACCTGGTAGGAGATGTCGCGCCGCGTGAGCACCTCTTCGACCGCCCGTGACTGCGCGTTCGTGCGGTAGAAGACCGCGATCTCGGTACGGCTCGCGCCCTCGTCGACGAGCCGCTCGATCTCGCCGACGACGTAGCGCGCCTCGGCATGCTCGTCGTCGAGCTCGCGGATGCGGATCTTCTCGCCGTCGCCGTGGTTGGTCCACAGCGACTTCTGCTTCTGCTCGCGGTTCTGCGCGATCACCGCGTTCGCTGCGCTGAGGATCGTCTGCGTCGAGCGGTAGTTCTGCTCGAGCTTGACGACGTGGGCGTCGGGGAAGGTGTCCTCGAACGAGAGGATGTTCTGGATGTCGGCCCCGCGGAAGCCGTAGATGGAGTTGTGTGTCAGCAGCCCGCTGGCGATGAAGTTGTGGGTGCCTTCGACGTTGAGGTCGTAGACGGGCTCATCGAGGACGATGCGTTCGACGTGCTCGACGGTGTCGTAGCCACCCTCCTCGTCGAACATCACCATGCCCGGCCGGACCGAACTCGCGGTCGTGAACGGCAGCGAGTTGCCCTGGGCGGTGGCTCCGTCGTTTCGACCCAACCGCGCGACCGAGTGCAGGGTCACATCGAGCACCGAACCGATGCGGTCGGCGACGTCGAGCATCCGGCCCGCATCCTTGAAGACCGACTCATAGCGCCAACCACGGGAGTTGTGGCGAGCAGGCCTGACCGACAAGCCGATGCTCTCGAGAGCCTCTCGTCCCTCGTCGTCATAGCCGAACAGGCTCAAACGGTGCATCGCAGTACGCCCGCGCCGATCACCACAGAGGCAGGCCACCAGCCGCCGTCTGCGTCCGTGGTGCGTCTGCGGCGAATGGTGTGGCCGCGACCACAACAGCCCCTCGTCCTCGAGCAGCGCGATCCCAGTGCGCTCGGTGTCGACACCGGCGAACACCTCGTCGATGAGTTGCTGGTTGCCGACCAGGCTGTTGCCCGTCTTTGACGTACGCGCGACGAACGGCAATGTCGGGAGCCCATAGCGAAGCGAAAGCAGCGCCTCCGCAACGCGGGCGTCCGCATCGGACTCATGAGTCGAAATGACCCACGCCGCGTCGGCGTTCTCGCCGATGCACCGCATCGTGAATCCCATCACCGGCTTGACATGACCGCGGGTGTAGGTCCGCGAGGTGCCGACGCGGTATCCCTTACCGGTCTTGTGCATCAGATAGGCCACGTGCAGGTGGGGGCTCTCGCCGACCTTGTAGCCGGCGAAGTGCACATGCTCCGGCGTGGACACGATTCGCCGACCGCTCGCCGTCGTGATCGCGACGCCGGTCCGGCGATCGTCACTCTTGAAGGCGGCCGTAACGCGAGCGGGCCGGAAATCGCCGCTGCCGTAGCACGAGAGAACCTGATCGCCGACCGCTACGTCCTCCATCGCACGCAGGCTTCCATCGGCCATCGTCACCGGGGTCCCCGCGACCAGACACTGCGCGTCATCGCCCACCACCGCGAGGTTGCGGTGCTCCTCGGCCAGCAGTTGCAGCCAGCGGTACTGGACGGCGTTCGTGTCCTGGTACTCGTCGACGAGCACGTGGCGAAACGCGTTGGAGTAGCGGTCGCGAACTTCCTGGAAGAGCTGCAGGACGTTGACGGCGTTGACGAGCAGGTCGTCGAAGTCCATCGCGTTCATGCGGTGCAGCTCGCGCTCGTAGAGGCGGTAGGCGTCGGCGACGGTCTGCTCGAAGTACGAGCCGACGAGCGTGCCGTAGGCCTCGGCGTCGCGCAGCTTGTTCTTCGCGTCGGAGATCTGGTGGTGGACGGCGCCCGGCGTGTAGCGCTTCGTGTCGACGTTGTTTGCGTCCAGACAGCGCTTGACGAGCCGCCGCGCGTCGGCCTGGTCGTAGATCGTGAACTGGCGCGTGTAGCCGAGTCGCTCGGCCTCGGCGCGCAGCATCCGCGCGCAGGCGGCGTGGAACGTCATGACCCACATCGCGCGCGTGCGCCG
>JBBQFU010000536.1:0-2637 GCA_038322185.1 Haliangiales bacterium
GGCCTCGCGAACCTCGATCGGCAGCTTCTTCGCGAGCCGCACGAGGCGCTGACGCGCGTTGTGATAGGTGCGTGACGACATGCTGGTTACCTTCATGACGTCGGGCGTGTCTGTGTAGCCAGCGCTGAACGCTTCCAGCAGAAGCAGCACCGGCTCGTCCTGCCCAGCGAGGATGCGCAGCTGCGCAAGCGTCTCGGAGAGCTGGGCGGCGATCACGTCGTCATCGGCTGTCGCGCGTTGCGCCGCGAGCACGTCGGTCACCTGGGCGTCGAGATCGTCGGCGTTCTTTCCCTCGTCATTGATCGACACGTGTGGAAACTTCTTGGCGTGCCGGAGCTCGTGCGTGAGCGCGGTCTTGATCTGGCTCATCAGATGCCGGCCGAGATCGATGCGCTCGGGATCCCAGGTCAGCCGGCCTTCGAGCGTTCCGACGATCGCTGCCTGGACGCGATCATCGATTGAGATCGAATCGCCCTTCCGCGTGTGCGCTGCCACGCGGCGCCTGATGCTCGCCGCGTACTTGTAGACGGCGGCCATGGTCGCGTCGCTCGCCTGCTTGTCGAATGCGTTCCGCCACAGTTGCTGCGGCGTATGTGGTTGCTGGTCCATTTCCATCTCCCTTGTGGAAGAAACCTAAGGGATCGGTATGACACTGCTTTTTTGTTCAGTGATCTCGCTGTAATCCGGATGATGGCCGATTTGGGGCCATCTACGAGGCTTCGTCCGAGCCGCGTACACACGTGCTGACTGTCAGACCGAGCAGCCATGGATGCATCAAGGCTCTCAGGTCGTTGCTCGTCGGGGCGCCCGCAGCCAAGCCTGTGCGGTTCGCGTTGTGTGCTCCGTATTGCGCGGCTGCGAAGCGCGTGCTGCTATCGCTCGTCGATGGACGTTACGCCTGCGCGCATTCGCGAGATCCTCCTCGAGACCGTCCGGGATCACGTCGAAATGACGCCGGGCATCCATCCGCGATCGATCCCGTGAGGCCGGAGATCGTGCACGCCTCGCGTTGTTGATCTTTCCCGAACTGGCGCGCCTTGCGCGACAGCTCACCGACTGGGTCACGCAGCACATGCCGTAGAGCGGATGCGGTGCTCATCGGCCAGCAGCGCCCGTGAGCATGCAGTGATCGAGCGCAACGTTCGCTGCCGCTTCCGCCGCGCAAAGCTCGCGGATGTTGACGCCGGACATCCGCAGTCCCCGGCCGTGAAAAAGCCGTGTGCGGCAAGTGAAACCGACCATCGGCGACGCATGACCTGAGAATCGACACGCACGAAGCTCGGTGAGTACGAGGCTATGCGTTCGTGCTCGAGACTTCATGCGAGGTGTCTATCGCTGAAGAACTCCTTTGACCGTACGAAGAACCCGCGCTTCGGAGGGCGGCTTTCCGTCGAGAGGGGGCATTGAATGCCAACAGCTGCAAATGCGCGCGGGTCGGTTTCTCACCCGATGCAGCGGGGGCGCCGCCGGCGCACGCAGCGGATCACGATAATTCGCCGCGGCCCCGAGAGTGCCCGGCGGTCATGTCTGAAATAGCGCGTACAGTGTCGCTAGCGGCACGGCGAGGAGGGTCGAGTGGAGCACGGGACAAAAAAAAACAGCACGGCGAGGATGCCGACGGGCATCGCCGGCTTCGACGAGATTGCGGATGGTGGTCTCCCACGGGGAGGCGTCACGGTCGTGCTCGGCGGAGTGGGCACGGGCAAGACGACCTTCGGAATGCAGGTGCTCGCCAAGGGCGCTGGAGAGCACGACGAGCCCGGGATTCTGGTCGCGTTCGAGGAGAGCGCTGTGCGCGTCGTGGCGAACACCGCGGGGTTCGACTGGGGCGGCGAAGCGCTGACGGCCAGGGGCGGTCCAGTCCGAGGCGTTCACGTCATCGACGCGCAGCTCGCGCAGTCGGTCGAGCAATCTGGCGAGTTCGACCTGGTCGCGCTGCTGGCCATCGTTGCTGCCAAGGCCAAGCAAGTCGGAGCACGCCGCGTCGTGTTTGACGGCATCGACGTCCTCCTCAGCTGCCTTGGCAATGCCGCATCGGTTCGCCGCGAGGCATTTCGTCTTCGCGATTGGGTGAACGAAAGCGGCCTGAGCGCCGTCGTGACCGCCAAGGCCGATGCATCGGGGCAAGGGGCGGTGACGGACTTCGACTTCTTGCAGTTCATGGCCGACTGCGTCGTCACGCTTCACCATCGCGTCGTTCAGGGCCTTGCCCTCCGATTCGTCCGCGTTGCGAAGTATCGCGGCGCGGCGCATTCCGCGAACGAGTTTCCGTTCGTCATCACTCCAGCCGGCCTGGAGCTTGCTGCAAATACAAGTGTCGCCCTGTCGTATCCGGTGTCGGCGCAGCGCGTGTCTTCGGGCGTGGAGCGCCTCGACGCGATGCTTACCGGTGGATATCACCGCGGCAGCTCGGTCTTGATCACGGGCGCGCCGGGGACGGCCAAGACGAGCCTCTCGGCAGCGTTCGCGGCGGCCGCTGCCCGGCGGGGTGAGTGCACGCTCTACGTGAGCTTCGACGAGGGGCCCGAGCAGATCGTCCGCAACGTCGCGTCGATCGGCATCCACCTGGCGCCGTACATCGAGGATGGATCGCTTGTCGTCAAGTCCCTCCGGGGACGCGCAGCGAGCCCGGAGGCG
>JBBQFU010000537.1:0-2566 GCA_038322185.1 Haliangiales bacterium
GAGGCGTTGCCCGCGGCAGATCGGCCCAAGTTCCTGCTCAGTGCGCTGTGCTACGGGGCGCTCTCGCCGGTGGAGCTCGGCATCGACGCCGTGCACGCTCGTGGCGTGCAGCATGTCTTGTTGGAAGGCTCACCTGCAATCAGGCGCGAGTCGCGCGCGCTCGCGGGACGGCTCACGCGCGGGGAGCAGGAAGGCGTGCTCGCGTTCTCGGGTGCCGAGCTACAGGCGCGAGTAACGGCTGGCGACGCGACTCCCGGGCTGACGATGCTCATGCATCGAGACGACCCGCTGCGAGTTGGCCTCAACGGCGTGCTCGTTCCCTCGAGCTCGCAGGAGGCTCGACCATTCGTGCCGGTGATGAGCGCGATCAACGCGTTCGGAGATTTCGGGATCGATCAGCCACGCTCGCCGGGGCTGTTCCTCGAGGTCGGTCACCGCTTCCAAGGCGCCGGGGTGGCATCGTCGAACTCAGCGTTCGGGCTCAAGCTCACACCAGAACGCATCGATGCGATCGAGCAGCATGCCGTGCTTCGGGACGCGCTGCGTGGGCTCGGCACGACTACTGGCTGATCACGTTTCCCGAAGTCGAGCCATGACCAGAGAATCAACGTACTCGCCTGAGCGAAACGTATCCTGTCTGAGCGTACCTTCGATGGTGAATCCGAACTTGCGATAGAGCGCGATTGCCGCTTCGTTGTCGGCGAAGACCTCGAGGTGCACACGTCTGACCTGCCACCAGTTGTCGGCCACGTCGAGCATCGCGGCCAGCAGCGCCGATCCGACGCCACGCCCCTGCCAGGCCTCGCGAATCCCCATGCCGATGCCCGCGCTGTGGATGCGACGCGCACGCGTGCTTCGATGCAGGCTCGCATTGCCGATCGACCCGTCATCGCCGTCGATGGGCACGGCGACGAGAAAGAGCACGTGCGGATCGGTGAAATCGAACTTCTTGCGCCGCAGTTCCTGCGACGTGAACGGGGTCTGCAACGTGCCGTGGATGACGCTCGGCTCGGCCATCGTCTGGCTGATCGACGGGACATCCTCAGGCTCTGCCGCACGGATGCGCACACCCGCGCGCAGCGCCGATTCGGCAGGATTGAGCGCATTCGACATCCGATTGCTGTCTGTCATCGTAGGAACGTTAGCAGCAGGTTCGACGTCGCGCACGACCGATTGGCCTGCGATCATGGAACAGGTGGAGGAGCACGTGAACCAGTCCGAGAGCGTTGAACCGTGCGTCGAGCGGCGCACGTACCGCGAACGATGGCGCGGCCGTCGGCGCATGCGCAACCGGTTCCTCGAACGCTATGAGCGACGGCGAACCGAACGCGAAGCAGGTCGGCACCACCCGTTGACGCGCCCGATCCGAGTGACCGGCGGCGTCGTGCTCATCCTGATCGGCGTAGCCGTCGGCTGGCTGCCCGGACCAGGATTCGTGATCTTCGCGTTTCCCGGCGCGTTGCTGGTTGCCAGCGAGTGGCGCCGCGCAGCGGCGATCATGGATCGCGTTGAACACGAGGCTGTGCCCTGGATCCGTCACGTGCGTGCGAAGCTCCGCGGCGGGCCCAAGCCTGAATGGGTCGAAGAGGACCCGGCAGCATGGGGCGTATGGGAGGACCGCAGGACCGGCGTTGCGTCTGACACGGGAGCGCGGAAACGACGGTCGGATGCGCGCGCGTCGCGCGGACGCGACGACGAGGCGCCCGAAGCCGAAGCCGAAGCGCACTCCGCGTAGCCCAGCGGTGCTACTTGCTGAACGTGGCGAGGTGCTCGCCCCACGCGATCTCGCGACGGGCTGAACGAGCCTCGGCCTCATCGCTGCCGGCAGCTTCGAGCTTGGCGCGACCCTCGGATACGAGCTCTTCAGGTGCCCCAGGCGCGATGTCCTCCACGGAGATCGCTTCTTCCACCACGACGGTAGCCGTGGATTCCGAAGCCTGCACGAAGCCCTCTTCGGTGGCCCAGGTTCGCCAGGTGCCGTCCTCGAGCTCCGCGCGTACCTGACCGAGCTTGAGATCGGCCACGACCGGCGAGCGGCGGGCGAGGATGCCCATGCCGCCGGAGACTGACGTCACCTCGAGCTCGCGCACCTCGCCGTCGAACAGCACGCCCTCAGGCGTGACGACCTTGGCAGGAAAGAGCGTGTACGCCGATGCCATGTCAGACCGCCGCCGGCGTCTTCGTCTTGGCCTGCTCGGCAGCCCATGCTGCCTTGACCTCGTCGATCGAGCCCTTGAACATGAAGAAGCGCTCGGGCACGTCGTCGTACTCGCCGGTGAGGATCTCGCGGAAGCTGCGGATCGTGTCCTCGAGCTTCACGTACTGGCCGGGCGTGCCCGTGAACTGCTGGGCGACGAAGAACGGCTGCGACAGGAACTTCTCGACGCGGCGAGCTCGGCCGACGACGACCTTGTCCTCCTCGCTCAGCTCGTCCATGCCGAGGATCGCGATGATGTCCTGCAGGTCCTTGTAGCGCTGCAGCACGTCGCGCACGTCGTTGGCTGTCTGGTAGTGCTCATCGGACACGTTGCCCGGCTGGAGCGCGCGGGACGTGGAGGAGAGCGGG
>JBBQFU010000538.1:0-2555 GCA_038322185.1 Haliangiales bacterium
CTTACATGCCACCCGCCACGTTCCTGGTTTTCGTGCGCGCTGCCAGTGCAGCGTGAAACCCAGGAAGTCGAAGGTCGCGCTCCCCTTTCTGTCGCCGTCGCGCGGCGGCTGGAATGGAAAGCTGCGTGTCTTCTTCGGGTGCAGGGACAACCCAAACTTCTTGATCTGCGAAATTCACACGATCGTGAACGCCGAAACCGCGGCATCGTGAACACCGAAACCGCGGCATCGTGAACGCCGAAACCGCGGCATCGTGAACGGCGGCCCGACCAATTCGGCTGCCGTCAGAGGCTAGGTCCACGCTCGGCGCCACGAGGGCGTCGGCTGACGCCGCGATGGGGACGGTGCTTCGAGGGCGCTCCGTGAGGAGTGCCCGTGCCTACGAAGCAACTGTCCATGCGGAAGACACGAGAGATCCTTCGACTGAAGTGGGTGCTTGGCCGCAGCCACCGCGAGATCACGAACACGCTCGCCGTGGGCCTGGGCACGATCACGCAGGTCGTGATGCGCGCGGAGCGCGCGAAGATCATGAGCTGGTCGGACGTCGAGGCGCTGAGCGACGAGGAGCTCGACGCGAAGATGTACCCGCCGCCGGTGCAGAACGGCGAGCCACGTCCCGAGCCGAACCTCCCGGCGATGCACATTGAGCTGCGGCGTACGGGCGTGACGCTGCGCCTGCTCCACGAGGAGTACGTGGCGGCGAACGCGAACGCGAACGCGTACGGCTACACGAAGTACTGCGAGCTGTACAACGCATGGGCGGAGCGGCTGAGGGTCACGATGCGTCAGGTCCACAAAGCCGGCGAGAAGTGCTTCGTCGACTACTCGGGCGCAAAGCCGAGCATCGTCGACCCGAAGACCGGCGAACGCGTCGAGGTCGAGCTGTTCGTCGCGGTGATGGGTGCGTCGAACTATACGTACGCCGAAGTGACCGCGACGCAGCGGTCCGCCGACTGGATCGCGAGCCACGTCAGGCTCGTCGAGTTTTTCGGCGGAACACCACGCGCCTTCATCCCCGACCAACTCAAGAGCGGTGTCGTGCTCGCGAGCCGATACGAGCCCGGGATCCAGCGCACCTACGAGGAGTGGTCGCAGCACTACTCGACGACCATCTTGCCGGCGCGCCCGATCAAGCCGCGCGACAAAGCGAAGGTCGAAGGAGGCGTGCTGATCGCGCAACGCTGGATCCTCGCGCGGCTGCGCAACATCACCTGCTTCTCGCTCGACGAGATGAACGAGCACATTGCTCGGCTCGTCGCCGATCTCAACAGCCGGGTGATGAAGCGATACGGCAAGTCGCGACGCGAGCTCTTCGACGATCTCGATCGCCCCGCGATCACTGTGCTGCCGGCCGATCGCTTCATCCACGGCGACTGGTCGAAGGCGCAAGTCAGACTCGACTACCACGCCCGCCGATCATCACGACTACTCGGTGCCGTACCAGCGGGCGACCGACGACGTCGAGATCCGGCTCTCAGCGTCGACGGTCGAGGTCTTCTACAAGGGCAAGCGCTGCGCCTCGCACGTGCGCAGCTTCGAGTACGGCGGAACGACAACGAATCCCGAACACCTGCCTGTGTCCCATCGCAAGTACCTCGAGGAATCCGACGCTAGCTTCGAGACCTGGGCGGAGACGATCGGTCTGCGCACGCTCGAGCTTGTCCGCGTGATCCTGATCGAACGCCCGCATCCCGAGCACGGCCTGCGCTCGTGTCGCGGACTCAAGAGCCTGCTGCGCGTGTACGCGCCCGAACGACTCGAGGCCGCGTGCGAGCGCGCTCTCGTCGCTGGCGCGCGCTCGTACACGAACGTCGAATCCATCTTGAAGTGCGGCCTCGATCGGCAACCGCTGACCGAGACCGTGCAGAGCGATGCGCCGCCGCCATCGCTCGATCACGAGAACATCCGCGGCGCCGACTACTACAACTGACTGAGGACGAATGCTGACCGAACCGACAACCGAGAAACTCCAAGCCATGCGCCTCGACGCGATGGCATCCACGTGGCGCGACCAGACCGGCAAGCCCGATATCCACAAACTCGCCTTCGATGAGCGCTTCGGCATGCTCGTCGACGCCGAGTGGCTCTCTCGCGAGAACAAGCGCCTCGCGACCGCGCTCCGCGACGCCAAGCTCCGGATCGCCAGCGCGTGCATTGAGGACATCGACTACCGACCGCATCGCGAGCTCGACAAGGCGCAGATCCGCCAACTCGCCACCTGCCGCTGGGTCGTCGAGCACCAGAACGTGCTGATCACCGGCGCGACCGGAACCGGCAAGACCTATGTCGCCTGCGCGCTCGCGCAGCAGGCCTGTCGAAAGGGCCACCGCGCGATCTACCGCCGAGCGGCGCGCCTCTTCTCGGAGCTCACGCTCGCCCGCGCCGACGGAACCTACGCACGCGTGCTTGCCAAAATCGCGCGCGCCGACGTGCTGGTGATCGACGACTTCGCGATGACGCCGATCACCGACGCGGAACGCCGCGATCTCTTCGAGGTCCTCGACGATCGCCACGGCAACCGGTCCACGATCATCAGCAGCCAGGTGCCGATCAGG
>JBBQFU010000539.1:0-2551 GCA_038322185.1 Haliangiales bacterium
GTGCTGCCGACATCGATACCGATGACGACGTTGTCTAGAACCTTGGTGCTCATAGCGATCCTCAATGCCCCGACGCAGGGCTGGACTGACGCGTCAGTCTAGGGGTGGAATGACACGTCAGTCTAGATATAACTGTTGGCAACTTCAGATCTCTCCCCGGTATCTGGTTTCGCACTGCGCAGCGCGTTACGCACGCCAATCTCGTTAAGGGGGCCTACATTACGTACATCTTGAGCGAATCTCCTACATCACGGATCATGCTTGCAAATGATGACGTTTCGCCGAGCTTTACTCACCTCGTCCCTTCTCGTCGCCGGTTCGTTCTTCGCTTGCGCTGATGAGCCAGGCGAGGAGACCGAGCAGACCGAGCAGGAGCTCAACGACAACGCGATCGATAACGCGAACAACAATGCCGCGTTCAAGCGCTGCGGTACCCACGAGCCGACGGATGGCGAGAAGGCCCAGGTCCGGGCCGACCTCGCGAAGGGCAAGCCGGGCGGTGGCGGTGGTGGCGGTGGCACCGGTGGTGGTGGTGGTCTGGTCGACCCCGCTCCGACCGGCGTGATCAATGTCGTCTGGCATGTCATCCACTCCGGCTCCAGCGGCCTGCTCACGAAGGAGCAGGTTCAGGGACAGCTCGATGTGCTCAACAGGGCATTCCCGGGAACCACGTTCGCCCTCTACGGCGACGCGCCGCGGTACGTCGACAACTCGACTTGGTACAACGGCTGTCATCGCAGCAACGTCGAGTCGAGCATGAAGACGGCGCTGCGCGCCGGTTCGGCAGAGACGCTAAACATCTACTCGTGCAACCTCGGCCAGGGGTTGCTCGGATACGCGACGTTCCCCAGCAACTACACGGCAAGCCCGGCGAAGGACGGCGTGGTGGTGCTCTACTCGTCGTTGCCAGGCGGCAGCGCCGCGCCGTACAACCTCGGCGACACCGCGACGCACGAGGTCGGCCACTGGATGGGCCTCTATCACACGTTCCAGGGCGGCTGCACGGGCGGCGATGACGTGAACGATACGCCCTTCGAGGCGAGCCCCGCGTATGGCTGTCCGGTCGGTCGCGATACGTGCAGCAGCGAAGGCAATGATCCGATCACGAACTTCATGGACTACACCGACGACGCCTGCATGGACGAGTTCACCGCCGGCCAGGAAGCACGGATGGACCAGCTCTGGGATCGGTACCGCGCCGGTAAGTAGCTCAGTTCGGCGACACGAGTGTGATCGGATAGTTCACGCGCGTCATCGTGGTCCCCTCGGGGACCACCGGAAACTCCCAGCTCGCGAGATCCTCGGCAATGCACGAGCGAACCGCGGGCGACTCGAGGGAGCCGTCGACCGAGATGTCCGACGTGCGCCCATCGGCTGCGATCGAGAAGTGAAGCTCGACGGTACCGGCCAGCGTGGGATTGCCGAGCAGCGCACTCTCGTAGCAGCCACGCACGCGCGGCAGGTGCCGCTGCACGTAGCGGCGGATGATCGTCTTGTCGAGATCACCGTTGTGGTGAGCGATGCCGAAGCCGCAGATGATGAGGGTCGGCACGCGCGTGCGAGGCGGCTCGACCGCGAGAAACGAGATCCCGCGCGAGACGTACGGCTCCTCGGGCTCGGAGATGGCCCAGCCATCCGTGGGCAGCGCGACCGTCAGCTCCACGTGTGCGCCGCGATCCTTGTTGAGCGGAAACACGGACAGCTGCAGCTCGTCGACGCCGTGGCGGGTTCGGCGATGCGCGAGCAACGCAGGATCCGTCGCGATCGCCGGCGACGTGAGCTGCATGAACGTCTCGCGGGCGACATCGGGAGACAGCGTGCGGTTCACCAGCAACTCGCCGCCGACGGTGACGGCCATCCCGATCACGCGCGCACCGCCGCGGATATGTATCGGCACGATCACGGTCGTGTTGCCGCGCGTGGTCGCGGTGAGATCGAATCGAACGGTCGCGATCGATCGCTCGACGTCGGTGTCGATCGATGCGTCCACCACACTCCCTCCCCTCGCCCGCCGCACGTCGATCGCGCCCGCACGCTCGGAGACGCTGATGCGAGTCTCGGCAGACGCCGGGCACACCACGGCCAGTGCAACCGCCGCAGCGGTCGCGATCTTCATCGCCATACAGGATGGACACCACCTGCGCCTCGCAGGTTCCAACGACGGTGGCGGCACGAAGTGAGCGGGTAGTTGATGCGCATCGGCGCACCGCTCGTGGCCTCCTCGCTATCTCGGCGGCTACAGGATCACGCTCGAGCAGCCGAGCTCGATCTTCACGCTCGCTCCCGCATCCCCTTGCACCGCGGTGCACGTCGTCGGGCAGAGCATGATCTTCGTGGGAGCGGTGGGAACGTCGTAGTACCAGCCATCGGTCGTGCCGCACGCCGCGGCGTCGGCGGCCTGTGGCAACGTGACGCCCGGGGCAACGCCGCCCATCAGGTACTTCACATTGACCTGGTTGGGATCGACCGCACCGCCACCCGACGGCACCGGGATATTGATCTCGCACGAGACCTGCGATCCTGCGACGACCGCGGCCTGGATCTGCGTGAA
>JBBQFU010000540.1:0-2505 GCA_038322185.1 Haliangiales bacterium
TCTCGCCGAACGACCCGGAGCGCAACACGGCGCGGTACGTGTCGCGGGACTGCTCGAGGATCCGATCACGGTGAGCGATGAACAGCAGCGATAACTCGCGGCCAGCAGCCTCACACAGCTGGCGATAGTCCAGCGCAGCGACGACCGTCTTGCCCGTACCCGTCGCGGCGACCACGAGATTCCGATGCCGGTCGTGACGATCCCGCTCGACCATGAGCGCCTCGAGCATCCGCTCTTGATGCGGATACGGGCGGACGTCGAGGTTCGCGAACGAGATCGTCGAGCTCTCACCCAACGATCGACGGTCGTGCTCCTTCAGCGCGCGAGCGAGCTCTTCACCGTTGATCGCCGGGTCGTAGTGATCGAAGTGCTCCGACGCCCAATGGCTCTCGAACGTCATCCGCACCCGATCGATCACGTGCGCCGCGTCCATCGAGGACAACCGCACGTTCCACTCCAACCCGTCGAACAGCGCGGTGTGGGAGAGGTTCGACGAGCCGATGTACGCGGTCGTCAATCCAGCGCCGCGCTCAAGCAGCCACGCCTTGGCGTGCAGCTTCGTCGTCCGCGCATCGAGCGCGATACGGATCTCGGCGCCAAGGCTGAATAGCAAATCGACCGCGGCCTTCTGCGTCGCGCCCATGTACGTCGTCGTGATCACGCGCACGCGCCCACCGCGAGCGACGACATCCTCGAGCCGCTCGCGGAGATGGCGCACGCCGGAAGCGATTACGAACGCGCAGATCAGGTCAACCGAGTCCGCGCTGCGCAGCTCGGCACGTAGCTCAGAGCCGATGTTCGGCTGGCCCTCCGCATTGACGAGTAGATCACTCTGACTGAACGGGATCGCCGGTGCCGGCGCGAGATCCACGGGCTGGCCAAGCGGCGAGAGCGCCTTGATGCCCAGCAGCACTCGCGCCGGAAGCGCAACCGCCTGGTCGGCGGTCGCGTCGTCGAGATCGGCAAGCAGCTCGTTGAGCTTGCGCGCCTGCGTACCTGATGCTGATGCATCGCCGCTCGCGAGATCGCGACGGATCTCACCCATCGCGTGGCGCGCAAGGCGGTCCGGCGCCTCCACCGGGTCCAGAGGCTCCTCCACGCGAAGTTCATCCGGCACGGCGTGCAGTGATCGCGCGAGCCCTTCCGTGACGAGATGGTCACGAGGCCCGGTGCCGAGGTCGTCGGTCATCTGTCGGCTGCCACCTGGGTGAGAGGGCCGCCGAGCGCGGCCTCCAGACGTCCTTGAGCGCGAGGGAGCGCTCGATCGTCCCAACCGTGGTGCGCAGCAACGTCGTGCAACGCCTCGAGTACCGCGAGACCGAGGAGTCGCTCCGGCGCGGGATTGTCATCGCCCGTTGCTTCGATGACGGCGGAGATCACTCTTGCGCGTTCCGCCGGGATCGGGCTGTCGAGCTGCTGGAGCCGATTGCGTAGGCCAGCCTCAAGACGGCCGACGTCGTCCGGCGTCAGCAGGTCGGACCCGATAGCCCGTGCGAAGGCTGGCGCCAGGTCGGCTGCATCGTCGCCCGCAGAGTCGTGATCGATCAGCACGCGCTCACGCTATCGCCAGAGTCGGCGACGCATCGCAGGCCATGCGTCGTCAATCGGACTCGTTAGGCACGGCCACCGCCATCGAGCGCTTATGCGCGATCGCGAACGTCTTCGCGTCCGCGAGCATCGGGTAGCAGAACGGACCGTCCTCACGGTCGCCGCAGTAGGACCAGTGGCCGTCCTTGAAGAGTTCAAGCGGATCGAGCCCGAGCGCGTCGCACGCGTGCGCGATGTAGGCGAGCACGTCAGAGATCGCAGTCGCTGAGTCATCGTGCGCGACACCGGTACGAAGCGCCACGGCCGCGACTGCATCAAGTCCGTACCGCGCTCGATCGGCATTGTCCGAGATCGCCACCCGCGATTTCCCCCTCGATAGATCGTGAACGTCGCCGCGACGAAGCGCGGTTCGTCCGTCGAGCGCAGTTTGGCACGGCCCAGCGCTCGTGCAAATCGGGTCAGCCGAAGACATCTCGCCCAAACTCATTCTCAAAATTGGTACCCGTTTGGTACCCGCACCGCCCCAAACGGCCTCGCCGAGCACCTCCGCCGCCGACAACCCCAATCCACCCCCACAAACACGATAACCCCCTGGCGAGAGGGGGTTTCCGTAGTAGCGGGGGCGGGATTCGAACCGAGGCTCGTCGGTTCGGCCAACCTCACCCACCGCGCCCTGACCGCGAACCTCGAGGCCGGGGTGCTCATCGAAGATCCCGACCTCGCCGGCGGTCTCGAGGAGCACGTTCTCAACCTGATGGCGGACGGCACGCTCGCGCTCGAGGAGAACCCGGCGTAGTGCATCGTTAACGTCGTACTGCTCGGATCCGCGATCGCGCGGTGTGTGCCCAGCGGCACGTCTTGGAAGAGATCCAGAGCATGACCCCGGCGACCGACGATTGTCAAGACCGCCGACGGTTGTCAAATCCTCTTCTGTCACCACAGAGAATCGGGGCTGGA
>JBBQFU010000541.1:0-2484 GCA_038322185.1 Haliangiales bacterium
GAGTCACTGACCCAGGACGAAGTGCTCAGCATCGCAGGCGGCAACAAGCCGGTCGTGCGCGTGCCCCGTCCCCTCTTGTTCGCGCTCGGCAAGCTCAGCGAGTTGCCGCTCGGCGCGATCGGAAAGCCAAGCCCGATCGGGCTGTACCGGCTGAAGTCCGCGCTCGCTCGCCTTCACTACGAGAGCGACCAGGCGAGACTGTTACTGGGTTGGGTCCCGCGGGTAGGTGTCCGCGAGGGCATCCGCCGCGTGATGTAGCCTCGGTCGATAACACGGAGAAGTTGATGAAGAAGCGGGTCGTTGTCATCGGGGCGGGGCTGTGCGGTTCGGTCATGAGTGCGTTGTTGCGCAACGACTTCCAGGTGACCGTGATCGAGCGCGGCCCCAAAAAGAAGCCACTGTTCGACGATGTCGATTGCGACACCGGCGAGCTCAACACATCGATCAACCGCGCCGAGGG
Source organism: Haliangiales bacterium (assembly GCA_038322185.1). GTDB lineage: Bacteria > Myxococcota_A > Polyangia > Haliangiales > Haliangiaceae > JABFXX01. The sequence continues at coordinate 461 of JBBQFU010000541.1, forward strand.
TCTCGGCGGCACCACCAACTACTGGCACAACGCGCTGATCGAGCTCGACGACAAGGATCTCCGCAAGGCGGGCATCGAGCCGGCCGGCTTCGCGTCGTACTACCGCAAGGCTTGGCAGTTCTTTCTGTCGAAGGGAGAGCTCGACGCCTGTGACGGTGTTCGCGACAAGAATACGGCGACCCTGCAGGGCGGCGCGTCGACCGTCGCCCACATGGTCCTGCCACAGGCGCGGCACAACGTCTGGAAGCTCGCGAACGAGCGCTACCCGGGTGACAACGTCAACGTCGTCTACGGACGTGCGACGCGAATCGTCGACGGTGGCGTTGAAGTCGAGGGGGGCCAGAAGCTCGCAGCCGATCACGTCATCGCGTGCGGCGGTGGCATGGGCACGCCGATCTTGCTGGCGAGCTCCCTCGGCCAGGACAACGGGTTCGTCCCCGGCTATCACGACCACCCGATGGCGTATGTCGCGAAGGTCAAGCTGCGTCCCGACAGCAAGCTGAAGAAGGTCTCGAGCACCGCAACGCTGTCGGCCGATGTCCGCGCCGGCCTGGTGTACGAGAGCGACGACCTCAAGACGGTGGTGTACCTGCGCCCTGCCGTCGACATGCGGCTGGGCTCGATCATGGGACCCGCCCGCTACATCCTGTCGGATCTGCGCAACGACCCGTTCTCGCCCAAGAAGATCCGGATGCTCCTCGGCAATCTCGAGGCCGTGCGCGAGGCGATCCTGTTCAAGACGCGGCTCGGGTTTCGCGGCAACTACTATTCGATGTTGATCCTCGGCGAGCAGACGCCGCTGAAGACCCGCGGCCTCCAGATGGGCAAGGGCAGGCGGCCGTCGCTCAACTGGCACGTGACGCCCGATGAGTTGAAGTCGTACGAGGCGAGCGTCGACAAGTTCTTCGCCGAGTTCGCGGACGACATCATCGAGCGCAAGGTCGTGCCGACGGCGAGCTGGGAGTTTCGCAACGCCGCGCACCACTCGGGAACGGCCACTTCATTCGTGGCGGCACCGGGCGATACCAGCAAGGAGTTCTTTAGCGTGACCGGACTGCCGAACACCTACGTGTGCGATGGGTCGCTGCTTCGTGCTGCCGGCATCGCGAACAGCGGCCTCACGCTGGTGGCCCTCGCCTATCGCCTCGCAGACCTCGTGCGCGCGGAAGCATAGGCCAGCCTTAACAGCTACTTGGCTGGTCGCTACGCCGCCGGATGTAGGGAATCACAGCCACCCTACAAATCCGCGGGCCTGGGTCGATTACCTGGGTATGGGCGAGACACTGCGAGCGGATGAACGGTCCCAGCCGATCATGCGCGTGCCGCGCGACAAGACGCCGGGCGAGCTGATCCTCGATGACGGCGAGCGCGCGTACGTTCTCTTCTTCGTGCCCTCCGGCGACACGCTGTCGCGCGTGTTCGAGGACCCGAACGCGTTCATGCCCGTCGCGATGGGCACGACCGTTCGCATGGTCGCGCGCAACGCGATCGCCTGCATCAGCGCACACGTGATGCACGCCGCAGCACCCGACGCGGACTTCCCGCAGGAGAAGCAGCGCACGATGATTCGCCTGCGTGGCGGCACGGTCGTGCGCGGCGAGTTGCGCTGGATCGCGCCGTACGGCCACCGCCGGACGCTCGACCACCTCAATGACACGTCGACCCACATGGTCGTGTGCGACGGCGACTACATACACTTCATCGCGAAGGCGGCCGTACTCAGCGTCGAGGAGTTCTGATGCTGCAAGTCTCCGCGCTGCTTCGCTTCATGGTGCAGAGCAAGGCGTCCGACCTTCACCTGTCGGCCGGCGAAGCACCGATGGTCCGCATCCACGGTGACCTGCAGCGCATCGACATTCCGGCGCTGACCGCCGAGGAAGCTCACCGCCTCGTGTTCGACGTGATGAACGACGCGCAACGTCGAGTGTTCCAGGAGAAGCTCGAGGTCGACTTCGCGTTCGCTCTCGACGAGACGCTTCGCTTCCGCGTCAATGCGTTCTCCCAGAACCGCGGTGAAGGCGCCG
>JBBQFU010000542.1:0-2451 GCA_038322185.1 Haliangiales bacterium
TCGAGCGCGCTCAGCGCCCGCTCGCCCGCATCGCCGACCAGCAGCAGGCGCACACTCAGCCGACCTTCGACGAGATTCGCGGTCAGCGAGAGATAGATATTCGAGCGCCCAAGTGCCACATTGAACCAGTATTGTGGGCGCGGGGTCTGAAGCCTTGGGAATTTGCCGGTCGCCAGGAGTGCTTCGCGCGCGCGCGTCCAGAGCTCGAGCTGAGTCTGGCGCACGTGCGTCGGACTGACATCACCCAATTCTTGCTCAGCCTCGCCGCCCCCAATCGGAGCGAAGTCAACGCTCCAACGGTCGCCGATTCCGGCGATCTGCGCCGCCTGAGTCGAAACCCGATACAGCCCGACCGCCGACAGATTGACTTGGGCGAATGCGCCATTTGTCAGCTTCTTCGCACGATTCGAACGCCGGAATGCGTTCGCGTCGAAGCTGACGAGGCGAGGCATCTCCGCCGCCACGCGCTGAAATTCGTCTGGGTCGTGCGAGGCAATCGCCTCGAGCGTCTGAACCCACACCTCGGTCCATGACGCGACCGTGACGACTTCGTCGGCGACGCGTAACACGCGAGGCAACGTTCCCGTGACGTTCTCCGCGTCGCGCGGCGCGCCGGCCGTCGCCTCCTCCCCTCCGAACCATGGCCACACCGTTGCCGCCAGTTCTCCCAGCACCTCCGCACGCCGTTCGATCGCGGCAGCATCCCACCGCTCGACCTGCTCGAAGTACCGATTCAGCTCGACGTGGCTCGTGGCGAATTGGCTCTTCTTGGCAGCGAACGTCGCGTTGCCGAGCTCCGAGTTGTAGCCAGTCAGCGTCAGGTTGCCGAGGGTGTGCAGGAGCTCTTCGTGGTCTTCTTCCCAGCTGTCCCCGAGCTCGGCTTTCCATGCATCCGTCAGCGACTGGGGCATCACGTGCTCGATCGTCGTTCCCGACGCATCGATCGCCTCCTTGTGGCCAAGTGCCAACTCCAGACGCTCGAGAATGAAGCGAGTCTTCTCGCGGCGCCCGCCGCCCCCGTACGCGCGGAACGATCCGAGGTGCTCACGGAACGACGGATCGCGTGGGCAGCCGCGGCCCGCGAGGTTCCGCTTCACGCCCACGACGAAGTCCGTTTCGCGGCGCGCCTGTGTGTACAGCGGCGCAAAGATCCTGGTCAGCGCGTTCGTGGGAATGCCCACGACGAAACGCCTCACGATGTAGGTCTCGATGACATCGAGGACGGAGCACACCTCTGGCTCGGTGAGCCGTTTGCCTACGTAGTCGTCGTAGAGCGAAAGCAGGAACGGGTACGCGACCGTGACCTCGAGTCGATTCAGGCGGGCGAGTCGATCGCGGATCGACGTGCTCGGCGCGTGTTCGGGCCGGATGAGCACTTCGTAGTATGCGGCAAACTCTTTCAGTTGTTTCAGGTGCTCCAGTGGAGACCGCGCGGGCTCGTCTTCGACCGTCGTCTTCAGTGCCGCATACACGTCGCTCTCGCGAACGACGGTGCCGGTTCGCATCAGGTAGTGGCGTACGAAGTCGGTGAGTGCCTCCTCGCCAAGGCGCCGCTGCATGGGTCGCCAGACATGCAGATAGACATTCTCGTGCTCCCGGTCGGGCAGACGCATGAAGAAGTAGTTGCGGATCAAATCGGCCTGGGAGAGCGGACGACCCTTGCCATTGAGGCTCTCGAAGATGCGATGCGGGTTGTCCTTATCGTCCAGGATGATGCTGACCAACGTCAGCCGGGACGTAATCGCGCGCACGAGCAGCTCGAGCTCGGTCGCTTGCGTCTTGAGCAGTCGCGCAGAAAACCATGCGTAGGCGGCTGCGATGCCGCTCGTCGACTCGAGGGTGTCGCCGCGCACGAGCCGGATGAACGCTTCGCGATCGCTCTCGCGCGGATCCTCGCTCTGCGTCGGCAGGAGTTTGTAGTGGTCGTTGCCCTCTTCGTGCCGGTTGGTGACGAGATCCTGGATGCGTTCGGCGACTCTCGGCTGGCCGAGCGCGCGCGCACGATCACGGATCAGCGTGAGCAGGATGAGGAGCGTAGTGAGGCGTTGCTGGCCGTCGATGATCAAGCGCTTCTCGACGCCTTCGGGGACGGAGCGTGCCGTGGTGGACACTATCGGTCCGAGGAAGTGTGGCTTCAGCTCCTCGTCCTCGAGCAAACCCTCGATGTCACGCCAGAGCGCGAGCCACTGCGGTTCGCGCCATGAATACGGGCGCTGGTAGTGTGGCACGAGGAACTGCTTGCTGCCCTCGAGCACCCGTTGAATCTTCGCCTCAGCCGCTTCCATGATACCCCCATGCTTTCAATGGCGTAGTGCGAGTCGCTCGTGGACCAGTCGTAGGACCTCTGCGTCGAGCGCCGCGTAGGCGACCTGCCAATCGGGGAGCGGCCGCCGAGTCCAGTCGGCCGTCTGCCCGATCTTGTCCAGCTCGATGCCCAGCTCGCGCCGGCAC
>JBBQFU010000543.1:0-2408 GCA_038322185.1 Haliangiales bacterium
CGACCGAGAATGCGCTGACCGCCCACCTGATCATGCGCACGGGGTCGTGCGAGCCGAGGTTTCTGGGCGACGTCTGCAAGGTCCTGCACGACCGCTTCGGGATCGCCCACTCGACGCTGCAGGTGGAAGCGCCCGAAGCACCCGATCCGTGCCGCCTCGCTCCGGAAGGGACCTTGTGACCGAGCTCGCGCCACGCTCTACGTCGGTGCGCCGTTCAGGACCATCTCGAACAGCCGGTCGGCGAGCACGTCGACGAGGTCGTCGTACTTCGATCGCTTCGGCGGCACGTAGGGCGGGACCGCGGACGGCTCTGGCGGCGCGGCAGGGATCGGGGAGGCGTTTGCTCGGTTTCGCATCCGACGACCGTTCGCTCCACTCGGCCGGCGACATCAAGCGAGAAGAAAAGGCTCTCTTCGTCGAAAGTCGGGCCGCGTGATCCGCGCGTCCGATCGCAAGCGCCCGCGTAGCTTCGAGGCGAGCACGATGGGCCGTTCGTCTCGAGAGCCGCCGCGAAGTGGGGCGCTGCGAGCGGCCTGACGCGCGCGCAGAGAAGCGCGCTCCCCCATCGACTCCCGCAGCATGCGGTGCCATCCCACGGGTTCCTGAAAAGAGCTCGGAGGACAACGGATGGGGCAGCGCGCTCAGATTCTGACAGAGATTCTTGGATTCGACGGGTGGAAGGTGACGGAGACGTTCTTCGAGTCGGCGTCGGGGCAGCGCATCGTGTCGGTCGGCGGGTTCTCGCTGCTCCGCGAGACGCGGCTCGTGCTCGTGGCCGAGCGCCGTTGGCTGCCGCGCTGCAGCCGATGCGGGGCCGTATGCCGTCAGCTTCACGAGCGCCTTCCGCCACGGCGATGGGCGGACCTGCCGTGGGCCGGACGTCCCGTCGAGATCGAGTACGCGAGCTGCCGCGTGAAGTGTCGCGCGTGCGAGGGCGCGTCCGTCGAGATGGTGGCCTGGGCCGACCCGTACCAGCGGCAGAGTCGTCGTCTTCAGCATCACCTCGCCGTCGAAGCGGCGTCGATGCCGGTGATGCACGTCGCCGCTCTGCACGGCCTCAGCTGGCTGACGGTCCGTCGCGCCGAGGACCGCGCGATCGCGCGCTGGGATGCGACGCGCCCCGTCGTTCCTCTCCGTCACGTCGGAGTGGACGAGAAGTGGCTGGGACGCCGTCACAAGAACGAGCACAAGTTCGTCACCATCGTCAGCAACCTCGAGACCGGCGAGCCGCTGTGGATCGGAAAGGGCCGCCGCGAAGAGTCGCTTCGCCCCTGGCTCGATAGCCTCACCGACGAGCAGAAGGCGACGATCAAGCTCTTCGCGATGGACCTTCATCGACCATTCTGGAACGCCGTCGACCGTACGCTCGGCCTCGAGCACGCGGCCATCGTGCACGACCCCTTCCACATCATGAAGCTCGCCGGAGCGATGCTCGACGAGCTGCGCCGGGACGTCTTCTTCCGCGCCGGCAACGAGATGCGCGCCGTCGGCACCGGCCGTCGTTGGCTTCTCCTTCGAGCCTGGGAGCGCACCAGTGACGACGAGCGCGTCAGGCTCCGCGAGCTCCTCGCGCAGAACCGCACGCTCGCTCGCGCCTACCAGATCAAGGAGGAGCTCCGCGACGTCCTCGGCGCCCCCAATCGTGCCGCGATGGAGAAGGGCCTCGCGCACATCCTCCGCCGAACCCGCTCGTACGCCGTTCGTCCTCTCCGACGACTCCACGACACGCTCAACGAACGCTGGAACGAGATCGTCGCCCTCGCCGAGCATCGTCCTGCGACCGGCCGCGTGGAGGCGCTCAACAACAACTGGGAGACGCTCGTTCGACGCGCGCGAGGCTATCGCGATCACGACTACCTCCTACGCAAGTTGCGATTCATGACCGCCAATCCCATTCGCACCGCCGATGGCCTCAAGCGCTTCGTCGCGCTCGGCCTCACGCTGCCCATGCCGCTCGGTCACGCCGCGTGACCTTCTTCGCATCGGCCCGACTTTCGCCGAAGAGCCCGAAAGCGTCCTGTTCCCCCGCGCTCAGCAGAACTCCACCTCCGAAGTCGACGCTGCCCTCGAAGTTGCCGGCGAAGACGATGTTTTCGTCTGAATCCGCGGCAACGCCGCCGGCCAGCAGTCGCTTCACCCCGTTGCCAAACGTCCTCGTGCAAGTCGTGGGTTTGGCAGGTGCGCCCAGAAGTCCGGGACACGCAGAGGCTGCGTCGCCAGCCTCTGCCGTGCCATCGGCGGAGGCTGCGTCGACGACGTCCCACGCGCTCCCGTCACTCGCGTCTGCGGTCCCGTCGGCGTCCGTGCTCTGGCCCGGGCGATCTGTCGGGTCGGCTCTCCCCTCCGAGACCCCGCCCAGGTCATTTCCCCCGCACGCCTGTAGGGCCTGATGGATCCCCTCAAATTAG
>JBBQFU010000544.1:0-2394 GCA_038322185.1 Haliangiales bacterium
GTGGGCGTGCTTCGAGCTCGTCATCGTGGTGGCACCGGCTGGTGGAGGAGGGCGTGTCGAGGTCCTGCTCGACGAGGTCTTGGCGCTGGCGGGGTTCGACAACACGGCGACGGCGCCGGCTACCGGCTTCACGCGCGTGGAAATCGGCACGCTCTCGAGTGTCATGAACACGGCGACCGAGACGATCGTGTTCGACAATTGGATCATCTCGACGCAGCCGATCGGCTGTCCGTGACGCGCGAACGCACGACATCGCGTCGTTTGGTAAGACGTCGAGTGACATTTCTGCGACAGACGCCACGTGGACGTTCTTCGCAGGCCCACTCGCTCGCTCACCACGGACCGCCGCGCTACGGTGCGAACGCATGGCCGACTCGCGCCCCCGCCTCGTCGTACGCCAGCTGCGCAAGACCGACCACAAGAGCGTGGTCGACATCCAGCGCCGCTCATTTCCGATGATCGCCGCGTGGACGCGTGAGGAGTTCGATAGCCAGCTGGCGATCTTCCCGGAAGGACAGATCGGCATCGAGCTCGATGGGACGCTCGTGGCCACGTCGAGCACTCTGATCGTCGACGAGGAAGATTTCGGCGCGTATCACACGTTCGATCAGGTCAGCGACCACGGCTTCATTCGCAACCACGATCCCGAGGGCGACACGCTCTACGGCATCGACATCGCCGTCGATCCCAAGCATCGCGGCGTGCACCTCACGCGCCGCATCTACGAGGCGCGCAAGGAGCTCGCCCGCCAGCGCAACCTGCGCGCGATCATGATCGCCGGCCGCATTCCGGGCTACGCGAAACAGGCGGACAAGATGACCGCCGAGGAGTACGTGCGCCGCGTCGTGCGCAAGGATCTCAAGGACAAGGATCCCGTGCTGACCGCGCAGCTCGGCCAGGGCTTCTCGGTACGCGCCGTACTCAAGGATTACCTGCCGGAGGATACCGAGTCGTCAGGCTACGCCGTGTTCATGGAGTGGCTGAACCCGGAGCACCATCCGCTCGGGTTGTCGCCGGTGCGCAACATTCGCGTCGCCGCCGTGCAGTACGAGATGCGACCGATCACCGCCTTCGAGCAGTTCGCGCAGCAATGCGAGTTCTTCATCGACACGGCCGCCGAGTACCGCACGGACTTCCTGCTGTTCCCCGAGATGCTGACGAACCAGCTGCAGGTGCTCGTGCAATCGCTCGAGTCGTCGGCGACCGCACGGCGTCTCGACGAGTTCACGCCGCGCTACGTCGAGCTCTTCACGCGCATGGCGATGAAATACAACGTCAACATCATCGGCGGATCGCATCTCTCCGTCGAGAATGACAAGCTCTACAACATCGCGTACCTGTTCCGCCGCGACGGCACCGTGGAGAAGCAGTACAAGCTGCACATCACGCCGCAGGAGCTCCGTTGGTGGGGCGTGAGCGCGGGCGACGAGATCCGGGTGTTCGACACCGATCGCGGCAAGATCGCGATCTTGATCGGTGATGACGTTGCGTTTCCAGAAATCACGCGCGTCGCAGCGAGCAAGGGTGCCCTCGTACTGTTTGTCCCGTTCAACACCGACATCCGATCGGGCTACATGCGAATCCGTTGGTGCGCGCAGGCCCGCTGCATCGAGAACGGCATGTACGCGGTGCTCGCCGGACCGGTCGGCAACTTGCCATTCGTCCAGGGCGCCGACATCCACTACGGCATGGCGTGCGTGCTCACGCCGTGCGACCTGCCGTTCGCTCGTGACGGTGTCGCCGACGAGGCAACTCCGAATGTCGAGACGATGCTGCTCAACGAGCTCGACACCGAGGTACTGCGTCGCAGCAGACTCACCGGAAGCGTGCGTACGTGGCTCGACCGCCGTACCGATCTCTACGGCGTGCGCTACACGGAAGGCGCGAAGCGGAGCGAGGTGTGAGCCTCCATCGACGTTTCGGGAAGGGGCTCGCCGTGCACCGCACGGGCGCCGAGCACGCGGACGCCCTCGAGGAGCTGCAGCGGGTCGTGTTCCCGACGCTCGCACCCGAGGAGCGCTTTGTTGCGGATCACTATCGCAAGCACATCGAGCTGTTCCCCGCGGGACAGTTCTGCGTCGTCGACGAGAACAGCGCTGTCGTTGGAATGACGTCGACGATCCGCATGCGCTTCGACTTCGATCATCCGGATCACACGTTCGCCGATGTGATCCAGGGCGGGTGGCTCACGTCGCACGAACCCGATGGGCCGTGGCTGTACGGCGCCGACATCGGAACCCATCCGCAGTTTCGCGGGCGTGGTGTTGCGCGTGCGCTGTACGCGGCGCGCCAGGAGACCGTGCGCTCGCTCGGCCTCCTGGGACAGCTCACGGTCGGCATGCCGAGCGGGTACGGCGCGCTCAAGCACTTGATGAGCGCCGAGCAGTACTATGC
>JBBQFU010000545.1:0-2308 GCA_038322185.1 Haliangiales bacterium
GTCGATGCGGTGCGCACGATCACGATCCCGACGACGAAGCCGCGCGGGGACGAGGTCGGTCCGACGATGGCGGGTGACCTCGCGATCGTCGGTGGCAGCGGCTTCGGCTTCGCCGCGATCGACTACGTGCACGGCGGCATCGCGTGGACGAAGGCCGCCGGCGCGCACCTCGCACCGCCGCTCGTCCACGAGACCAACATTATTTTGGTCTCCGACTGCGAGCACTTCATGCCGGTGCCCGACGGCGAGCTGCTGCTCGGTTGCCTGCGCGTCGTCACCACGACCGGGGCGGATCAGTCGTGGTTACCGATTCACGGCAAGGGCCTCGAAGCGTTCGCGGCCGATACCGGGGTGCAGGCGCTCCATGACGATCTGCGCTGGGTGCGCGGTACGCACGCCGTCACCATCGATCTGTTCACCGGCGCCGCGAAGGCGGCAAGCGCGACGTCACCGCCGATCGACGTCACGTATCGAGGCACGCGGTTCCGGATCGCGCTGGAGGACGGGCGCGTCGTCGCGCGTGGCAAGAAGGCGTGGCACACCGAGCATCGCTACACGGCGCTCACCGGTGTGGTGTGGGCGGATCGCTCGCCGCTCCTGCGCATCGTCAACCTCGGCGCCTATGCGGGTGCACCCGAGGCACACGTGATCGACATGGATGCTACGGGCTCGTTACGCGCGACCGTCGCACGTCCAACGCCCGCGACCGCGCTGCTCGGCTACGCCACCGACGAGCAGACGGCGCTCGCGCTGCGTGGAGATGTCGACTTCGTTGCGGGGTACGCGACGAACGCGCGGCTGCTGTACGTGCACGCGCTACCACGCACACCGCGTACGCGTGTAGGCGTCGCGGTCGCCGACGAGGCAGTCGTCGTGTTCCACGACGGCGACCGCATCAGTATTTTGCCCGGGCTCGGCCCGTCGAAAAATCCGACACCGTAAGGCCGCGAGAACGCACGGACGCGAGCCGGCACGCGAGCTGCTCTATCCGAAAGCATGATGACCAAGAGTCTCCTCGCCACTGCAGCTCTCTCGATCTCTCTCGTTGGTTGTATCAAACAAGAGGAAGCGCCGAGCGACCTGCGAACGGCGTTGCCGACTGCCGAGCAGGTCAGCATCAAACTCCCCGAAGGTCAGACGAAGACCATCGGTCAGCTCGCCGACTACTACGTCGTCACGCGCAACGTGACGCGCTCGTTCAACGGCGGCAGCGCGTGGGTGCTCGTGCTCCTCCACGCGATCGTCCAGTACCCGGTCACCAGCGTCGACAACAACGTCTACACGTGGGGCCCGTGGACGGAGGCGCTCAACCCGGCCGAGTACAAGCTCGACGTCACCGACAACGGCGACGGCACCTACGAGTACGAGCTGTCGGGCCGCAACAAGAGCGCGGGCACCGCGTTCGAGGTCGTCATCAGCGGCCACGCGGATCCGCGCCCGGGCGAGCTCCAGGGCAACGGCATCTTCAACATCGACTTCGATGCGAGCCGCCGAGTGAACCCGGTCGACGCGGCAGACGATCGCGGTGAGGTCACGGTCTCGTACGACCTCGCGAAGCGCCACCTCGACCTCGACATCATCGGCGTCGACGATCAGGGCAAGCCGATCAGCGCCGACTACGCGTACGACGAGCTCGCAGACGGCTCGGGCCGCATGCAGTTCGGGGCGAAGGGCGACGCGGGCGGTGGCGCGCAGCTCGAGAGCTTCCAGATCGTCTCGAAGTGGGCCTCGACCGGCACCGGCCGCTCGGATGCCATGGCCACGGGTGGCGACATCCAGTCCAGCATCACCGTCAGCCTCACGGAATGCTGGGACAAGAACTTCAAGCGCAGCTTCTACAAGGACTCGCAGGAGTTCGCGCCCACCGAGGGTGACGTGGCGACCTGCATCGCGAAGTGAAGCGCGAATAGCGCTCGCTCCCGACGGCGGCCCAGGGCCGCTGTTCGCGTTTTCGGCCGGCAGTCAGCGTTGACGGAATCTTGTCTCCGCGATAACAACCTCGGCGGAGGAATCACCCATGGCCACGATGCCGAAGAACGCCCAGGATCTGTTCGACAACCTGGTGCCGCAAGGACTCGCTCAGTATCCCGATAAAGCGCGCGAGATGAACGCGATCTACTGCTTCAAGATCACGGGCGATGGTGGTGGTGAGTGGACCGTCGACACGACGTCGAACCCGCCGAGCTGCGTCAAGGGCGACAGCGGCAAGGCGCAGTGCACGGTCGAGGTCGCGCACGACGACTTCAAGACCATGCTCTCCGACCCGAACGCCGGCATGCAGCTCTACTTCCAGGGCAAGCTCCGCGTC
>JBBQFU010000546.1:0-2243 GCA_038322185.1 Haliangiales bacterium
GTCGTCACCGACAGCACGCGTGTCGTCGAGGCGTCGGGATACTCCGCGCTCGACTCCGCGGCCCTCGCGGGTGCGTCGCGCCTGCGGTTCCGGGCCGCCCGTCGTCGCGGTGTGCCGATTGCCGTCTCCTTGCTGTTCCCCGTCCATTTTCGGCATCCGGCGCAGCAGCGTGCGGCCGGCGACTCCACCTGAGATGCATCCGAGACCCGCATGACCGCTCCCACGCTCCATCCCGCCCGCACCGATTCCTCGTCGGACGCCCCACGCGAGGAACACGTTCGCCACCGTCTCCCCTACGACAGTGTCCTCGACACGATCGGCTGGACGCCGCTCATCCGATTGAGCCGCGTCGCGCGCGGGCTCCGAACGCCAGTGTACGGCAAGGCGGAGTTCTTCAATCCAGGTGGCAGCGTGAAGGACCGCATCGGCATGTGCATGATCGAGTCGCACGAGAAGGCGGGCACGCTCAAGCCGGGCGGTACGATCGTCGAAGCGACGGCCGGCAACACCGGTATCGGCCTCGCGATCGCGGCCGCGCTCAAGGGCTACAAGTGCATATTCACGATGCCCGACAAGATGTCGCAGGAGAAAGTGCGTCTCGTGCGTGCATTCGGAGCGACGGTGGTGATCACGCCGACGGCGGTCGGACCGGAGCATCCCGAGCATTACGTGCAGAAGGCGAAGCGCATTGCGGCGGAGACACCGGGCGCCGTGCTCGCGGGACAGTTCGAGAACATGGCGAATCCCGAAGCGCATGAAGCGACCACCGGCCCCGAGCTCTGGGAGCAGACGGGTGGTCGCATCACGCATTTCGTCGCTGCGGCCGGAACGGGCGGCACGTTGAGCGGCGTGTCGCGCTACCTCAAGTCGAAGAACCCGAACATCAAGATCATCGCGGCCGATCCGATGGGATCGGTGCTCGCGGAGCTGTGGCGCACGAAGGGTGAAGGTACGCCTACGGCTGCACCGTTCAAGGTGGAGGGCGTCGGGCAGGACTACGTGCCGAAGACGCTCGACATGAGTGCCGTGGACGAGTTCATCACCGTGAGCGACAAGGATGCGTTCGCGATGTCGCGCAAGCTCACGCGCGAAGAAGGATTGTTCGTCGGCGGCTCTGCCGGGCTCATCGCGCATGCGGCACTCACGCTTGCGCGCCGCATCGACGATCCGGATGCGTGCGTCGTGACCTTCCTGTGCGACACCGGCGAGCGTTACTTGTCGAAGGTGTTCAACGACGAGTGGCTGCGCGAAAACCAGCTGCTCGACGTCACGCCGACGACGATCGAAGCGGTGCTGCATCGCAAGAGCGGCGACGCGCCCGCGATCGTGAGCATCGGTGCCGGCACGCTCGTGCGACAGGCACTCGGCCTCATGTCGTTGCACGACATCTCGCAGCTGCCGGTGATGGACGGCACGACGTGCGTCGGCAGCATCGCGGAGTCGCAGCTCACGTCGAAGAGTCTCGCTGACCCGAAGACGCTCGATATGCAGGTGAGCGACGTGATGGACCAGCCGTTTCCGATCGTCGAAGCAGGCCAGCCTGTCGAGAGCGTGGCGAAGCTGTTGTCCAAGTCCAACCGCGCGGTGCTGATGCGGAAGGACGGCGTCATTCAGGGCGTGGTGACGCGCTTCGACGTCCTCGAGTACATGATGGGTCGATGAACATCACGGTGCTGCTGGGCGGCGTGTCCGCGGAACGCGACGTGTCGCTGTCGTCCGGGCTTCGCATCGCGGTGGCACTGCGCGAGAAGGGACATCGCGTGACGTGCCTCGACCCGGCGGAAGGCGTCCTCACGCGCGAGACCGAGATGTCGCTGCTCGCCGCCGGCGTCGGCAGTGCGCCGCCGTCGCTGGAGGCGCTGTCGGGCGTGGGTTCGGGTTCGCTCTCGCCGGCGCTGGGTTCGCTGCCCGCGATCCGGGAGGCCGACTGCGTGTTCCTGGCGCTGCATGGCGGGCAGGGGGAGGACGGCACCGTGCAGGCGCTGCTCGACATGACGGGCGTGCCATATACCGGCAGCGGTCACCTCGCGAGCGCCCTCGCCATGGACAAGCACCTCTCGAAGGTGGTGCTGCGGGCGGCGGGTGTGAGCACGGCTGACTGGATCATGGCAACGCGAACCGGGCTCGATGCGTTGCAGGTAGAGCGAGCGCTGGGCTGGCCGGTGGTGGTCAAACCGTCGAAGCAGGGAAGCACCGTGGGGCTGTCCATCGTCCGCTCGGCCGGTGAGCTGCAGCCCGCGATC
>JBBQFU010000547.1:0-2188 GCA_038322185.1 Haliangiales bacterium
GCACGCGTGGCGCTCCGCAACCCGGACGCGTCGATCGATCTCGTTCACCTGCTCGACGAGACTGCCAAGGAGCAGTCATGGCCGGTAGCACTTGACAAGGCGATCCCGCGGCTGACACACGACATCGATCCAGCAACGCACATTCACGCGTGGGTTCGATCGGATGCACTTGCCGAGCTCGTCACGATGTTCGGAGGCGACGCGGACCACGGCACGACGACCCGGGAGCGGCTCGAATACCTCGATGAGTTCTCCTCCGTGTGGGACTTCCGGAGTGGAACTGAGCGAAGCCAGGACGTCGAGACCGACTGGAACTCGGAGATGCTCGAGCGGATACATCACGCAGTCGACGAGCTCGGCCTGCGCGACATGCTGGCGCCACCCGCGGGACACTACGATCGGGTCATCATCCTGGGTGGCATGGCCCGAGCTTGCGTCGCACGCTCGATGCACACCGCCTCGCTCCTGGCCGCGGGCGAGGTAACCACTGACCGCGTGATCGGCCTTGGTGCATTTCGCAACCTCGGAGCGCGCGAGCGCACACTCGTGAAGGACTACCTGCGCCGCGCCGCGCGCACGGAACTCGATGCCCTCGCGCTCGGCCTGCGCAGGGCCTTCGGCGTCAGCGAGCCCGTCAGCCAGCGCGGGATGACCGAGGACGACAACCCGTTTGCGTCGTGGCAAGTGCGCGATTTCGAGACCGATTCGGGCCTGCCGGTGCACGCCGTTTCGGCGCCCTCGCCCCATCCCGATCGACGGGCCAACACGGCCGACCAGTGCCGCTGGCTCGTCGAGGACGGCACCCTGCTCAAGCGTGGACAGTCCGTGCTGATCGTCACGACGCACCACTACCGCAACTACCAGCTCGCCGCGGCGATTCGCGAGCTTGGAATTCCGCTCGGCCTCAGGATCGAGGCAGCCGGCATGTCGCCAACGGCGGTCGATCCGAAGCTCGCATACGAACCGATGGCCCACGACTATCTGCAGGAAGTTCGGTCGATCATCAGTTCCTATCGACAGCTGCTCGAGGCGCTCGGCTAGTCTGACGACATGCGGCGCATCGACAACTCAACACCGGCATACACGTTCGCCTCGCTACCCGATGATCGCGTCGCCACCTGGATCTCCACGCGTCAAGGTGGCGTGAGCTCACCGCCTTACGAGAGCCTCAATATGGGACTGCGCGTCGATGACGATACTTCCCGAGTTCTCGAGAACCGCGAGCGATTCTTCGAGGCACACCGTATCCCCCTCGAACGCTCGGTGTGGTGCCGGCAAGTGCACGCCGACACGGTCACGATCGTCGATGAGAACGTTGTCGCGCCGCGCGACGACGGCACGCGCGACCGCGGTGCATTCCGCGAAGAGACGATTATCGAGGATACGGACGCGCTCGTCACGGACCTCGTCGACGTTCCGCTCGTCGTAACCTTGGCCGACTGCGTGCCGGTGGTCATCTACGACCCCGAACATCACGTCGTGGGGCTGGCACATGCCGGATGGGGAGGAACGACAGCGCGAATCGCATCGCGGACCGTCGAACGCATGCGCAGCACGTGGGGGACGGATCCGGCGCGGATCGTCGCAGCGGTCGGCCCGTCGATCGCGCCGACCGAGTACGAGGTGGGACCCGACGTGGCCGATCGCGCGAACGCAGCGTATCCCGACGGCAAGACGATCGTGACGAGCCCCGACGGGCGCATGACATTCGACCTGTGGCGCGCCAATCACCTTGACCTGATCGACGCCGGTGTTCCAGAACATTCGATCGAACACGCTGCCATGTCCACGGTGGCGAATGCCGACGAGTTCTACTCGCATCGCTTCGAAGGGCGCCCGCAGACCGGGCGGTTTGTCGCGATCGTGATGCTCCGCACCATCGCGATGTGAAAACGAGCAGCGGTCCTGCTCAGGTATGGAGCGACGCACACAATGTTGCGTCGTCGTGACCACACCGACCCAGAGGCCGACATGATGATTCCGCTCCCCGACGACCACGTCTACATACATCAGGCGTCGCTCGCGCTGCTCCGCCGCTGGAGCGACGACGCAGCATTTGACGTCGCGCTGGGTGACGACGAATCGCTGCTCGTCGTCTGCAATGGCCTCAAGCTGCGTGTCGAACTTGATCACAAGGATGCGCAACTCACGGTGAGTTGCTCGATCTCGCTCGCCGCGGCACAGGACC
>JBBQFU010000548.1:0-2170 GCA_038322185.1 Haliangiales bacterium
TGAGAACTGCACCCAGTCATCACAGCCGCCGCTGGAACGGACGGAGCAATGGTATTGAGTAAGTCTGGGCGAGTCATGGACGCCGCATGCATCATAGTCGCACCGGACGCAAATCGGCTCGCAGCACTTGGTGTCAACCCAAGAACATTCGCAGGAGCGCGGACCACAGCGGCCTGGAATGCGAGCGCATGGGGTACGGCGATCAAGGTATCCGAAGATGGTCCTGTGACAATCTACCGGCATTGTGCGGAGGTCGCGAGTATCGGATAGCCGGTACTAGTGGCGCGTCGACCACGTCCGACTCGAGGCGAGATCGCTACGTCGCACCCAGCGTGCACGTATCCGTTCACCGGGTGTAGCCGGGTTGATCGTGTGATGACGGACACAGGCAGGGGATCGACTTGGAGATCGCCGCGTGACCGACTGCATGCGTGACTTCGATCGACGAGCGCGTGTCGAGGCTGGAGGCCCAAGTGGCCCAGCTCCTTGACGCCGTTGTCGAACGCGATGCGAAGATCGCCGGACGAGACGCCGAGATCGCGAAGCTCAAGGAGCGCGTCCGCGAGCTCGAGACGAAGACCGGGATCGCCGACCGGGACGCCGAGATCGCGAAGCTCAAGACACGCGTCGAGGAGCTCGAAGCGCAGGCTGGGCAGAACTCGACGAACTCGCACAAGCCACCGTCGTCGGATCCGCCGGGCACGCGACCGCCGAAGCGCGGTACCGGCCGTCAGCGTGGCGCGCAGCCTGGTCACAAGGCGAGCAAGCGCGTGCTGCTGCCGCCCGAGAAGGTCACGCGTCGGACCGACCTGAGACCGAAGCGATGCCGCTGCTGCGGCGGCCGCGAGCTCACGCTCCTCGGTGTCGATCCGCGCCGGCACCAGGTGATCGATGTCCCCGCGATCCAGCCCGACGTGCACGAGATCGTGATGCACGCGGCGAGCTGCGGCGGCTGCGGCAAGACGACCTGGGCTCAGCTGCCCGACAGCGTGCCGGCGCACATGTTCGGCCCGCGCCTGCTCGGCCTGATCGGCTACCTGCTGGCCGGACGCACGAGCCGTCGTCAGCTCCAAGAGCTCCTCGCCGAGGTGTTCTCGATCCCTGTCTCGCTCGGCGCGCTCAGCGAGGCCGAGGCGAGGATCAGCGGTGCGATCGCCGCTCCCGTCGACGAGGCCAGCGCGCATGTGCGCGCGCAGCCGGTCAAGCACGTGGACGGCAGCACCTGGCGGCTCGAGGGCGCGCACGCAGCGGTCTGGACGATCGCGACCAAGCTCGTCGCCGTCTTCTTCGTCACCGCCGACAGCCGCACTGAGACGATTCGGTCGCTTCTCGGCACCTTGAGCGGGACGCTGATCAGCGATCGCGGCTCGCAGTTCGGAATGTGGGCGATGGATCGGCGCCAGATCTGCTGGGCGCATCTCATACGCAAGTTCGCCGCGTTCTCGGAGCGCAACGACGAGGGCGCGAAGATCGGCGACGGCCTGTTGCTGATCGCGCAGGCCATGATCGCGGATTGGCACCGAGTGCGCGACGGGACCGTCTCGATCGCGACCTATCGAACGAAAGCAGAGAACGCCCAGCACGTAATCGAGACGCTGCTCGAGCGAGGCGTCGCGCTCCGTCTTCGCGGCCTCTCGGGCGCCTGCGACGACGTCCTCGCGCACAAGGCCGCGCTGTTCCGCTTCGCGTACGAAGACGGCGTCGAGCCGACAAACAACCACGCCGAGCGCGCCCTGCGTCCGTTCGTGCTCTGGCGAAAGACCTCGTACGGATCGCAGAGCGAGCGAGGCTGCCTCTTCGCACAGCGCGTCATGACCGTCGCGCACTCGCTCCGTCTGCAGAAGCGTTCGGTGTTCGCGTTCCTGGTCGAGGCCTGTCACGCGAGCATCCACCGCGGCTCAAGCCCTACGCTGCTGCCGAGTACCCGGTGAACGGGTACGCCTTCTTCACCACGCCCTTCAGTGTCCGCTCCGCCGCGTCGAGCTCATCGTCGCTCGAGTCACGCGAGTCCGGCTCGGCGAACGCGAGGAGGGTCACCGGCGTAGTCCCGTCGATCCGCTCGGTCCCTTTGGGCACGTAGGCCCATTGGTTCTTGCTCGGCCACTTCTTCGCGCGCAACGCCAACAGCCTCGCGCACGTGATCGGCTTCAGAAACACGCGTTTCGGGGGC
>JBBQFU010000549.1:0-2160 GCA_038322185.1 Haliangiales bacterium
CGAGCGCGACGAACGCAAACGAGGCGGCTCCCGCTTGGGAGCCGCCTCGTCAACCATCGAGCGTCCGCTCGTCGGTTCGTCGTTCGATCAGCGCCTGCGCCGATCGAACGACGAGCGGGCTACGCGACGATGAAGTTCGTCACGATCGCCGTCACCGCGTCACGCGAGAGCGGCTCATCGAACGCTGCCTGCACGGCCGAGGTCCCGCCGAAGCCGACGCCGAACGGCGTCGCGTTGGCCGTCACTGCGGCGCTCCCGTTGTGGAACGTGTGGGTCACATTGTCCTCGCCGGCGTAGATCTGGGTAATCACCGCCTGTCCAGCCGCCGAGAGTCCGGAGATACCGGATTCATTGCCGAGAATCGTGCCGCTGAACGGCACCGCGACGCCTGCCTGGGCGCGCATGTTCCGGATCTTGGCCGCGTGACGCGCCTCGACGGAATGGATGCGGAGGGCAGCTTCGAGCACGACCGCGTTGCCGAGGAGGTTGCCCGCCTGCCCCTTGTAGGCGCGCACGCCGGTGTCCTCGAATGCCTGCGCAGCGGCCAGCAGAACGGCCTTGGTCGTCGTCGCCGCGGCGAACAGACCGTTGCCGGCCCCACGGGCGCCAGTGAAGTCGAAGCTTGAACCGGTGTAGGTGACCGGCGGCGCGCCGGGCCCGACGAGCTGGCTGCGGAGGAAGGCGACGTGGGCGATCTCATGATCGCGAATCAGCCCAAATGTCGCTCGCTCGATGGCGGTCAAGGTTGCGCGCACAGGCGCGAACGCTGTGTTCTGCGCAGCGATGGCGCTCGTCCCGAGCACCGCCTTGTAGAACTCCGCTTCGAGGTTCTCCAGAAGAAACGCGAACTCGAGAACGGAGCGAACGGTGGTCGACGCCTGGCCGAACGACTCCTTGGTCAGCGCGGCGAGGGCGATCGGCACCGAGCCGAAGGCGAGGGCGGCGGCGGTCGTGCTGCTCATGGACGCGCCCTTGCGCAACGCGTCGCGGCGCGAGACGATGCGCTCGGCCACGTCAGGCTCGATCGTGTCGAGCAGGGTGGTGGAATCTGAGGTGCTCATGTAAGGCTCCGGTTGCGTGGTCGAGGAGAGAATCAGGTCGTGACGGTCGGCGCGCGACCGATGCTGATCGCAGTCGTGATGAACGGGTCGGCGGCAGCGAGCACGGCGGCCGGCTCGTTGACGAGACCCAGCGCCATCGCATTGGCGTTGTTGGCGAAGGCGACGCCGGTGGTGTCCATCAGGTCGCGCACGACCGCGGCGTGACGCGCTTCGACCGAGACGATCTTGCCGGCGAGCAGGAGATTCTCGACGCGCTTGATATACTTGGCGGCGCCGTTGTAGGCCGAGACGCCCAGGTCCTCGAAGGTGACCGCGGTCTGGATGACGCTCTGGCGCGAGGCGTAGGCGTTGCCGAAATCGACCGCCAGGTCGGCGATGCGCGCCGTCCCGAGGGCCGACTTCAAGAACTCCCGGTGGATCACTTCATGGTTCCGCAGGTCGGTGAAGATCGCGCGCTCCGAGGCGGCGGTGATCCCCGACTGCGTGAAGCGGTTCACGACTTCGGTGTAGTACGCAGCTTCGAGCTGCTCCAGCGCGTAGGCATAGTTGAGGATGCCGATGTCGGTGGAGAGGTCGAGCACGACACCAGGGCCGCCAGGGCCGACGGGATCATCGTCATCGCTGCAGGCGAACAGCGAGGGGAGCAGCAGCACGGAGCCGCCCGCCGCGATGGTGCGGAGAAAGCCGCGGCGCGAGCCGGCCGACAGCAGCATGTCTGCTGCCGATCGAACGACGAGTGGTGAATCCTGACTCATGGTGACCTTCCTGTTCGAGCGACGTGGAGGAAACGGTGAGCGTACGCAGACGCTCGGGGGTAGAGCTCGCGATGGCGACCAGATCGTGGCCATCGAAAGGACCAGTCTTCTGTTGCATTAATAATGCATCAGTTGGAGACGGTAGTCAATATCTGGGCATATACTGTTCCACGAACGGCGTAGCAGACGTTTATCCAGCGTCGACGCAGCGTCCCCACGGTGTGGGATACTGCCCACCATCAAAGGAAGGGCGGGCATGAAGGAGCCGAATAGCCGACAGCCGGTGCGCGACGCGGTGGCGCGACGGCTGCGCGCGAGCATCCTGCACGGATTGCGCGACGGAT
>JBBQFU010000550.1:0-2153 GCA_038322185.1 Haliangiales bacterium
GCCAGCGCGCGGCGCCGGCGTCGGGTGCGCGGGCGGCGCGCCGGAGGTCGTGATGGCGCGGTCGGTGACGGCGGTCGACGGCGGGACCGGCGTGCGCCGAAAATGTAATATGAGCACGTCTGACCCCCTGTTTGGGTGTGATCCGTGAGCCGGCTCAAGTGGTCGCCCTGGAGCGGCGCTTGGGCTTGGCCGCCTCGGGTCCGGTGCGCGTGCGGTAGCTCGTTGTCGTGAAGCGTTCCGCGAGAGCTGAGACCGGCATCGAACGCCACCACTCGTCCCAACGGCCGGCGAGCTCGAGCATCCTCAGCCTGAACATGCCCTCGAGCGTCTCAGGCAACCACTTCGCGCCCGGGCGCTTCAGGCGGTCCTGGCTGCCAGTTCGATGGAAGGACTCCATGGCTCCCGAACCGATCTGGAACCCGCGCGCGCGGAAGCTCAGATAGTCCATTCGATCCATGTTCTGTTCGACGTAGCTCCGCAGCTCTTGAACGCCTGCGCATCGCTCTGGCAGATTCGCGATCAACTCGAGAAGCATGCGCCCCGAGTGCTTTGTCTCCACATCGACAGCAGCGTTCCTGGGGGTGACCGCCCGCTTGGTTTTGCGGTGGCCTCGCCGCACATGTATGGGCTCGCGGGCGTCGGCCTTGCCGAAGATGAGGTCCGTCTGCTGCTTGAGCCAGCACTTGGGACTCAACGTACCCGGCCGTCCCGGAGCGTTCGCGACCACCGCCATGTACTCGATCAGGTGGTAGGCGTCCGTGATCGCAATCACTCCCGGCAGGAGCGGAACGAGGTGTTGCTGAAGCCACGGCATACCGTCGGCGACGAACACGTACTGCGCCATGAGGCCGTCACCGAAGTCACCGTTCGCAGGCATGATCTCGGCTTCCAGCAGCAGCCGGAGGCGCTCAGTGATGTACTTGGCATCGCCGCATGTGAACTCTCCGCCGATGTGGATGATCGCCTGGGTCTTGCGGTCGACACACCACACGCGCAGTCCGTTCATCATCTTCCACTGCGGCGTCCACGACTCGTTCACGTAGCGACGAAGCGCGTGCGCATCGCACGACCAGTAGACGATCGGCCGATTGGTCTTCGTGTCGACGGTCGCATGGTTGCGCAGAACCTCGAGGATCTGAGCCTTGTCCTTGTAGAGCCACTTCTGGTCGATGAGATGTGCGATGCGGATCGCGTGGCGTTGGATCGTCGTGTCCTCGTTCGTCACCGCTCCGTGCGTGAAGTACGCGAGCAACCCCTCCGCCTTTCGATACGGGTGCAGCCCCGCGAGACGCGCCTCCCACTCGATGAGCAGCTCTGACGAACGACACTTCCCGTGAAGCGCGAACACCGTCTCCCGTGCCGGCGAGCGCGTGACGACCGCTGGGCCGGACGTGTCGCGATACGCATACGATGCGAAGGTGACCTCTCCGAAGGTGGTCATCAGTTTCATCGCGCCATACGCGGCGTCGCTCCTGACGCGCACGTGCTGCGGTGAGATGCCACGCTCGGCGATGTTGTCGTCGGTCGCCTTCGCAGCACGCGCGCTGAGCCCAAACGCGAGCAGCGATCGGCAGAGCTCGAGCCCGGCCTCCCAAACAGCGAGCTCGAGCACGCGGGCCGTCGCGCGCGACGATGCCAGCTCCGAGAGTCGCGCGATCGAGGAACCGATCAGCTCCGCCATCACGACTTTGATTTGATCCGGCGACGGTGTAAGCGAGCGGCAGGTGGTCACGGGTGGCTCCTCCGAACCGCAAGGCGCGGTTCGCGTGGTTGTTTAGCGACACCACCCGTACCACCTCCTCTGATCTTGTCGATCTGCACGAGCACCTCGAGCCGGCCCGTGAATCACGCCCCCCTGATGGGGCGTGATTCCGAGGTGGTCAAGCATCATCCGGATCGCAACCGTTCTTCGGGGGGCGGTGCCAGCATCTGGAAAAACGCTCCTGCACGTGCGGTATGGCACTCGGCCACCGCTAGTCTAGTTGGGCTTTCCCGCTCGCCCAGCGGGAGGCGTAGAGGCTCCCGATTTTCTTTTTGATATCGCAGCATGGACACGATCTTTCGCCCGCCCTTTTCGCGTCCGGCCTCTCGATCGCCTGGATGGGCAATATGACAATATTCGCGACAATTGCGATTCGTTCTGTTCATCGATG
>JBBQFU010000551.1:0-2150 GCA_038322185.1 Haliangiales bacterium
TCCTTGGTGCCACCGCGCTCCCGCACGGCCTTCTCGTGCGAGCGAACGCAGGTCTCGCAGCCGGTGATCGCCGAGGCCGCAAGGCACGCGAGCTCGAAGTCGAGCTTGTCGATACCGGGAGCTCCGATCACCTGCATGCGCAGGCGCGCGGGCATGTGGCTGTACTCGCCCTCGTCGCCCATGAAGTGCACGAAGCGGTAGTAGACGTTGTTCATGCCCATCACCGCGGCCGCACCCTTGGCGGCCGCGATCGCAGCGGGCTCGAGCGAGCTCGCTGCATCACCCTCGATGGCCGCGATCAGATCGCGATGCTTGGTCGTCGCAGCGCTCGTGACCGCGATGGTCCACGCTTGGACGGCGGACAGCGCCGTCGACGACGCGATCACGCCGAGGTTGATGCGCTGATCGCGCGCGAAGTCGGGAATGCGCTCCTTGAGCTGATCGAGGTTGGACATGATTTATCCTTCACGCCGCGTTGAGCGTGTCTTGACCCTTCTGCCAGTTGCACGGGCACAGCTCGTCGGTCTGCAGAGCATCGAGCACGCGCAGGACCTCGGCGGGGTTGCGGCCGACGCTGAGGTCGTTGACCGACACGAACCGGATCACGTTCTGCGGGTCGACGATGAAGGTCGCGCGCAGTGCCACGCCCTCGTGCTTGTCGAGCACGCCGAGCGCCGTCGACAGCTCGCGCTTGAGGTCGGACACCATCGGAAACGGCAGGTCCTTGAGATCGGGGTGCGTGCCGCGCCACGCGAGGTGGACGTACTCGTTGTCGGTGGAGACGCCGAGCAGCTGTGCCTCGCGGTCCGCGAAGTCGCGGGTCAGCTTGCCGAACGCGGCGATCTCGGTCGGGCACACGAACGTGAAGTCCTTGGGCCAGAAGAAGTAGACCTTCCACTTGCCGGCGTAGGTCTCGTCGGTGATCTGCTGGAATTGCTTGTCGCGCTCCTGCGAGACGACTGCGGTGGCCTTGAATGCGGGGAACGTATCGCCAATGGTCAACATGCAGACACTGTGCGGTCGCGCGACTGAGAGGTCCAATCGCGTAATCGAAAGGCTGTGATAGGGTGTGGCTATCATGGAGCGTCCTTCGATCCGGCAGCTGGAGTCCCTCGTTGCCGTCGCTGATCACCACAGCTTTCGCAAGGCAGCCACCTCGCTCGGCATCTCGCAGCCCGCGCTGTCGGCGCAGGTGCAGGGGGCAGAGCTGTCGCTCGGCGTCCAGGTGTTCGAGCGCGATCGCCGCAGCGTGCTCGTCACGCCGGCAGGGGAGGAGATTGTCGCGGGCGCGCGGATCGCGCTCGAGGCCGTCGATGCCGTGCACGAGGTGGCACGCCGCCGTGCCGAGCCCCTCGTCGGTTCGCTGCGCCTCGGCGTGATTCCCACGGTCGCGCCGTACTGGCTGCCGGCGCTGCTGCCGAGCGTGCGCAAGAAGTATCCGAAGCTCGCGCTGATCTTGCGCGAGGATCAGACGCACCGCTTGCTCGCGCAGCTCACCGCCGGCCAGATCGACGTCGCGTTCCTCGCGATCCCGGTGCCAGGCGACGTCACGACGGCGGTGATCGCGCGCGAGTCCTTTCTGCTCGCGGCGCCCCGGGGCGCCAAGCTGCTCGCATCGCGCACGCGGCTCACCGAGCGCGATCTCGCGGATCAGACGGTGTTGCTGCTCGAGGACGGCCACTGCCTGCGCGATCAGGCGCTCGCTGTGTGCGACCGCGGTGGTGCGGTCGAGTCGATGGAGGTGCGCGGCACCAGCTTGCCGACGCTCATCCAGATGGTGGCCGGCGGGATGGGCATCACGCTGCTCCCCGAGGCCGCGGCCGAGGCACTCGTGCAGCCGCGCGGGCCGGTCGAGCTCGCTGCGCTCGGCAAGCCGCCGCCGGGTCGCACGCTCGGTCTGGCGTGGCGAACGTCGTCGGCGCGCCTGCGCGAGTTCCGTCTCCTCGCCGAGACGATGAGTGAGGCTGCCGAGAAGTTCCTTACCAAGCTGCGCCAGACGTAGGATGGAGCCATGGTGCGCCGTGACGACGACGACGGGTCGCAAGACTTGGAGCTGTCACGCTGCGCTTCTCCAGCGGGTGCAAGTCCCGTCCCGGTAAGCATCGGAGCGCCGGGTAGCAGGTCGCCGGAGTCGCGAGAGATCGCGGAGG
>JBBQFU010000552.1:0-2124 GCA_038322185.1 Haliangiales bacterium
GCCGAGGCTCCTGTCGGGCAGCAACCAGACCACCGCATGTCATTTGAAGTTCGAGTCGAAGAGAGTCAGACTGCTACGTAATCGCTGGTACCAAGTTGGGTGTCAGGTCAGAGCGGTAGGTCCGAATGCTTCAGGTTTCGCTCGATGCGTCGCTGCTTGCGCTCCTGCACCTCGAGCTCGGCGAGATGATGGAGGTACAGGCCGAAGGTCTTCCCTTCGCGCTCCGCGGTCTGCGCAACCTCCTCGTGATAACGAGTGAACGCCGGCAGCTTCAGTGCGCGCAGAAGTAGCGCAAGCGACTCCTTGGTCTTGCTCTCGCTCATGACGCCACCGCCTTCGCGACGAGGAGGTCGTCGTAGCCCGCGAGGTCAACGACCGGTGCGTCGACAGCCGGCACATCGATGCGTGTCTCGGCCGCGACGAGTGACTTCACCGCATCGGCGGTGACGGGTCGTTGCTCACGCAGCAGCAGGTCGAGCGCGGTCTCGACGTCGGCCTCGATGTGCGTGGCAGCGAGGTGGAGAACGCGAAGATACTCGAGGTCGCCCTTCACCCCGGCGATGCCCTCTCGAATCGCGTCGTACGTGCGGCGGAAGACCAGCGACGGGAACATCTCCTCGCGGTATCGGTACCGCGCGAAGGCACCGGGCTTCTGCACGAGCGACCAGATGATGTGCCGGTAGTCGATTCGTCGCTTGCTGTCGCCGCGAACACGCTCGACATCGAGCTGCTCGACGTCTCCGTAGAGAACGACGACGCGGTCGTCGTAAAGGTGCACGCGCACGAGCGCGCCGATGAGTCGCGACGGCACCGAGTACGCGCAGCTCTTCACGCGGATGGTGCTCCAGTCGGTGACGCGCACGTCGATTTCGATGAACTCGGGCAGGCGCGACACGTCGACGACGCGCATGACGGCGAGCTCATGACCGAGCCGCTCGTGTCGTCCGCGGTTGGCCTTGTCGGCGACCTCCTGCGCGAACTTCTCCCATGCTTCGCGACTCTCGAAGTCGCGGCTGCCGCGGACGAGAAGCGCTTGGTCGAGACGCCTCTTGAGCGCGCGGTGACCGGCCTCCACGTCGCCGTTTTGCTCCTTCTCGCCGACCTCGATGGTTCGCGGCTTCATGCCGAAGTGGCGCATCAGCGCGAGGTACTCCGCGTTGAACGGCCGCTTCGGTTGGCCGTCTACCGGCGCAACAACGGCGTGCGTTGCGGCGGTCGAGTTGTCTGTCTGGTGAAACTCCGGAACACGACCGAGCCGAAAGAGCGCGGCCTGCACGCCGCGTCGCATTGCAGCCATCGATTCCGACAGGCAGACCGTCAACCACTGCCAGTTCGAGAACGGCAGCACGAACACGCAGAGCATGTGCGCGAAGACCTCGCCCGCGATGGTGACCCCGAGCTCCGTCGCGTGTGTGAAGTCGGTCTGCGCGGCCTCGCCGGGGCGATGCTCCTGCGGGAAGAAGACCTCGCGCTCCGGGCCGGAGCTCGCGCGCCAGCGGCGGATGTGTCGCTGCAGCGTCCGCAGCTGACCGTCCTGATAACGACCCGGCGCCTTCGCGACGAGCTGCTCGAAGACGGTCTTCGCCTCGAGCTCCGGCGTCTCCTCGATCATCGCAACTATCGCCGGCCAGTCCTCCTCGAACGGGTCCTCACGCGTACGCCACGTGCGCGGCGCCTTCGTCTCCGACGGGAGCTTCCCCGTCGCGATGTACTTGCGCGCGGTCTTTCGGTCCATGTCCGCACGCATTGCCGCACGGCCGACTTGGCCGTGCTTCGCCATTTCTTCCATCAACGTCCTCACCTGCGCGTCGCTCGTGCGCACCGTCGCGCCGACCCTCTCCTCCCGAAGAGGGCCGGCGCCCGGCCGACGAACCACGCCTCTCAGGATGGGGCGATGTAATTGTCGTCGGCGGGGAGGTGTAATCGTCGCTCAGCACTGTCTCTCAGCCACGGAGTCATGGGCATTCTGCACGCCGCGTCGCTCGCGATCCACGCCATCGGTCAGGGCCTCGCGCAGGCGCGTGGACTGGATCCGAAGCACGCGATCAAGCAGGTCGATCGCCTCTTGAGCAACAAGGGGATCGACGTCTGGAACCTCTTTGCGTCGTGGGTTCCTTTCGTCAT
>JBBQFU010000553.1:0-2055 GCA_038322185.1 Haliangiales bacterium
CCTGCGCACGTGCGAACACGCCGCCATGCAGACTCAGACTACCTCTCCGTCTGACCGGGTCCGTGAGCTTGTGGGGCGCATCATTCCGGCAATCCAGACGACCGTGACGCGGTCCTCGGATGCGGAGAGCATCGTTCGTGAGCTGTTTGGCCTGGCCGACATCGAGTTCGGAGGGAGTCGCCCCGGCGACATCCAGGTCCACGACCCGCGGTTCTACGAGCGCGTGCTGCAGGGTGCCTCGGTCGGGGTCGGCGAGTCCTACATGGACGGGTGGTGGGAGACCGACGCGCTCGACGTCACGATCGAGAAGATCATGCGCGCGAACCTCAAGCAGAAGATCACGGGGAGCTGGCGGCTGCGCGCGCTGACGGTGAAGGCGGTCCTCCTCAACCTCCAGGCGAAGACGCGCTCCGGTGCGTCCGTCGAGGCGCACTACGACATCGGCAACGATCTCTACACGCGCATGCTCGACGAGCGCATGGTCTACACCTGCGGCTACTGGAAAGATGCGAAGACGCTGACCGAGGCGCAGGAAGCGAAGCTCGATCTGGTCTGCCGCAAGGCGGGCCTCGAGGCTGGGATGAAGGTGCTCGACCTCGGCTGCGGTTGGGGCGGGCTCGCGAGCTGGGCCGCCGAGAAGTACGGCTGCACCGTGCTCGGTGTGACGCTCTCGAAGGATCAAGTCGCGCTCGGTAACCAGCTCTGGGGACCGCAGGGCAAGAACCTGCCCGTCGAGCTGCGCCTCTGCGACTACCGCGACGTCACCGGCAAGTTCGATCGCGTGCTCTCCGTCGGCATGATGGAGCACGTCGGTCCGAAGAATCACCGGATGATGATGGAGGTCATCAACGACCGCCTCGTCGACGACGGCATCGCGGTCGTCCACACGATCGCGAACAACCGTTCGCTGCGCCACGGCACGCCGTTCATCGAGAAGTACATCTTCCCGAACGCGGTCGCGCCGTCGCTCGCGCAGCTGGGCCGCTCGTTCGAGGGGCTGTTCGTCCTCGAGGATCTGCACAACATCGGCCCCGACTACGACCCGACGCTGATGGCGTGGTGGGAAAACTTCGATCGCACGTACGCGGAGATCGCGCCGACGTACAACCGCCGCTTCTATCTGATGTGGAAGTTCTATCTGCTCGCGGCGGCCGGTGCGGCGCGCGCGCGCGACGGCCAGCTCTATCAGGTCGTGTTGACGAAGACGGGCCGCAAGCAGCCCGCATCTGCTAGGGCGAAATAACGAAGTCGTCGTAGGGCACGTCGTCACCCGGTGGCGTCGCGCCGAGTGCCTGCAGCGCCGCATCGAGCTGCGTGACGTGCGAGGCTGCGAGCTGCAGCACGTGCTCGTTCGGCTGGTACGTCGTCATGTACGGGTAGACCTGCTTCGGCGTCGCCGTCATCTCGACATGCGCGCCCAGCACGTGCGCGATCGGATGCGACGCGACGAACTGCGCGAGCTTCGTCGCGCTCGCGCGGTACGCGGCCCAATCGCTGACGAACAGCAGGCCCGGGTACAGCGAGTCCCCGGTGAAGAACAACCCGGTCTGGCGATCGTAGATCGCGATGTGCGCCGCCTGGTGGCCCGGGATCATGAACACGTCGAGCGTGCGGTTGCCGAGCTCCTTCTGGCCCGTCGATGTCGCGGTGATCCCGAACGCGGCTTGCACCGCAGCCGCCGTCGCGCCGACGACCGTGGTGTTCGGCTGTCCCGAGAACTGCGGGTCGCCCGCGATGTGATCGCCGTGCCCGTGCGTGTGCGCGACGAGCAGCGGCTTGGTGCCGATCTTCGCGCGAACCGCCGTGCGGAGCGCGGGCATGCTCGTCGCGCCCGAATCGAGGAGCAGTGCGCTGGTCTCGCCGATCAGGAGGTAGATGAACGGCGCCTCGTACGTTTTGCACTTGTTCTGGCGGTAGATGATCGTCGTCGCGTTGTAGGCGTGCTCTTGCAGCTCGGGATCCGTGTTCGCGGCGCAGTTCAGCGAGCCGTGCATCCAGCTCACGGTCAGCGTCCCGGGTACGAGCCCACCGCCCCCGCTATCGCCGGGCGTCCCG
>JBBQFU010000554.1:0-2050 GCA_038322185.1 Haliangiales bacterium
AACGGCGGAGCAGCGAGGTATGCGACCGGTGTAAACCAGAAGGAACTTGAGTATGCCGCCTGGGAGAAGGGTAAGCCCAGCACCAACGGCAAAGACTTCCGGTATTATGACGCGGGCAAGGTGATTGGTGCGTCTGATGGGATGGAAACGGGTGCGGCTCCTTTCGAGCGAAGTTTGATCATGCAGCTCTCGCCTGCGGATGATTGCGCGCCTGCTCTTTCGCGAGGTGGAAACGCCAGTACTCGTCCCAATCGCCACTGGTGCGGATCGCTCGCAGCTTGAGGATGGCCTCGGCGTGCGCGAGCCCCCAGCGAGCGCCGGTAATCCCGAGCCGATCTTGGATCAGGTGACGACACGCGCCTTCGATGACGCCCGTCGCAATGGGCAGACCCTCGGCAAGGAAACGGGAGTACTCGATGTGGAGCGAGTTCTTGCGCAAGTAGTCGACGGCGGCCTCGAGCTCGGTGCGCTCTTCCGCGGCGAGCTTCCGGTTGGTCGCGGTCTGCCGGATCGTCGCGACGACGTCGAGCGGGTGCCGCGTCAACAACTGCCCGAGGATGTGCGCCACCCATGCGTCGGCGCGCTTGCGATCCTTCGCGCAGAGGAGCATCGCGATGGTGTGGAGGTAGTGGATCACGTGGATCACGTCGACGACGATCGTGACGATCATCCCGCGCTTCCTTGCCTCGTCCTTCACGTTGTCGAGTTGCTTCTCGTCACCATCAACGAGAATGACAGCCTTGCGTCGACGCCGGGGATCGCGCCGCTGCATCTCGTCGAACATGTCGGCGACGCCCTCGGCGTTGCTGCGCGTGAGGCTGGCGGCAACGCGCTTGTTCTGTGGCCGCGGCGCCCTGATCGATCGGGGCCGTCGTCTTCTTCCCTTCGGATCTCGGTGCAGTCGCTCAAGGACATCCTCGGCCGTGCGGACGTGCGGCTCCTGCTCCCACACCGCGGTGACCACGGCCATTCGCTTGTTGCATCGACGCGCCTTGCGCTGCGCCATCGGATCGCCGCGCACCGCATCGGCTGCCGCAGCCTCGGCCTCCTTTCGCGTCGCGTCGCGCAGCGCCTCTGGCCGCATCGTCACGCCCTTGCAGTCGGCCGACCCGACCTGCAGCCCCTCCGCACTGAGCGTCTCGTTCGCGGGCGGCGTGCGCGTCTCGTAGAACGCTTCGAAGTCTGCGGCGGCGCGCACGACCAGGTCCTCGACCTGCCGCTTCGGCACGTGGCCATCGGTCGTTCGGTCCACGTGCTCGACGCTGCGGTCGAACGACGCGGCGGCGGCGGCGTGTGCGACTTCCTCCCGCAGCGACAACGCGTAGAGCTCCGGCGGAAGGCTCAACGCCTCGTCGAGCGGGAAGCGCGCCTCCTTCGCGTCCGGGAGCCTGATTCCATGACGCCGCACGATCACGCGATCATGCTCCGTCTCGAGCTGTCGCTGACGCGCTCGGATCTCCGAGCCCTCCGGCAGCGACCAGAGCTTGACCTCCGCGCGCTCCTTCTCGAACAGCGCGTCGAGGTGCCCCTGGAACGTTCTCGTGGCGACGCGCGCCAACCCCGTGGTGATCATCTCGCCGAGCATCACGTGCGACGCCGCTCCGGCCCCGGAGAGCTCCGTGAACAGCGCCTCGAGCTCCGCGCGGGCTCCAGCGAAGACATCGACGACCGGTGCGACTTGTGTTGCGATGGACATGGGCGAGCTTCTCGGTGGCGTTGGGTGGTACCTCGCCAATACCGTGTTTCTCGCCCGCCTTTCATCCGTTCAACACGCAGCGCTGCGTGTTGGGTGGGACAAAGTGCGGAACAAAACTACACCGCGCCGCCGCTCAGATCGATCCGCACCCCTTCAACTTCGGCAAGTGTGCGCTCGACGGCAACAAGTTTCCCGTCGACTCACAGTGTCGCAACTCGAAGGTGCGCGACGCGCTGTTCGCCGCGCTGTCGATCAAGCTGGGACAGGGACTGAAGGGCCCCGCACTCGAAGCAGCGAAGGCTCGGGCGCGAACACTGGCGGACACGACACGCGACCAGACGTTCTTCTGCTCAG
>JBBQFU010000555.1:0-2030 GCA_038322185.1 Haliangiales bacterium
CGCCGGTTGGGCTGACCCCACGGTATCGGACGGCCCAACCCCCGGGAGCCGAACGGCCGAAGGCGATGGGGCTGAGCTGACGTGTGCTGTGTGGGCCGGACGGGGTGAGGCCCAACGGGTGGAGGTGGGCGGGCTCGAGCCCGGATGGTATGGCTAACGATCAGTCCGCGATGACGAGCACGGCCCGCGCATTCCGCTTGAGCCCGGCCAACGTCGCGCGCTTCATGGCACTGCCTCTGAACGCGGCGCGAAATGCGTCGTCGTCCATCGCGAGCATGTCCTGCGCCAGCGTCCGCGCGTCCTTGTCGACGAGCATCGCCCGCGCCGCAAACGCCGGCTCCCTCACCGGCTTCGCAAACGACACGTTCCACGGACACACCTCCTGGGAGATGTGTCGGTATACCCATTTCGTGATCCCGCTGCCGACTGGCACGCGAACCCTCAGCAAGACAACGGATTAGCCGCTCGACGGGCGGCGTGGCGCACAGCCTCCCGTCGGATCACGCCCACCCCAGCCGTTGACTTCGGTGTACGACTGTTCAAGATTCATGAAGTGTGAACGTCGTCTTTCTTCGCTTTTGCTCCCAGGCCCAGGCTTCCGCTCAAGCCGCAGGACCTAGCGGTCGCGCTGCAACTGCTGCTCACGCCTGAGGCCACCTACTCAGCGCTCTCGGCGGCGACGGGACTGAGTCAGGGCGAGGTGCACAATGCCGTGCGACGGCTTCGCGGCGCACGGTTGGTTCTTGCCGACGCGCAGCAGGTGCACCGTGCCGCCTTGCTGGAGTTCCTCGGATCCGGCGTCGCATATGCCTTCCCAGCTGAGGCGGGCGCCGAAACGCGCGGTGTCCCCACGGCGCACTCTGCCGGCGAACTCTCTGCGGAGTTCGGCGCGTCGGATCCACTTGTTTGGCCGAGCCTCGCGGGGAGCGTCCGCGGCGCAAGCGTGGCGCCCTTGTATGCCGCGGCACCGGCGACGGCAGCACGCAATCCAAGGCTCTACGAACTGCTCGCGCTCGTCGATGCCGTGCGCCTCGGTCGCGCCCGGGAGCGCACGCGCGCGAAGCAACTCTTGCGAGAGCGGATCATGTCGCCGTCGTCCGCCGTGGCGTCGGTGTGACGATAGTGGCTTGCAGCCCCAATCGTGACCGCATCGTGCGCACGGCGCGTCTGCTGCGGCCACTGCTCGGGGAATGCGTGTTCGTGGGCGGTCAGGTGGCGGAGCTGCTCGTCACCGATACGACGGTGGTCCGCATGCGTCCCACTGACGATGTCGACGTCGTGGTGCCGGTGACGACGCGCCGTGCCTACCACGACCTCCAGATGCGACTGATTTCGTTGGGATTCGCGCCGGATCAGCGTTCCGGCGCCCCGATCTGCCGGATGCGCACCGTCGATGACCTGCTCCTCGACGTAATGCCGTTCGACGAAGCGATACTTGGCTTCAGTAACCGCTGGTATCCGTACGCGATGGAGAGCGCCACGGCGTTCACGCTCGAGCCAGGGTTGGTTGTGCGCGTTGCATCGGCGGCCGCCTTTCTGGCGACGAAGTGGGTCGCGTTTGCGTCGCGTGGCGCGGCCGATCCCATGAGCAGCCACGATCTCGAGGATGTGGTCACCGTGGTGGCGGGCCGTGCCGAGATCATCTACGACGTCCGCGCTGCGCCGGCGGCAGTTCGGATGTTTATCCGCACCGAGTCCGCGGCGTTCCTCGATGCGCCGTGGGCAGCCGGGATTCTCGAGGGCAATCTCCCCGACGCGCGACGCGTGCCGGGACTGGTCGATGCCGTCACTCGGCGGTTTCAGCAACTGGCGTCGATGAGCTGAGCGCGCCGACCGCCCACGCCGCGTGCTCACGCACCACCTCATGCTCGCGTGATCGCATGGCCTCGAGCACCGCGAGATCATCCGTTGTACTGACGTTATCCAACACCACACACGCGTTGCGCTTGAGCATCCACAATTCCTCGGAGATGTATCGGCTCCGCGGTATCGGGATCCCGCTGGAGACGGGGCGCAGAACCTTGCGGGGG
>JBBQFU010000556.1:0-1999 GCA_038322185.1 Haliangiales bacterium
GCTCGCGATAGCCGGGCCGGCAGAACGCCAGCAGCGCGTGCTCGAGCTCGAGGGCGCTGCCGAAGCGAGCCGTGGGCTCGAGTGCCATCGCCCGCAGGATGATCTGCTCGAGCTCGGCAGGGATCTCGGGACGGCGCATCCGCGGCGGCTCGTACTCGGCGTTCATCACGCGCCAGATCAGCTGGTTGTAGTTCTCCCCCGTGATCGGCACGTGCCCGACGAGCATCTCGTACAGGATGACGCCGATCGAGTAGAGGTCCGCCGCCGGCGTGACCGCGCTGTCGCCGCGCGCCTGCTCGGGAGACATGTAATAGGGCGTGCCCATCACGACGCCCGTCGTGGTCAGGCGCATATCTCCGTCGAGGCCTTGCGCGCGAGAGATACCGAAATCGAGGAGCTTCACCAGCTCGCCGCGGCTCTGGCGGACGAGGAATACGTTGTCGGGCTTGAGGTCGCGGTGGATGATGCCAGCTGCGTGTGCCGCCGCGAGCGGCGACAGGATCGAGCAGGCCAGCTCACAGGCGAGCTCGATCGCCAGCGGCCCTGCCCCCTTCATCCGGCTCGATAGCGACTCGCCCTCGAGGAGCTCCATCACGAGGAACGGCTCGCCCTCGCTGCTCGTGCCGAGGTCGGTGACCTGCGCGATGCCCTCGTGGCCGATCTGCGACGCCGTGATCGCTTCGCGGTGGAACCTCTCGATCATCGCGGCGCTGGTCAGCGCCGGGTTCAGGACCTTGATCGCGACCTTCTTGCGCAGCTTGACGTGGGTCCCGACATAGACCGCGCCCATGCCACCGACGGCCAAGAGCCGCTCGATGCGGTACTTGTCGTCGAGCATCGTCCCTGCGGCCAGCTGCCGGGCGACTGCCTCCACCACGCAGAAGGATAAGCCACCCGGCGGGCAGAGTCATGTATGACATGTCACCGGGCGGGGCCGGGAGTTGGCCCCTACGTGGGGGGAGATCGCCGATTTTTGGACTCCTCGACCCAGCACTGCAACGATCGAACAGTCGTATGAACCCACGCGTTATTGGTCTGGAGTCGCAGTCATGATCGCCATCATTGGAAACGTGATCGCGGGCATCGGAGTCGTAAGCCTGTTCACCGCCACACTTCGGTTGCGAAAGGCTCCGAAGTAGTAGACTGGGACGGTGGTGGCCACCGTCTTGCCGCGCGTCGCGCGGCCTCCCGCGGCTGACGAGCTGACGCTCGCCGATACCGAGTCGGTGCGTTTGATGCTCACCGGGGGCTCGATCATCGACTGGCACCGGCTCAGCTTCAGCGACCACGCCGAGGTCGATCGGTTCTTGCGCCTCAACGAGTTCGACCCCGAGTCAGACCTCGAGATCGAGCGCTTCGAGGACATCCGCAGCGACGCGGTCGACTACCTCGCCCGCGCGTTCGCGATGGCGATCCCGGACGAGGTCGCCGCCGACCTGCCCGCTCGCGATCTGTTCCTCGTTGCCTCAGCCGCCGGCGCGCACCAGAAGTGGGCGTGCGTCGTGCTGAAGGTGATGCACATCATCCACCACATCAACGGCCGCCAGGCGCTGCTCAAGGTCTCGGTCTCCGACGAGATCATCTTTCGCGAGATCGAGCTCAAGGTCCTGCAGGTCGTCGAGAACCTGCGTGCGGCCGGGGCGCCACTCGCGGAGTTCGAGTGGAGCCGCAAGCCACGCGACTCGCAGATCACGAAGCTGCTCGCGAAGAAGTCGACGGTAGCCGCGAGCATCTACGACAAGCTGCGCTTTCGCATCATCGTGCCGCAGTTCTCGGACATCGTGCCGATGCTCGCCACGCTCGCGCGGCAGCTGATCCCGTTCAACTACGTCGTCCCCGGCGAGAGCGTCAACCAGCTCATCGACCTGCGGAGCGTGATGACGGCTGCGGAGACGTCGGGCCGCGCCCCGACGGAAGTGCCGTTCAACGAGTTCTCCGGCCCCGAGTACCGCATCATCAACTTCGTCGCCGATCACCCGCTGCGCCACGAGCGCCTGCT
>JBBQFU010000557.1:0-1983 GCA_038322185.1 Haliangiales bacterium
GAAGCCGATCGCATGCAGAAGGAGAAGGAGCGGACGGGAGGGGCTGCGAAGACCATCCGGCCTCCGGTGCCCGGCACCGCGAAGATCCCGTGCGACCAGCTCCTCGATGTCGTGAAGTTCGGCGAGGCGATCGGCGAGAAGGAACCGCTGACGCTGAAGGATCTGTCAAAGGCCGAGGTCGATGCCGCGGCGTCGTGCGGCGTGCACCGCGGAGGCAAGCGGCTGACGACGAAGGAGCAGGAGGCGCTGCTCAAGAAGGAAGGGCGGCTGGGCGTGCTCGCGGGCGACGAGCTCTGCAACGTGACCGCGTTTTGCTACACGATCGAAGAGGCCGACAAGTTCAAGGCGAAGTGCAAGGTCAGGAAGGACCGCGACGACGAGTCGATGGGCACGTATGCGTGCATGCAGGTCGTCGCGCAGGGCGTCGACGACGTCTACGTCTACCGGTTCTTCGACGAGGATACGAAGTGCATCCTTCAGGTGCGCGGCGGACCGAGCAACGTCGATAACGAGATCATTCGCAACTGCGCGAAGGCCGCGCGCGACATGATCGGACCCGCGCAGATCGCGGTGACCGGCGATGGCATGACGCCGCCGCCGGCGTCGGGATCGGGTGAAGCAGCGCCGGCAGCTGGTTCCGGGTCCGGGAGCTGAGCCCGCGCGTCAGCTCTTCGAGATCGTGAAGCCGGTGACGCAGCGGTACTGCTTGTCCTTGTACTGCGTCACGACGTACTCGAGCGTGAGCTGATACTCGGCGCGGAACGCGGCGAACAGGATCTGGACGCTCGAGTCCGAGAGCTCGCGGCCTTTGCACTGCAGGCCGCCCCAGCGGTAGTTCGTCGACGCCTTGTCCTGCTCGAGCCAGACCGCGCCGTGGAATAGCTTGTAGCTCGCGTCGCCGGGCTCGAGGACCATGAGCTGCGCGACCGACGTGGTGGTCGTGGTCTCGGCGTGCGCGGGCAGCGTGAACGCGATCAGGGTGCAGAGGACGGGAAGGCAGCGCATCGCCGCCTATCGTATCAGCGCTTGCGACGGCGGCGCAGCAAGAGCACGAAGCCGAGCGCGAGGAGCGCACTCTGCACGGCGGCACCACGACCGGCGTTGCAGCCGCAGCCCGGCTTGTCTTCCTTCGGGAAGCAGGCTCCCGACGCACCCGATGCGACGCACTCGTAGTCCTCGGGGCAGCTGTCGGTATTGGGGATGCAGGTCTTCGTGCAGACCTGGTCCCCTGGTTCGCCGAGGCAGATGCCCGAGACGCAGTACTGGGGATACGTGCACGTGTCGCCGATCCCGCCGACGGCGGGCTCCCAGAAGCACTTGCCCGCCTCGCACTTCATGCCCGGGAGGCAGGACGCAGCGCTCGTGCAGGCTGCGCCCTTCGTCACGGTGATCGCGGGCGACCGGGTCTCGACGCCGATATCGTCCTTCGCGATCATCACGACGTCGATGACGCCGTCGGGGACCTCGGCGGGGATCGGGATCGTGTAGTCCGCCGCGGGCTGGTTCATCTGGTTGAACGGCACGCCCTTGGTGTCGCCCCACTTCCAGTCGTTGAGCCACAGCTCGACCCGCGCGACGCCGCGCTTGCTCGACGAGTTACCGGTCACCACCGCACCGGCCTGGATCGGGCCGGCGACCGGCGCCTTCATCATCAGCGTGGGCGCCGGGACGATCGACGTGCCCGGTCCGAGCGCCGTGAGCAGCTTGAGGTGCGAGTTCATGCCGGAGCAGTTGCACGGTGTCTTGTTGAAGTCGCCGCAAAACGCGGCTTCGTTGCGAAAGAACCGCTGCCCGTTCGAGAGGCAGTTCGCGCGATACGACATCGGATCGCTGCACGCCGAGCGGCCGTCGGAGATGAACTCGAAGGAATGATCGGCCATGCCGAACGCGTGACCGGTCTCCTGCGCCGCGCCGTAGCAGAGTTGGAGCGGGTTCGGACCGTAGTCGTTCGCGAACGAGTACGAGATGACGTAGCTGAACGGC
>JBBQFU010000558.1:0-1956 GCA_038322185.1 Haliangiales bacterium
GCTCGTCGTCACGACCGCCGTGCCCGACAGGCGCGCGATGTGCGACTGGATCACAGCGAGGTGCCGCTGCTCGTCGGCGTAGTTCTGATCGATCACGACCCGCGCGATCGGCGCGAGCGCGATGCTGGACGCTCGGCGATAGCTGTAGTTCGTGAGGCGCTCGTTGTCGCGCATCGCACGTAGCGCGCCGAGCGTGCCCGTACGGCTGCGCAGCGTGGTGATGCCCTCGAGGACGACGCCCTTGAGGTCGAGGTGAACATCGATGGGCGTGCCCTCGCATGCGGCGACAACCTTGCCGAGGTTCACGAGATGGCGCTCGTGATCGGCGCAGAGCTCCTGGAAGTCGCGACGAACGTGCGCGTCGTCGCAGTGCTCGATCGCGTGGTGGTAGGAAGCGATCGCATCGAAGTCGAGCTGGATCATGTCATTCAGCTTTTCGATGAGTCGGCCCCCGTGAAGAATCTCGACGTCCTGCATGGACCCACGAGTTGCATCGCGGGTGCCACCAGCGAGAAGGTCGGCGCGCTCGCACAAACACTCGCCGGTGCCGCTCCAGCAGCGAACCTCGCACGTGGTGCCCAAGGACCGGCTCACGGGTCCGGCGCTCACGCGTATCCCGCACGCACCCGAACATCCGAGCGCATGTGCCGAACCTGCTAACCATGATGCAGCAGATGATGGTCGGAATTGCGATGCTCCTGAGTGGGTGTGCAACCGACGAAGCCGACCTCGACCAGACCGACGAGGTCGAGCAAGAGGGCGTGAGCCTCAACGGCGTGAGCCTCAACGGCGTGAGCCTCAACGGGGTGAGCCTCAACGGGGCGAGCCTCAACGGGGCGAGCCTCGACGGCGTGAGCGTCGCGGGTGTGAGCCAGAACGGCACGACGCTCACCGCGGTGTCGACGAACGGCCCGCCGCTGAGCGGCACCGGCCCCGTCGGCTCGACATGGACCGGGATCCTGAGTAACGGCGGGACCCTCAAGATGCGAATCGACAACGCGTCGCGAGGCGCGGGCACGAACAGCGACCTGTGGTTCTACGGCGTCTCGTACGAGACCAGCACCGGCTGGAACTCGCTGTGCGGCGAGGCGGGTGCCTTGCCGGTGGCCGGCGTGTGGAGTGCGTCGGCCGCATACACTTCGAGCGCGACCCAGTTCACGTTCGCGTGCCGTGGCAAGACGGTCGCGAAGTGCGTGGAGCTTGGCTACAAGCCGTACAAGGGCCACGCGAACCAGCTCGCCTCGTGTACGCGCCTGTTGCGCGGCGACTACTGCGGCACCGGTGTGCCGTACACCGTCGATGGGACGGTGCTGAATCTCTACGACAATGTCGGGGTGCAGTTCGATACCGAGCCGCTGTGGATCAAGGAGGGCGAGTGGACGCCGAATGGTGCGCGCTGCGTGACCAACGTGGTCACGACTCGCTTTCTCGCGCGCAAGCTGACCGTACCGCCGTGCGTGCTCGCGCTGGTGAGCGTGAGCTGCGGTAGCTTCCGTTCGGGCACGTACCTGATCGACGAGCTGCCGCCACTGTAGGCCAGCGACCGTCAACCTCCGAGGAGCTTGTGGATCTCGGGGAGCGCGAGATATGCGGTTCGCCACGTCTGATCGACGAGGCCATCGAGCTTGCGGCGGGCGGAGGCGCGGGCACGATCGAGCACCGAGCGGGCGCGATCCTCGGCGCCGCCTACGCGGAGGACCTCGGCGCAGGCGACGAGGACTTCTTCCTCCGAGCCCTCGAGGTAGCCCTGGCGATCGAGCAGCTGCAGCGCGCGGTGCACGAGTCCGCCGGCCTCGGCGTTGCGATTGCCGGCGCGCGAGAGGGCGAGTGCGTGGCGCGCGAGACCCTGGATCTCGTAGCCGGTCAACGTGGCGGCACGCGCCACCGCGGTGCCTTCGGATGCGTCGGCGGTCGCTTCCCGGAGGTGATTCTGGCGCAGGTGTGCACCCGCGCGCG
>JBBQFU010000559.1:0-1943 GCA_038322185.1 Haliangiales bacterium
TGCATGCGTCCTCCGAAGAACACGGCCGGCTGGCCGCAACGACGCCGATGATAGGGGTTCTGTCGGCTGCGCCGGCGGGCAGCCTTCCGGAGTCAACGGGGGTCGAGTTCCCTCGCAACGCCCGCGTCGTGCGACCGTGCGGCCTCTGCTGACTCCTTCGCGCTGCGCTTGCGGTTCGCCGAGTCTGCCGCATATCGGACGATCAGGAATCCGACGATGCTCCCGGCGACGTCGATCGCAACGTCATACACGGTCGGTGTGCGTCCGGGCACGAGCACCTGGTGGAGCTCGTCGCTGACCGCGTACATCGCGCAGATCACGACCGTCCACCAGAAGCGCGTGCCGTGAACTCCGCTGTTGCGCAACGCCGCCGAGACCAACAGGCCGAGATTGCCGAATACGACGAAGTGACCGAGCTTCTCGATACCGAATCTGAGCCGTCCGCTCCCGGTGAGGACGCCGCCCTCCTGGCTGGACAGCACGAAGATCAGCACCATCCACAGCAGGACCGCAGCCCAAGCGGCCAGAGCATGACGGCGGCGGGGGCGCCGCGTGCGAAACGACATGACGTTTGTCAAGATACAGTCCTAGGCGGTTCGGAGACTCAGCGGCTCATCGTGACCCGGTTCCCTCCGGCACCGCCAGCCCCACAGGAGCTGCCCACGTGCGTCATTGCATGATCGTCGACAACTACTACCCGGATATCCGCGTGGAGCGGCAGGCACGGGCGCTCGTCCGGCGCGGTCACAGCGTGGATGTCATCTGCCTGCGCCGGGAGGGCGATCGACCGCGCGAGGTCATCGACGGCATTCGGATCCGTCGACTGCCGTTGCAGCGCCAACGCGGCATGGGTCTCGGCCCGCAGATGCTCGAATATCTGACGTTCATGGTCTGGTCCGGCGCCCTGGTGAGCGTCCTGCACCTTCGGAACCGCTTCGACGTGGTGCAGGTCCACAACGTCCCGGACTTCCTGGTCTTCGGTGCCCTCGTTCCCCGGCTGACGGGCGCGGCGATCCTCCTCGAGCTCCTAGACCTGATGCCGGATTTCTTTGCGAGCCGAATCGGTGGGAGCATGGTGAGTCTTGCGTTCCGACTGGTCCAGGTCCAGGAGCGAGCGAGCACGGGCTTCGCGGACGGGGTCCTGACCGTGACCGACCTGTGGCGACGGACGCTCATCGCGCGAGGTCTCGCGGACACCAAGGTCGACGTGGTGATGAACCTGCCCGACGACGCGCTCTTCCAGCGTCGGGCTCCGGAGATTCGGCCGGATCCTGGCGTGATCACCGTGATGTACCACGGAACGATCACGCATCGGTACGGCATCGACCTCCTCGTGAGAGCCGTGGCGCAGGCGCGAGAACGGATCCCTCTTCAGCTAGTGATCCACGGGCGCGGAGAGTACCTGGACGATCTGCGGACGTTGATCGACGAGCTGGGGATGCGCGATACCGTCCGCCTCAGCACGGAGCTGCTTCCGACCGCCGATCTTCCCGACCTCATCGCTGCTGCAGATATCGGGGTGGTCCCCAATCGAAGCGACGTCTTCACCGATGGAATCCTGCCGACCAAGCTGCTGGAGTACGCGGCGCTCGGCATCCCGGCGGTCGTCTCGCGCTCGACGGCGACAGTGGCCTATTTCACCGATGAGATGGTGGAGTACGTGGAGCCCGGCAGCGTCGAAGCCCTCGCCACCGCGATCGAGCGGCTCGCGCGGGACCCTGATCGGCGCCTGAAGCTCGCCACGGCGGCGCAGGCATTCACCACCGACCACCAGTGGAGCCAAGAAGCCGACCGGTATGTGAACGTCGTCGAGCGGCTCGGGAAGCTCCGCTGAATCGCGGATCAGCACGACGCGCGAAGGCACGCTAGCCTTGCACCTGATCGGCGCATGCCGTCCAACAACAGAAGGAGACTCTCGGCGGTGATTCCAATCGCGCGACCCA
>JBBQFU010000560.1:0-1935 GCA_038322185.1 Haliangiales bacterium
GTCATGTGCCGAGTCACGCGCGTGCTTGCGCACCGAGGACACTGCAAGGTCGTTGCGTTCATCGCGTCTCCAATCCCAAGAGCTTCAGGATCCGTTCCTTCGCGCGACCATCTGACTTGAGCACGGCAGTCTCGAACTCGAGTCGGTACCATTTCTCGGCCCGTGCATAGTTCGCCTTATCGACGCGGTGCCCAGTGCTGGCTTGATACTCGGTGAAGTAGACCTTCGTGAAGGCCTTCCTCAGCGTTAGCACTTCCTGCGCAGTCAGTTTGCCGGAATCCGTCTCGAGCGAGCCGAGCAGCCGGGCGAGATCCGCAGCTCCGGTTTTCGTCCCCTTGTGCCCGTCGACCGACCACTTCATCGACCCGACGTCGATCAGGCCGAGATCTTTGTAGCCCGTCCTGGTGTCGTATTCGTTCACGACGAAGTTTCCAGCGTTCGCATCTCCGTGATACGCGGTCGCGGGAACGTTGGCATCGAGAAACGCCTGGAGCGTCGGTCCTTCAAGGGCCGACTTCACGCGCTCGAAGTCGTTCCCGAGCATCGCCTTCACCTTCGCCACGTCCCCGCCCTCGCGGAAGTTGCGATCGAGGAAGTAAGTCGCATCGGACAACTTCGATTCCTTTGTCATGAGCGTCGGCGCGCCGTTCGTCGTGCTGCCGAACTTTGCATGCAGCTCGGCGAGGCCCTGTGCCGCGCGCTTCATCGCGAATTCGAGCTGTTTGAATGCCTTCTGGTGCAGCGCCGGATCCGTCGGCATGGCTTCGATCAGCTCCTTGATGCTCGTACCCTTGGCGACGTCCATCAAGACCGCGCCGTCCATCCTGCTGTTCGCATCGACCGACATCCGGCCGCGGTCTCCGACGACCTTCATCTTCGTGAGCTTCGCGCTCGCGAGGAGCTGCAGCATCTCCTGCTCGTGCTTCGCACCATCTTTGCCCTCGAAGATCTTGAACACACCGAGGTCGTTGTCGCCGAGCTTGATCCGATAGACCACGGCGCCGCTCTTGCCACCTCCGAGCCGCTTCACGCTGACCCACTGCCGATCGCTGCGGGTGTTGATCGTGAACCACTCGCGAACCTGCTCGTCCCACTTGCTGCGGTCGGCGCCGAGCTCGAACGTGCTCTCGGGACCGGGCAAGCGGTACGTCTTCGCCTTGAACACCTCGTTTGCACGCGGCATCAGATCGCCTTGAAGCTCCGCACCCGGAGCCACACCGGTCGAGTGCTCGCTGAGCGGACCGTGGTCGCGCGTCGGGGCATGCGGCTGTGCCATCCGGTCGAGCGCGGCCTCGAATGCAGCGCGCTCGCTCTGCTTCACCCAAGGGCTCAGCTTCTTCGATGCGTACGCGGCACCGAGCAGTCGGATGCCCTCGGGATCGATGCTCTCCAGCCCGAGCACGTCACGCTCGTTCGAACCTTCTTTCGCGGGCGACCAGATCGGCCTGAGCGCGATCGTGCCTG
Organism: Haliangiales bacterium; assembly: GCA_038322185.1. Lineage (GTDB taxonomy): Bacteria > Myxococcota_A > Polyangia > Haliangiales > Haliangiaceae > JABFXX01. The sequence continues at coordinate 1,465 of JBBQFU010000560.1, forward strand.
CGGGAACCTCCTCGTATTCCTTCCTGGCGTTGGCGTTGCCGCCCTTCGGCACCGCGCCTTTGCCGAGGAGTCCGCCCGGTGCACCCGGCGCGCCCGGATCCTGCCCGGTCGCGAGCACGACTTGATCGTAGACTCTCGACTTCGCGGCGTCGCCGTGACCGATGGTGACGATGACGTGCCCTTTCTCGAGCGTGATCTTCGAGGGCGTACCGAAGTCGAGCGCGATGTTGCCGTGATCGTATGCCGCGCCCGGCTTGCGATTGCGTGGCAGCGACCTGCCCTTGTGCGCGCTCGAGATCAGCGCGCCGAGCTCGTCCATCCGTTGCTGCACGTGAGCCGGCACCTGGCCGGCGGGAAACTTGCCCACCTGCGCCACGAGGTCGCCGTACTCCGAGATGACTGCGTGCCAATCCCCTTGCGCCGGTCGCGTGTCGCCCACGAGCGTGACGTTCGCGCCCGAGTTCCCGGCAT
>JBBQFU010000561.1:0-1894 GCA_038322185.1 Haliangiales bacterium
TCGTGATCGCTGGGTGATCTTGGCCGATATCGCGTGGGTGAACAGCACCGATTTTGAGTTCTCGGGTGCCGAGGTTGTTGCGACGTTTGAGACGCGCCACACGGCGATGTCGACCCTGAAGGGTCTCGTCTCGTCACGGCGCAAGGTTGGATGCTTCTGGACCGGTGAGCTCGGTCCGCGGACCGCAACGAGCATCAATCTTCTTCTCGGATGACGGTCACGCAATTCGATCCGACTCGCGACCTGATCTTCGTGCCGGGTTTCGTCTGGAGTGTGCACGGCGACCTACGCCGCTGCGGTTCGTCGTCGACACCGGTGCTGCGATGACAATCGTCACGCCCGATCTCCTCGACGCTCTGGAATACAGCGCGAGAGAGCACGGAGAGCAGGTCGCCAGCACGCGCGGCGTCGCTGCGCACGAGCAAGGCTACACCCTTCGCGTTCTGCGTCTCGCGTGCCTCGGATTCGAGGAGCCCAATTTCCTCGTCTACGTGCAGAAGCTGCCTTCGGGCTGGGGAATCGACGGCTTGCTCGGCCTAAGCTTCTTGCGATTGCTCAACTACGAGGTGCGGTCGCTCGAAGGACGCATCATTGCCGAACGCGCTATCTCACAGAGTTCGTAGCGGCACAGGGAGCTACGACTCAGTAGAGCAGCGAACATTGAGCGAACGATTTGCCGGCGAAACCGGCGTCAGCTGGACGTATCGAGAACAGTCCGTGGAGCACGACATGCGTTCACCCGGGCCGAGGTTGTCGCGACGTTTGCGGAGCGCAAGGCGGCGACGCCCACTGGTCACCGAGCGCCTCGCGGAATCCGCCGAGGGCGACGAGTTTGGTGAGGCCAATGCGAACCTCGCCCGGCGCGACGCTGCTGTAGTGGTCCTGCATCTGTCGCGTCGTGTGGCCGCTGATCGCCCGGACCACCAGATCGTGGACATCTGCGGCGCGCCCGAGGTCCTGAAACGTCCGGCGCATGAACTTCGCGGACAGATGCTTCGGGATGCCGGCCGCACGCGCGATGCGGCGGATTGGCTTGTCGAGACAGGTCGGCGACCGCCAGCGACCCGTCGTCGAAGGGAACAGCAGCTCGGAGTCACGCATCACGCCGACGGGCAATTGCTCGACATGCCACCGGAGAATCGCGAGCAAGTCGTCGGGCAATGGAATGCGTAGCCGGCGGCCGGTCTTGGTCTTGGTGACGACGCCGCCGAGGGTTTGCGACTGTCGCACGAGCATGATGCCGTCGGTCCACACGATGTCGGACGTCGGGCCGCTGCGTCGGAGAGGCCGCAACTCGCTGGGCCGGCGACCGGTGGCGACGCCGAGCGCGAGCATCGCGAAGTGTTGCGGATAGAGCTCTCGCGCGCACCTCATGAACGCGCGCAGCTCGTCGACCGTCAGGCTATTGGGCTCCTCCTCGGTGAACGTCTCTTCCGTCGAGGTGACGAGCGGCTCGACCGCGCGCGTCGGATCGTAGGCGAGGTCGAGCTCGCCGACCGCCGCTCGCAGCGTCGACAACAGCACCCGCAGGCGCTGGTTCACGGTGTGCGGGCTGATCGGTGTCGGCGCGCCGCCATGGCGTGTCACGAGCGAGGTGGCCTGCGTCGCCTTCCACTCCTCGATATCGATGCGCTTGATCTCGTCGAGGTACCAGTCGCCGAAGGCGGGCAGCAGGTGGAGCTGCTGCGTGTCGGTCCAGCCGCGACGGCTCGATGGCGTGGCGAGCTTGCCGGTGGCGAGCTTGCGCGCGAGTAGCGATGCGACGTAGTCGGCATACTGCAGTCGTGTGCGCGTGCCGGGACGCGTGCGTGTTCTCTGGTTCAACCGGTCCATGACCAGGGAGACCCTGCCATGCGGGAATGACAACGAAGCGCGGCGGACGAGCGGCGGCATG
>JBBQFU010000562.1:0-1825 GCA_038322185.1 Haliangiales bacterium
CATCGTGCTCGCCGACGGGACGGCCGGAGCTGTGCGCAGCCTGCTTCGCATCCGACCGTGGCGCTGCGAGACCGCGGAGACCGGGCTGTGCGGCGACGCCGTCGACAATGACTGCGACGGCGGGATCGACCAGCAAGACATCGACTGTCCGTAGCGTGAAAGGTTAGGTTCTCGACGTGAGGCTGCCTGTTGAAATCGATGGCTCGCGCGGCGAAGGCGGCGGGCAGATCCTGCGCACGTCGCTCGCGCTCTCGGTGATCACCGGGCGCAAGCTGCGCATGTACAACATCCGCGCCGGGCGCAAGAAGCCGGGCCTCCAGCGCCAGCACCTCGCGTGCGTCGAGGCCGCGGTGCAGCTGTGTCGCGCGACCACCAACCAGCTCGACGTCGGCGCATCCGAGCTGGTGTTCACGCCCGGCACCGAGTGGCCCGGCGAGCTCGCGATCGATATCGGCACCGCCGGATCCACCACACTGGTCGTGCAGACGATCCTGCCGGCCGCTCTCGCCGTCGGGAAGGCGCTCCACGCGCGCATCACCGGCGGCACGCACAACCCGATGGCACCCCCGTTCGAGTTCCTCGATCGCGTGTTCCTGCCGCACCTACGCGCGATGGGCGCAGATGTGACGCTCACGCTGGTGAAGCACGGCTTCATGCCGAACGGCGGCGGTGTCGTCGAGCTCGACGTGAAGGCAGGCGGCAAGCTCAAGCCGATCGAGCTGCTGGAGGCGGGCCGTGTGGTCGGGCGCCGCGCCGTCGCGATCTGCGCGAGCCTGCCCGCGCATGTCGGCGAGCGCGAGCTGGCGTGCGCGAAGGAGCGGCTCGACAACCCGAAGTGCGAGCTGCTCGAGTTTCCCAAGGACGGCCCGCACAACGTGTTCATGTGCGAGGTCGAGCTGGAGAGTGGTGCACGCGAGCTGATCACGTCACACGGCCGCAGGGGTTACCCAGCCGAGGACGTGGCCGACGACGCGCTCGACGAGCTCGAGGATTTCCTCGAGGCCCAAGTGCCGGTCGGTGAGTGCCTCGCCGATCAGCTGCTATTGCCGCTCGCCCTCGCCGGTGGTGGCAAGTTCCGCACGATTGGCCCCCTCTCGGATCACACCACGACGAACATCGAGACGATCCGCGAGTTCCTCGACATCTCGATCCGCACCGAGATCGTCGGTACAAACGTCGACATCGTCGTCGGCTAGCCATGACCGACAAGGATCTTCGCGGGACGTTCCGGCTGGCGTTCCTCGTCGGGATCATCAGTTGCCTTGGCGAGCTGTTCGGCCTGGTGCGCTACCACGACGTGGACCTGTCCCTGTCGTGGAAGATCGCGCTCGGCGCACCGCTGCTCGCGCGCTTCCTGGTCAGCGGCGCATTTCTGATCGTCGCGCTACGCACCGGCAAGCCGACGGGTGACGAGTGGATCCTGCGGCTGCTCGAGGGTGCCGGCCTTCTGTTCGCGGTCACCGGCGTGATCTCCGTGGCGGTTCTCGGCAGCGACGTCGGCTGGGGGCACCTCCGTACGGCGCTCGCGCTGGTGATCACGGGCCTGTTGTACGTCGCGACGAAACGTCGCTTGCTCGCGCGTGGCGGCGTGGACCGCTAGCCGGTCGAGCGCTGGGTCGGCGAGTACGACGCCGCGTCGCGCGGGTTCGCAATCTGCGAGGTCGTCGAGACGCTCGGGCACACAAGCATGGATCCGGTGATCGATCGCGTGCTGCGGTTCCACGATCAGCGCGTGATCGCTGCGCGCGTAGCTACGGGCAGGTGACGTGGCCGCACCGGCCGAGGTTCTGGCGGGCGAGCTCTTGCGTCGCGTAGGCGGCGTCCT
>JBBQFU010000563.1:0-1812 GCA_038322185.1 Haliangiales bacterium
ATCGCCATTCTCGGCATGGACGAGCTGTCGGAAGAAGATAAGCTCACCGTCCAGCGCGCGCGCAAGATCCAGCGCTTCCTCAGCCAGCCGTTCCACGTGGCCGAGGTGTTCACCAACATCCCGGGCAAGTTCGTCCAGCTCGAGGATACCGTGAAGAGCTTCAAGGCAGTGGTCGACGGCGAGTACGATCACCTTCCCGAGAGCGCCTTCTACATGGTCGGCGGCATCGACGAGGCGATCGAAAAGGCCAAGAAGATGGCCGAGGACGCCTGATCCGATGGCGCTCCATTTCGAACTCGTGACCCCCGCCAAGCTCGAACGCTCGGAAGACGTCTACATGGTCGTCGTTCCGGGCACCGAGGGCGACTTCGGCGTGCTCGAAGGGCACGCTCCGGTGATGAGCACGATCCGCGACGGCGCGCTGCAGGTGTACCGCACCGAAGGCGCGACCCCCGAGAAGATCGAGGTCCGCGGCGGGTTCGCCGAAGTCGGCGATAACGGCCTGACGGTGCTCGCCGAGCGCGTCGAGGACTGAACCATCCTCGGATGGCTTGAAAACGCGCGCGCGCAGCTCTGGCTGCGGCGCGCGTTTTTCGTTGCGGCGGCGTTTGCGCTGGTGATGGCGCTGCTGCCCAAGCCGCCCTCCCTCCCCGGCAACCCGGGGGACAAGATCCAGCATATGATGGCGTTCGCCACGCTCGGTGCGCTCGCCGCCGCGGGCTGGCGCGGTCAATCGTGGTGGCGCATTTTCGCCGCACTCGCCGCATTCGGCGGCTTCATCGAAATCACGCAGGCGATCCCCGCGCTCCAGCGCGATTCGCAGTTGCTCGACTGGGTTGCCGACATGGCCGCCGCGATCGCGGCGATTTGGGTGGTCCGCTGGATCCTCGCGCGCGGCTAGCCTCGCTTCGTCGCGCACCGGGCACGCATCGGATGCTTTACCCGGCAGCAACCATACCCGGCAGTGCGGAATTAACCTTCGCAGCCGAATCTGGCCTTGGACGGGGGGCACCGGTTCAGGAGCTACCCATGGCATATCCTTACAACAGCACGGTATCCGAGGCGATCAAGCGCGCCGGATTGCCGAAAGACCACGACATCCACTGGAGCGAGCAGCGCAAGGCCGAAGTGGTCCACGCAGTGCGCGACCGGCTGATCAGTTTCGACGAAGCGCGCTGGCGCTACCTGCTCAGCCGCAGCGAGTTCAAGAGCTGGGAGGAACAGGTCGATCGCAAGGCTTCGAAGAAGACCGAACGCGAACTGGCCTGACACCGCCCGCCCCCTTCGGGATTGCAGGCAATTGAACGGCTTGCCTCAGCCTTTATAGAGACCCGGACACGCGTGCACGAGGTGCCGTGTCCGGGGGTCTGAGCTCTATGAAGTCGATCGCGTACGTCGCCAGCCTGCTCGCCTTGGCGAGCGCAGCCCCGGGTATCGCGCAAACCGCGCTGCCCTCGTTCTCCGAGCCATCGCTGTCACCCGACGCGGCGACGATCGCGTTCGTTTCGGGGGGTGACATCTGGGAAGTGCCCGCCAGTGGCGGCGCAGCGCACCTGCTGGTCAGCGATGCGGCCACCGAGGGCCGACCGTTCTATTCTCCCGACGGCACGCGGATCGCGTTCACCTCGACCCGCGATGGCGGCAATGCCAACATCTACGTGCTCGACCTTCCCAGCGCGCGGCTTACCCGCATCACCTACGGCGAGGTGAACGAGGAGCTGGATGGCTGGTCGCCCGACGGCAAATTCCTCTATTTCGCTTCGTCGGCCAACAACATCGGCCGCTTCACCGACGTGATGCGCGTGCCCGCCA
>JBBQFU010000564.1:0-1800 GCA_038322185.1 Haliangiales bacterium
GTGGTCGCGAGACTTCGGGTCGACCGCGATCGTCTCGGCCGCCGCGGCTGGGGCAGCGTCGGGCGCCGAGTCCTGCGCGCTCGCCGGCGCCGCGACCGTAGCGAGCACCACCAGCACCAGCGACGGGATCAGCTTCATGCCACGAACCTACCCGCACCGACGCCCCTCCACGGCCCAGATCTGGCGATCTCACTCGCGGCCCATGGCATGCTCCGCCATGCGAACGCAGATGACGTGATCAAAAGCGCGGGTCGGTCTTCATCAAGCTCGGCGGCCAGCTCAAGAGGTGGGCAAGAGCGTCGGCACGCAGGTCCAGAAGACCGGCAAGCAGGTCACCGGCCTCGGACGCGGTGCGGTCAAGCTCGAGCTCTCGCCCACGGCTTCGCGCGCGTGCGTTGCCAGGCGTCCCGGCTTCGACAAAGCGGACCGCGCGAACAGCAGCATGCGACGCATCATGCAATCCTGTCGCGCCGAGGTTCCACATGACCAACGACCGATTCCGCGTTGTCTTCGCCGCAACCGACCTGAGCGAACGCGCGGACGAGGCGCTCCGCCAAGCCACGTCGTTCCTAACCCGCTGCTCGTGAACATGATGTTCCCTCAGCGACACGTCGAACAGCTCGGCGCACGCAGCGAGTTCCACCAGAAGGCGTGGCAAGTGCTCGTCGAACGCACGTGCCGGGTGACTGGCCCGCACAGAGTCCGAGCTCGAGCCCATCCTCGAAGAGGGCGCCCCGCATGCAACGATCGTGGAGCTCGCGGAGCGCGCTGCAGCGGACCTGATCGAAGCGATGTTTCCCGACGCGGCAGACCGGGTCTTCGTGCGAGGCGACACCTGGCGCATCGTGCCGCAGCCGCGTGCGAGAAGGCGGCGCCACTGCCATGAGTCGGGCACAGCTCGAGATCCGGAGCGCTCGATGAACCTCGACAACGGGCCACTGACGCTCGCCCTCGCGGTGATGATCGGGCTCTTATGCCAGGCGATCGGAAGGCACGCCCGTATCCCCGGCATCGTATTGCTCCTCCTGGCCGGCGTCGGCCTCGGCCCCGACGGCGCTAATCTGATTCGTCCAGAGGCGATGGGATCCGGCTTGTCAGCCGTCGTCGGCTTCGCCGTCGCGATCATCTTGTTCGAAGGCGGGCTCGGACTTCGCTTCGCCGTGCTCCGCCAGCAGGCAAAGCCAATTCGGCGACTGGTCACCCTCGGGGCCGTGATCACAGCCGCACTCGCGGCAGTCGCTGCCAAGCTCGTCATGGCGTGGGATTGGCGACTGTCGATCCTGTTCGGCACGCTCGTGATCGTCACCGGACCAACGGTCGTGACACCGCTCGTGCGGCGCCTGCGACTGTCCAAACATCTCACGTCGATCCTGATCGCCGAGGGCATCTTCATCGATGCCGTCGGAGCAACGATCGCCGTCGTCGCACTCGAGATCGCGCTCGCACCGACGAACGGCGATGCAGCCGCCGGTGCGCTGTCGATCTTTCTGCGCTTCGGTGTCGGGGCGATCGTCGGGATCGCAGGCGGCATCCTCCTCGTCGCCGCGCTGCGCGTGCGCCGCCTGGTCCCCCACGGCCTCGAGAACGTGCTCGCCCTCGCGACTGCGTTCGTGACCTATCACGTGAGCTCCAGCATCGTCGGCGAGAGCGGCATCACGGCTGCGATCGTCACCGGGCTCGTCGTCGGCAACGCGCGCATCCGACTGCACGGCAAGGTCGCGGAGTTCAGCGAGCAGCTGACGGTGTTGTTCGTGGCGACGTTGTTCGTCCTGCTCGCCGCCGACGTCCGGATCGCAGACG
>JBBQFU010000565.1:0-1780 GCA_038322185.1 Haliangiales bacterium
TGGCGCAGCGATCCCGGTATTCGCCGAAGTCGGGCGCGCCCCGCGCGTTCCAGGCCCCTTGGTCCGCGTGCGGGCAGGAACGCGTGTCAGCGCAAGCATCGTCAATCGACTCCCTGATACGCTCGTCGTGCATGGGTTGCACGACCGTCGTTTGGCGGCGGCACGGAGCGTCGCTTCCGGCACGACGACACCAGCGCTCGTGTTCGCGCCGATCGTGCTCGCGCCGGGTGAGCGTCGTGCGGTGCAGTTCGCACTCGACGCGGCGGGCACGTACTACTACTGGGGCACCACGATGCGGCGCCCCATGGGCTTTCGCACGCGCGAGGACGCGCAGCTCACGGGAGTGATCGCCGTGGACGATGCGGATGGCGTCAGCGTACGCGATCGCATCCTGGTCGTCGGCATGTGGACCGATACGGTACACCGAGCGCGCACGCAACGTACGCGAGTCCTCGGTGTCATCAACGGGCTATCGTGGCCGCACACCGAACGCCTGCGGTACACCGCGGGCGATACGGTGCACTGGCGCGTCATCAACGCGTCGGCCGACCTGCATCCGATGCACCTGCACGGATTCTACTTTCGCGTGGACAGCCGTGGTGATGGCCGCGGCGACACGACGTATGCGCCGGGCACGGGAAACCTTGCGGTCACCGAGACCATGCCGACCGGCAGTACGATGCGCATGTCGTGGAGCCCGGAACGTCCCGGCAACTGGCTCTTTCACTGCCACATTCCTGAGCACTTCGGGCCGCGTGGTTCACTTGGTGTCGCGCGCGTCGCGGGTCATGCTGCGGACCATGCGAATCACGCGGTCGGCGGGATGAACGGCCTCGTCACGGGTATCGAAGTACGCGCACGACGCGGCGCACCTGCTGCACAGGCAGCGACGACGAATCCGCGACACATCCGCCTACTGGTACGCACGAACCGGGGCAGCACGAGCGGCGCGCCGTTCTATTCCTACGCCCTGCACGAAGGGGGTGCCGAACCTTCGCTTGCGGCCGGACTTGGCGTGGGACCGACGCTGGAGCTCGTGCGCGGCCAGCCGGTTCGCATCACCATCGTAAACCGCCTGCGCGAGCCCACCGCGGTGCACTGGCACGGCATCGAACTCGAGAGCTACTACGACGGCGTGCCGGGATTCAGTGGTGCGCGGCGCCGCGTGACGCCGATGGTCGCGGCCGGTGACTCGTTCGACGTGCGCTTCACGCCGCCAAGGTCCGGGACCTTCATCTACCACACACACGCGGATGAGGAACGTCAGCAGCTTGCCGGTCTTGCCGGCGCGATCGTGGTGCGCGACCCCGGCGCATCCCGCAATGCGGCGACAGACATCCCGATCATCCTCACGGCACCGACGGATTTCACCGAGCAGGGAAGGCGAGCGCTCGTGAACGGGAGCGCTTCGCCGGCCGCACTCGACATGGAGGTCGGCACGACGTATCGGCTGCGGTTCATCCAGATGAGCGTGAGCCGTGCGGCCCTGCGCGTGGAGCTGTGGCGCGACAGCATGCCGCTCACCTGGCGCCCCGTGGCGAAGGATGGCGCGGACTTGCCGGAGCCCGCACGCACCGTTCGCGCGGCACGCGGCTTCCTCGGCATCGGCGAGACATGGGATGTCGAGGTCACGCCTGATATCGCGGGTCCCATGCGACTCGAAGTACGGGTCGGGCAGCCCGCGCCGGCGCCGAGTGAGTTGATGACTACCATGCCGATTTCGGTGCGCGAACGCCGGGCTCCCTGAACGGCGAAGGGCGAAGGGCGAAGGGCGAAGGGC
>JBBQFU010000566.1:0-1743 GCA_038322185.1 Haliangiales bacterium
GCGCCGTACCGCTTGACGAGGCCGAGCAGCATGTAGAGCTGACGCATGCGCGTCCACGGCAACGGAGACGCAGAGAACAGCTTCTGCGCGAACTCGCCGATGACGCGGCCATGGCTGCGCGCGCGATTGATCAGCGCCTCGGAGTCACGCATCGCGTAGATGGCCTTGTCGGGCGGGAAGTGCTCGAGCTTGGTCGATCGCTTTCCGGGCGCGACGCGACCGTGCGTCTCGATCAGCTCGCGCGAGACGAGATCGTAGAACCGAACGGTGGAGCGATCGGCGCGAGCGCGTACCTGCTTGTTGCGGTAGTCGAACGGCAGCGAGTACAGCGAGCGAGCGACCTGCGCGTGCTGGTCCGCGCCGACCTTGGGCTCGCACCAGACGGGAACGTCGTACGTCTCCGTCGGCGCCGACTTGAGGTGCGGTTTCTCGTCAGCCTCGAAATGCTCGCGCGGCATCCGCTGCGTCGTCGTGTGGCGACGCAGGCCGTACTCGTCGGCGCACCAGTGGTGGCCGCGGCGACGAGCGTCGACCAGATCGAGCAGCTTCTCGCCGGCGAAGCAGTCGTCGCGGACGTCGCGAACGCTGCGCTCGGTGCGAGCCTTATCCTTCGGGTGACGCGGCCGCGTCGGGTCGACGTGGAAACCGCGTGACTGCGCGTACTCGAGGAAGCCGTCGATGATGCGCGGCTTGCGCGGATCTGCGGTGTGCACGATCGCGCGCGTGCAGTCCGGCACGACGACGCCGAACACGCCGCCGTAGAACTCCCACGCGGCCTCGCACGCCTCGATCGCCGACTCGGTGCTCTCGGCGAAGCACGGGTAGACGAACTTGTAGCGCGACACGTGCGGCGTGAAGATCCACGTGCGGAAGCGACGGCGCTTGCCGTGCTCGTCGGGCTCGAGCAGGGTCATCCACCCGGTGTCGATGTGGATCTCCTCGCCGGGCTTGCCGTCGGCGACGGGGATGGTCGGTCCACGCTGGCCGAACCCGAGCTCCGCCACGGCGAACCGATGCAACGTGGAGTACGGGACGTCGACACCTTTGCGATGCAGAAGCCGCCGGATCTTCGAGAGCCGCACCGGGTCCTCGAGCAGCTTCTTGATCGTGTCCCGCTCAGCCTCGCACCGCTCCCAGCCGTCGCCGTGCGGACGACCGGTCTCCGGCGACAGCGCCGCGACGACGTCGGCGACCTGCTCGTCGCGGAGCGTCTCTGGCCCCGGCGCGAGGCCGCAGCCCTCCGCGGCGGCGATGTAACGGCGGACGGTCTTCACGTCCAGCGTCAGCTGGGCGGCGATCCGCTTCTTCTTGGCACCGGCTCGCCAGAGCCGGAGGACTTCTTTGATCTCGACCATCGTGACCTCGCGGTACGCCATCGACGGAAGGTCGATGGCCGCTCTGTCACGCGGCGGCAGGGGGGAATGGTTTTGAGAAAGTCAGCCCGCCAGGGGGGGAATGGTTTTGAGAAAACCGGCTTCAGTGGGTCCGGATCAGCTGGGAATCAACACCACGCGATAATCGACCTCGGCGTCAATCACTCGATCAATACTCGAGGCCAATGTCCTATCGAGGTGAGCGAACGGATCTCGCATCACTGATGTCCCGCGGCGAACCACTCAGCGAGGACTTGGCGCTCCACATTGCGATCGCGACCTGCAGACTTGTCCCGACCGTCGTGAATCCGGCGGCGCTCATCCCTGGTCGCATCTTGATCGAGAACGGCGCTGCGATCACCGTTGCTCC
>JBBQFU010000567.1:0-1739 GCA_038322185.1 Haliangiales bacterium
TCCCAGCCGGCCGACCCGATGCCGTGGCTGGTGGCAGTGCTCGTAGGTATGGCGACCTATGCGGTCGCGCTCGCTGGGCGCCTGAGACGGCCGCCCATCGAGATACCGCGCCTCGCCGCCACGCTGCCCATTTCCGCTGCAGCGATCACGCGCGCCAAGCTCGCCTGGGTCGTGGCGTGGGCGACCGTCTTCGTCGCGATCCCGGTCGCCTTCGCGGCCACACGCCTCGCTTGACCACTTCCGGCGCGCCGGCAAGCCCTGGCATGCGTGCTGCACATCGTCGCTCCCAATGAGGCCCATCAGTGACGCACTCGAGCTGCTCACCGCGCAGCATGAAGAGATCGACTTCTTGATCGTTCAGGTCCAGCAGACCTACGACTCCGATGCGTTCGAGGAGCTCAGCGAGAAGCTGGTCGCTCACCTCGCGCTGGAGCAGGAGCTCTTCTATCCGGCCATCGCACTCACGATGACGGTCGAGGTGGAGCGCGAGCTCCTCGCCGAGCATGTCGCCATCAAGGGCGTTCTCGCCGAGATGATCTGGCTCGGCGTCGAGGACGCGGAGTTCGGCACCAAGCTCGCCGAGCTCTCCAGCCTCCTCGAAGGCCACTGTGGCTACCAGGAGGACTCGCTGTTCGAGATCGTCGCGGAGACCGTGCCGGCCGACCGGCTCGCCTTGCTCGGCGAGTCTCTGCAGTCGTTCGATTCGCAGTATCTGATCGCGGCCTGAACGGCCTCGATCAATCCGTCGGTTTTACGACACGTGCGGTCGCGCTCAGCGCGTTGCGAGGTCGGCGTTTACGAGGCCTGCGCCGAAACCTTGCCGCGAGCCCACGGGAGTTGCCGTGGCCTTGAGCCATGACCGCGTGTCGCCCGGCGACCAGTTCGGATGGAGCGCACGCACCGCCGCGGCAACGCCGGCGACGTGTGGTGCCGCCATCGACGTGCCGATCGAGAAGCAGTAGAGGTCGGGGTACAGCCCATCGAAGGACAGGCCGGCGCTGGGATCGGGGAATGGCGCTGCACACGGCGACATGATGATGTGCACCGCCGTATTGAACGAGTCGTCCGGGGTCGGGCCGAAGTCCCCGCCCGGTGCCGCGATATCGACCGCCGCGCCGAAGTTCGAATAGAACGAGAGCACGTCGCTACCGGGTGCCGCGTTGAACTCGTCCATGTGGAGGCCGGCTTCGGTCTCGATGAGCTGCGGATCACCGACCCACTGGTTCGTGCCCGTCGCGGCCACGGTCATCACGCTCGGGAGATCCGACGGGATGAACGCCACGGTACCGTTGTTGTTGGTGGTGTCGTTGCCGGCGGCGGCGACGATCAGCACGCCACGGCGATACGCCCACGAGGTAACGCGCGACCAGCCGAGCCACGCGGCGTTGCCCTCACGCGTCGAGCGGTCGAGCCCGCCGCCGAGGCTCATGTTGATGACCTTGTACCCGCGCGCGACCGCATCGTCGATCGCGGCGAAGATCGGGAAGTCGAACGCTCCGAGTCCGAAGATCTGCTCACCGTCCGAGATCAAATCGAACACCTTGTAGGCGCCGATCTTCGTCGTCGGCGAGACACCGATCGTACCCACGCCGTCCGCGGGTGCCGCGACCGTGCCGGCGACGTGTGTACCGTGGAATGCGTCTCCAAGGAATCCGGCTGCGCCGAACGCGATGCACTCGGGCCCTTGATCGGTCCACGTCGTCACGTTGACCATTCCGTTGTAGACGGGATAGCCCGAC
>JBBQFU010000568.1:0-1691 GCA_038322185.1 Haliangiales bacterium
ACGAGCTCCTCGATGCGGTAGCCGAGGAACGCCTGGAACGCGGGGTTCGCCTCAACGATCACGCCATGCTCGTCGACCACCGATATACCGATGGCCGCGCGATCGAAGATCGCGCGGTACCGGGACTCGCTATCGGGGGAAGAAGGCGTCACTCGACGGGGTATTGCGGGAGGGCCAGGGGGTCGAGTGAAGGACGACCTGCGGCCCTGCAGGATACCCCGGCCGGGACGAGTGACGCCGGACGAAGGACGAAGAGAGTCTACGCGTCGACCGCTTCCATCTCCTTCGCGTGCTCGGCAATGATCTTCCCGGCCGCTTCGCCGGGCACCTGCTCGTAGCCGTTGAAGCGGCGCGTGAACGTCGCGTGACCGTGCGTGATCGAGAACAGCTGCGTCGCGTACAGGTGCAGTTCGGACTGTGGGATCACGGCGCGCACCCTGGTCTGCTGCCCGTCGCCTTCCGTGCCGAGGATGTGTCCGCGCCGCCCGGACGCGTCACCCAGCACGTCGCCCAGAAACTCGTCCGGCACCTCGATCTCCAGCAAGTCGAGCGGCTCGAGAATCACAGGCCGACACTTCGGTGCGACGGTCTTGAATGCGAGGATGCCGGCCATCTTGAACGACATCTCGTTCGAGTCCACCGAGTGCGTGCTGCCGTCGTACACCTCGACCCGAAAATCCACGAGCGGGAAACCTGCGATGACGCCGCGCGCGGCCGCCTCCTGGACACCGCGATCGACGGCCGGAACGTACTTCGACGGGATCGCACCGCCCACGATGCGGTCGTCGAACATGTAGCCCTCGCCGCGCGGCATCGGCGACATCCGCACCCAGCAGTCGCCGAACTGGCCACGACCACCGGACTGCTTCCGGTGTCGGCCCTGCCCGTCGGCCTTCGCGGTCAGCGTCTCGCGGACCGCGCTGCGGGGCTTCGAGAGCGCGGCCTGCACGCCGAACTTTCGCTTGAGCATCGCCATGCACACGTCGAGGTGCCGCTCGCCCATGCCGCCCACGATCGTCTCGTGCGTCTCGGCGTTGTAGTGGGTCTCGAAGGTCGGGTCCTCGTCGTGCAGCCGATGGAGACCCTGCTGCAGCTTTTCCTCCTCGCCACGGTTCACGGCGCGCACGGCGAAGTGCACCACGGGTTCCGGGAAGACGATTGCCGGGAGCCGGATCGGGTGCTCCCGCGTGCTCAGGGTGTCGTTCGTGTGCGTGTTGCGCAGCTTCGTCACGCAGCCGATGTCGCCGGCGTGGAGCAGGGCGACCTCGCTGCGCTCCCGCCCGCACGGGATCGAGAGATGCCCGAGCTTCTCGCCGCCGTCACGAGTCGCGTTGTACACCTCCTGCCCTGAGGTCACCTTGCCGGAGAGGATGCGGAAGTAGCTCACATCGCCCACATGCGGCTCCGACAGCGTCTTGAACACGTGCGCCGCGAAGGGGCCGTCGTCCATTGCATGGAGCTGGATCGTGTTGTGCCCTTCTGCGCCGGTGAGCGCGTGCATCTCCTCCATCTCGTACGCATTCGGCATGAGCTGCACGAGCTCCGTGAGCAGCGCGCGCACCCCGATCATGTTGTCGGCGGAGGTGCAGAAGAGCGGGAAGAGATCCATGCGCTTCATCGCTTCCTTCATGCCATGCAGCGCGGTGTCGCGATCGACCTCCACGCCTTCCAGATAGCGCTCGAGCAGCGTG
>JBBQFU010000569.1:0-1690 GCA_038322185.1 Haliangiales bacterium
GCGTCGCGGCGTGAACATGAAGTCGTACGTCTCGCCCACGCCAAAGGTGAGCCGCGAGGGCAGCTCCACGCGATGCATGACCGATAGGTCTGCGCCGTCCTTTGCGTGTGCCCGCCAGACAAGCGGCGTCGTGTCGTTCGCCGACTGCAGCGTGGCGATCAGCGGGATGGTGGCGAGGATGTTGATGAGGCGGAGGCGATAGGTGCGTCCGACGCGCAGATCGAATGCGGGCGCGCTCCATTCACGCCGTCCGTTCATGACCGGCAGCCGACCGTTGGCGTCGGAGTTTCCGAGCGTGATGATGAGGTCGTGCGCGGGATCGAACCGTTCGCCGGGCTCGAGCACGATCATCGGACCGAAGAGACCGTATTGCAGCTGCGGCTCCTCTTCCATGTGCGTGTGGTAGATGTAGGTGCCGGCGCGCGGCGGGGTGAAGGTCACCGAAAACGAATCGCCCGACGCCACGAGGGGCGCGAGGCGCGAGTCGGCGCCGCTCCAGCCTGACACGCCGTCGTGGTAGCTCTCCAGCTCCATGCCGTGCCAGTGCACACTCGTCGACTGAGGAAGCCTGTTCACGAGCGTGATCGCCACACGCTCGCCGCGCGTGAGAATAACTGGCGGACCCGGGATTTCAATGGAATCCGCACGTGGCTCGGCGCCTCGCTGCAGCACGAATCCTCGCGCGGGGCGGTTGCCGCTGTCCCCCTTGGCCTGCTGCGCCAGCAGGCGATGGCGCACCGCGGGCACGGTTTCATCGACCGCGGCGTGCGCCTCACCCGCGCGCGGCTTCACCTTCACGCCGAGCACGAGGCCGGACATGCTAGTCGTCGCATGCGAGTCGGCGGCGTGCTCCCCGTGCGCGCGCGTGCTGTCCGGACGCTCCGGGAACGGCCGCATGTGCTCAGCCATGTGGCAGTGGAAGAGCCAGTTCCCGGCGCGCGTGGGCACGAACTCCATGCGGAAGGTGCTGCCTACGCGCATGAGCTCGGTCACCATCTCCTGTTGAACTCCGGTTTCCCGCGTCTCGGTACTGCCGTTTCCTTTTGCCGTGCGCCGGAAGTGGAAGCCATGCAGGTGCATCGGATGCGAGAGGTGGCTGCCATTGATCCACCTCCACTTCACTGTGTCACCCACGGCATATTCGAGCGGCTCCGTGTGCGGCCACGACTTGCCGTTGATCGCGAGGTCGAACATGTCGCTCTGACCCTCGAGCGGCTTGGTGGTGTCGGGCAGGATGTCGAGCACCGTGATGACGAAAATCCGCTCGCTCGTGTCGGGCTCCACTCCGGCCGCATCCACGATGAAGGCGCCGGTGAGCTGTGCGTCATACCCGACGCGATCCACGAATGACGTGCCGGTGGTTGAACCCCAGTAAAGGTAGGTCCCCGGCTTCCCCGCGGTGAATTCGATGACGCGGCGCTCGCCGCTCGCGACGCGCACGCTGTCGCCGTCCAGCGGGTCGCCGGTCGGCAGCCCATGCAGCGTCAACGCCGAGTCGGTTATGGTGTTTACCACCGTCACCCGAATGCGCTCCCCTTGCGTCACGCGCACCCGGGGCCCCGGGATGCGCGGCACTCCGTCGCGTTCGGCGAAGGCCTGCACCGTCGTGAGCGTGTCGACTCCGTCGTCCGGCTTCCATCGCGCTTGCGTCGCCTCCAGCCAGATCTCGCGCATGCTATCGCGCACAACG
>JBBQFU010000570.1:0-1684 GCA_038322185.1 Haliangiales bacterium
AGGTCACCAAGGGCAGCATCGGCTCGCATGTCGAACGCGCCGTGAGCTCGCCAACGAGCCTGCTCGGCACGTTCGCCTTCTGGCTCGTGTTCCTCGGCGCGATCTCGCTGTCGGTCACCGCACTCGGCATCACCGCCCTGACGGCGTTCGTCGCGTCCGTCTACGCCTACCTGCCGCACGTGCTCGCAGCCGCACTGATCTTCTTGGTGGCAGCAGCGCTCGCGGGAGCAGTCGCAGGGTTCGTGACCAAGGTCATGGGTGGCACCCCGACCGGCAAGGTCGTGGCTACCGCCGCGCCGATCCTGATCATGACGATCGCCTCGTTCATGATTCTCACCGAGCTCATGATCGCTGAGCAGATCGTGTTGATCACCTATGCCGGACTGATCGGCGCGATCGCACTGGGCTCCGCGCTCGCGTTCGGCCTCGGTGGCCGCGAGGCAGCGTCGAAGGCGCTGGCGACGGCCGTCGAGAAGGGTCGCACGGAGCAGGACCAGATCACGAGCGACCTCAAGCAGGGCCGCACGGAGACCAAGCGCTTCGTCCGCGAGGAGACGACCAGCGACAGCATCGACCACGCCACGACCTCCTAACACCGCTCGATTCGGGATCGCGCGCACGCGCTGAGCAGGGATTTTGTGCAAGTTGTCCACGACTTGGCCCATTCCGTGAATCAGCTCGAGCGCCGATCCCGATGAGGTGGTGTACATAGCGTGCGGCGCTTCGCAGCCGGAGCATCGTCCCCCCTGAGGCAGTCGGACTTCCCGTCCCCCCTTGCAAGTCCGACAGCCAGCCCCGGCAGCGTTCGTCCCCCCGAATGCACCGCACGCACGAGACCAACGCTCGCCCCGTCCCCCCTTGGCGAGCATCGGTCCACGACAGGCCCCGACTTCCCCGTCGGGGCCTCGTCGTCTTCCGGGCGCGCGACGTCAGCGGCAGGTCACGGGAACTGCTCGAACACGATCCTGCGGTTGCCGACGGGCTTGGCAAGGCCAACGATCGTGCGCTTGAGGTTGGGGCAGGCACGCACGCCCTTGTCGGGCCCCAGGATGCAGCCGGTGCGATCACCCACGGTGCGCTGCGCGGTTGCAGCAACGCGGATCTCGCGCGCGCCCTGCACCACGCGAATGCGAGGTCGCTGCCACTCGATCTGCCCCGTCAGCGCGCAGTCATCGAAGTCGTTGGGGTCAGCGTCGAAGTACATCCAGCCGTTGTCGAAGGGGCCGTAGGCGTCGATGCTGAGCGCGCGTTGGTTGCGGAACGCCATCGCGTGGAATTTTCCGACACCGGCGATCGACACGAACTGGCTCAGGCGGGGGCGCGTGGACACCCAGCTGCCGTCGAGCTTCCAGGCATCACGCGTGACAGTGCGGGTGACCGGAAGCACCAGATCGGCACGCGAGCCCTCGATCGGTCCGATGGTGCGGATCGTGATCGTGCAGCCCAGCGCAACGGCTGGAGCAAGCGCTGTGAGCAGCAGCATGGCTGCGAGCGTGAGCACTGCGAGATGACGAGGACGTTGCACCATCGCAGCGAATATCGGCCGCGATGGTGCAGCGCCTGAGCGTGCGCCGTGGGAACTCGCTACTTGTCGCCTTCCATCATCGCGTCATCGTCCTTCGCCATGGCATCGTCCTCCTTCGCCATCGCGTCGTCGCCCTTCTCCATCGCATCGTCTTGCTTC
>JBBQFU010000571.1:0-1680 GCA_038322185.1 Haliangiales bacterium
CAAGTTCATGGCGAGCTCGTTCGTGTCGCTGTTTACACGAAGGGCTGGCGCAACCGTTACGTCCTGGGAGCAGCTGCAAAGCCTGTTCATCATCTATGCTGCCGGTTGGATAGTCGTATTCATCATTGTCGCTGCACTGTATCGGCGCGCATACACGACCCGAGACTTCCTCAGGCTGACACCCGTAGAAGCGTACGATGCGGTTACCTGGAGCCGGCATTACCTGGGATTTGTCGCGGCGGGCTTCCTATCGATTCTTGTCGCGCTCTCGGGCGTGGGAGTCAGTTTTGGGCTCCCGGGAATTGCTTACGTTTCGATCGGATTGTTCGCGTACTTCAACGCGAAGAACCGCGAGCCGGGGCGCGAGCAGCTCGCTACCAAAGTTGGTGAACACCCGCAGCTTGCGGATACGATGGCAATCGACGCCTCGATGATACGCGACGCGCTCAGATGACCGACCGGAGTCACCTGCTCGAGCGGTTGCTGGATCCGCAGGAGGTCCTCGTATTCGACGGCGCGATGGGGACTCAGCTGTACGCGAAAGGCATTTTCATCAATCAGTGTTACGATGAGCTGAACGTTCGTGCGCCCGATCTCGTGCGTGAAGTGCACCGCTCGTATGTAAAATCGGGAGCGGATATCATCGAGACGAACACCTTCGGCGCGAGCCGCACCAAGCTCGCGCCATACGGTCTCGAAACTCAGGTCCACGTGATCAACGAGGCAGCGGCCTCGATCGCGCGTGAGGAAGCCGGCGATAATGTTCTCGTAGCGGGTGCTGTCGGCCCACTTGGAGTACGGCTCGAGCCGTATGGCCCGACCTCGCTCGATGAAGCGCGGGAAATATTCGCCGAGCAGATGAATGGCCTTAAGGACGGCGGTGCGGATTTTTTCCTGATCGAGACCTTCGCCGATATCGCCGAGATGGAGCAAGCTATCCTGGCGGCGCGTGAAGTCGATTCAACGATGCCGGTAATGGCTCAGATGACGATCGGTACCGACTGTCTTACGCCTTACGGCGCGTCCGCGGACGACATAGCGAAGTCACTCGACGCGTTCGGGGCAGATATCATAGGGCTGAATTGCTCAGTCGGACCACAGATCATCCTCGACGCTATCGAGCGCATGATCAAAGTCACCTCGAAGAAACTCGTCGCGCAGCCGAACGCTGGAATGCCGCGTGAAGTCGGTGGCCGCAGCATGTACATGGCGAGCCCCGAGTACATGGCGACCTACGCAGCGCACCTCGTTCGTGCCGGTGCAAAAATTGTCGGCGGCTGCTGCGGTACCACGCCCGACCACATCGCCGCGATGGTCGAGGGAATTCGTCCACTCAGTCCGAGGCAGCCGCGCGTAAGCGGCCGCCCAAGTCCTGGTGCGCACGATACTCCAGAAGTTCCACACGACAAGCCGGTTGAGCCGACACCGTTTGCCGAGAGGTCGAAGTGGGCAGGCAAGATTTCACGCGGCGAGTTCGTCACATCGGTCGAGATCGTACCACCGCGCGGCGTCGATGCATCGAAGATGATCCGCGACACGCGTGCCCTGAAGGAAGCGGGCGTTGACGCCGTCAACGTGCCCGATGGTCCGCGTGCGCAAAGCCGGATGGGCGCGTTGCTCACGAGTCTCCTGATCGAGCAGCAGGTCGGCATCGAGACTGTCACGCACTACTGCTGCCGC
>JBBQFU010000572.1:0-1663 GCA_038322185.1 Haliangiales bacterium
GTCGACGGTTCCGTCGACGATGTGACCAAGCGCGTCATGGATCTCCTGACGCCGTTAGGTCCAATCGTTGCAAAACGGCTGTTCGGAACGTGGGGTCTGTACGTGGAGGACCGGATCTTCGGTCTCGTGCACGACGGCATCACGTACTTTCGAACCGGGAGTGACACCATCGGCAAGTACGCCGCTGCTGGCTCACAGCCATTTCACTATCGCCGCGCCGACGGGCTCAGCACCGTGATGCAGTACCACGAGGTTCCGGCCGACGTGCTGCGCGACAGCGACCTTGCGTGCGCGTGGGCGTACGAGGCCCTGACGGCGCCGCTCTAGCTAGGCGTCGTCCGAGCCGTCGCCTGTGCGGCGATTGCGCGTCACGAGCCAACCGAGCGCGCCGATGGCGCTGCCCACGGCGATGCTCGTGCGCGCCGGGTGCTGCTTGGCGACGTTCGCGGTGCCGGTCACGGCGCCCTTTGCCTTGGTCTTGGCGGTCTTCTTCGCCTGACGTCGTGCCATCGGGAACACGAACTTGCTCACCACATAGCCGATTGCTGCGTACTTGGTCTTGCCGCGCACCGTGCGCTCCTTCGCTTGGACGAGTGCCTACAGCACGGCTACCCGACTGGCGCGGGCATCACACGCGCGCACGAACAATCCGGCTGCTACGCGACGCCCGCGGGCTTGCGCTTCGGCGGCATGTGCACGACCTGGCCGAGCGCATCCAGCGCAGCTTCCTTGATGCTCTCTGCGAGCGTCGGGTGCGCCTGGATCGAGAAGGCGATGGTCTCCACCGTGCTCTCAGCCTCGAGCGCCACCACGCCGGCGCTGATCATGTCGCTCACGTGGCCACCGACCATCACGACGCCGAGCAGCTCGTGCCAGCGATCCTCGTAGATCACCTTGATGAAGCCGGTCGTGTCGCCGTAGATCTGCGCTCGGCTGTTGGCTGCGAACGGGAACTGACCCACGCGCACCTCGTCGCCGTACTCCTCGCGCGCCTGCGCTTCGGTGAGCCCCACTGCTGCGATCTCCGGCTCGGTGTACACCACGCGCGGCACGGCCTTGTAGTCGACCTCGGCGTGGTGGCCCAGCGCATTCTCGGCAGCGACCTCGCCCTCGCGGCTCGCGGTGTGCGCGAGCTGCCACTTGCCGGCAACGTCGCCGATCGCGTAGATGTTGGGGACGTTGGTGCGCATCTCCTCGTTGGTGGTGATGCCGCCGCGCGGGTCGTATGACACGCCGGCTGCCTCGAGGTTGAGGTCCTTCACGTTCGGCACGCGGCCGGTCGACACGAGCACGATGTCGGCCTCGATGGTGCCGGCGGTGCCCTTGGCGTCGGTGAAGTGCGCGGTCACGCCGGAGGCGGTGCCTTCGAGGCGCTCGACCTTGGAGCCGAGCTGCAGCGCGACCTTCTTGCGCTTGAACTCCTTCTCGAGCGCCTTGCCGGCGTCGGAATCCTCCATCGGGATGAGGGTGGGGAGCATCTCGACGATGGTCACCTCGCTGCCGAACGACGAGTAGATGCTCGCGAACTCGCACCCGATCACGCCGCCGCCGAGCACGAGCACGCGTCGCGGCTGCTCCTCGAGCGCGAGCATGCCGGTGGAGTCGACGCAGCGCTGGTCGTCGATGCCCGGGATCGGCGGGCGTGCGGGCAACGAGCCCGAGG
>JBBQFU010000573.1:0-1648 GCA_038322185.1 Haliangiales bacterium
AGCGACGGGCTCTGCGGGAGTGAGGGATTGTGATTGTCACCGGTGGTGACGTAGAGCAAGCCATCGGGGCCGAAGCGCACACGACCGCCGCTGTGTGCGCCTGCTCCACCGACTGCGTTGCTCGCGTCCTTGAACGGAATGTCGGTGATGATGTCGGTGCGGCTGCCGGCGCCCGAGAAGTCCGCGCTCACGACGAGCCGCACCACATGATTCATGCGCGGCGACGTGCCGGGTGCCGACAGCATGTACACATAGAGCGTTCGATTGGTCGCGAATCCCGGGTCGAGCGCGACACCGTGCATGCCGGTCTGCCCGACGCATGCGAGGTCGGGCGCGACGAGCGCCGAACCAGCCGTGCCGAACAGCCGTGTCACAGTGCCGCTTGGACGGCGTACGGAGAGACCGCGACACTTCTCCGTGAAGAACATCGAACCGTCGGCGGCAAGCGCGATGTCCCACGGGCTGCTGAGGCCCTGCAGCACGACCGTGCGCATCAGCGTCGGCGTGACACTGGTGCCAGGTGCTGCCGGCGGGTTGACCGGCGGAACCGTTGGAGGATCGATTTCCGGATCGCCGGGACTGCTGCCGCACGCAGCAAGTGCCAGCACGACGAGCCCCCGACGCAGGGCAAGAAAGGTCGACATCGTTACCTCCCTTCAGAAAGTCACACCAGAGTCACGCCGCCCGCGCGCCCTCAATCCACCCAGTGCGTGAGCTCCGACACGGGACGGCGAACCTTCGCTTCTGGTGTTTCTAGTGGGACGCCCACGGTCAGCACGGCGACGATACGCTCCCCATCCGGTACACCGGCTGCGGCGCGCGCGGCCGGATCGTCCATGATCGCGCCGGATCGGATGTGCGTCCCGAGGCCCAGTGCCGTGGCCGCGAGGCAGATGTTCTGCGTGGCCATCATCGTGGAGGCGTAGTCCTCCTCACGGATCTCGACGCTTTCGTTCTGCGTCATCGCGACGAGCAGCATGCACGGCTGCGCCCGATGTTCGTCGCTCGTTGCGCGGCGGATCGACTCGGCGTGTGCCTCGTCCGTCGCCTTCTTCGCCTTGCGGTTGCCGAGTGCGAGGCCGTAGGCGGCGCGAGCCTCGGGTCCCAGCACGTAGAAGCGCCACGGATTCGTGAGGCGATGATTGGGGACGAGCGCCGCAGTCTCCAGCATCTGCTCGAGCTCCGCGCGTGTGGGAGCGCGCTCGGTGAACTTGCGGATGGAGCGGCGGGCGGCGATCGCGTCGAAGAGGTTCATCAGGGGCGTGTAGGCGTGAGGCGTGAGAGCGACATCCCGCAATATGGTTCGCCGCGGCTCCTGGCGCGTCTGCGGGCAGCCAGCGTCGTGACTTCCGCTCGTGTCCGCCGCATATTCGGCAGCGAATGTCACCGACCATCAGGCTCCGCATCGTCGTTCGCAATCCCGTTCCCGGCGTCGCACTTGGGGTGCAGCGCGGCCGTGATACGCTCGTGCCGCCGGTATCGACATCCGCGGAGCAGGTGGTGTTCGAGTTCGCGCTGGAAACGCGCGTCGATAAGGCGGGTGCCACCGTGCTTCGTGGGCCCGAGGTGCAGGGGCCGGCTGCGGCGCGTTTCGTGTACGTGAACGCAGGGACATACGCAGGACAGGGTGCCACGCAGTGGTCACGAC
>JBBQFU010000574.1:0-1627 GCA_038322185.1 Haliangiales bacterium
GAGAGTGGCCCGATGAGCGACGCCCAAGGCACGGCACGCACCCAAGCGCCCGCCCCCACGCGCACCAGTGGTTTCCGGCAGATGCGCGATCTCATGTCGCCGGAGCAGCGCCGGCGCCTCCTGTTCCTGCTACCGATCGTGGCCGCGAACGGGCTCATCCAGGTGATCGGAATCGCCTCGATCATGCCCTTCTTGGCGCTGGTTTCGAACCCGGAGAGCGTCAGGACCAACTCGCTGCTGCGCTGGACCTACGAGACCTTTCGCTTCCAGAGCGACGTCGCGTTCCTCGTCTTCGTGGGCGCGATCGTGTTGATCGTCCTGGTGGGGAGCAACGTGTTCGCGGCGCTGACGCACCTGCGCATGATGCGCTTCTCGTGGGACATGAACCACCAGCTTGCCGTTCGCATGCTTCGCGAGTACCTGTACAAGCCGTACGTGTTCTTCTTGGACCAGAACACCGCTGCGTTGTCGAAGAACATCCTGGGCGAAGTGCGGCAGGCGGTGAGCGGGTACCTCGTGTCGGGCATGGGTCTGATGGCCCAGTCGATCAGCGCACTGTTCATCCTGATCTTGCTCGTCGTCGTCAACCCGGTGCTGGCGTTGGTCTCGTTCGGGTTCCTTGGTGGGTGTTACTGGGCCGTGTTCGGCATGATGCGGCGGCGGCTGTCCGAAGCAGGACGACAGCGCTCCGCTGCCGACAAAGCTCGCTATAAAGCAGCCACCGAGGCGCTTGGCGGCGCCAAGGAGATCAAGCTGCTCGGCAAGGAGCAGCCGTTCCTCAAGCGCTTCATCGGCCCTTCGCGCGACTACGGCCGATCGATGGCGAAGCAGCAGGTCTTCGCGATGTTGCCGAAGTACGCGTTCGAGACGCTCGCGTTCGGCGGCATGCTCGTGATCGTCCTGTACCTGCTCGTTCAGGAGCAGAACCTTACAGCGGTGCTGCCCACGCTCGGCCTCTACGCCTTCGCGACCTATCGGTTGTTGCCGGCGCTTCAAGCGATCTTCGGCGCCCTCGCATCGATGCGCTTCAGCGCGACGTCGGTCGAACTCCTGCACGCCGACCTCGAGCGCACGACGCCGGTGACGGTCGACCGCGCGGCGGTGACGGCGCTGCCGTTCCGGTCGCGGCTCGAGCTCAAGGGCGTCACCTTCGCCTATCCGAACGCGCCACGGGCGGTCTTCGATACCTTCGATCTGACGATCGAACCGCGAACGTCGGTCGCTCTGGTGGGCGCGACGGGTTCGGGCAAGACGACGGCGATCGACTTGATCCTCGGGTTGCTCTCGCCGCAGGAAGGACAGTTGCGAGTGGACGGTGTCGCCGTGAACGACGCGAACATCGCCTCGTGGCAGAAGAACTTGGGGTACGTCCCGCAGCACATCTTCCTCGCCGATGACACGGTGATGGCCAACATCGCCTTCGGGGTACCGAGCGCGAAGGTCGATCGCGAGGCGGTCCTGGACGCCGCCCGCAAGGCGAACATCCACGACTTCATCGAGCAGGAGTTGCCGCTGGGCTACGACACCGAGATCGGTGAGCGAGGGATGCGCCACTCCGGCGGCCAACGGCAGCGGCTCGGGATCGCACGTGCGCTCTACGGCGACCCCGACGTGCTCATCCTCGACG
>JBBQFU010000575.1:0-1627 GCA_038322185.1 Haliangiales bacterium
GCTGAAGGCCCGTTCGCGCTTCCACCGCTACAGCGCCCAGAACTGCATGCTGATCGCGATGCAGAAGCCCGAGGCGACACGCGTCGCACCGCTCAAGGTCTGGAACCAGCTCGGCCGCCGCGTGATCCGCGGCGAGCGCGCAATCGCAATCAACATCTACAAGGGCAGCTTCACCGTCGAGGACGCCAACGGAGAGGAGCAGCAACTCCCGCGCTTCCAGCTACGCGCGTGCCTGTTCGACCTCTCCCAGACCGACGGCGAGCAGCTGCCCGAACCGCCCAGCGAGCCGATCACCGGCACTAGCCACGCACGGCACCTCAACCCGCTGATGCTGCTCGCCGGCGACCTCAGCTACGACGTACGCATGCAGATGGTGCCCGGCCGCGCCGACGGCTACTGCGACACCCACAACAAGGTCATCGTCGTCGAAGAGACGCTGCCCGCGAACGCGCAGGTCCGCATCCTGATCCACGAGATCGCGCACGCGCTCGGCATCGGCTACGCCGAGCACGGTCGCGCACGAGCCGAGGTGCTCGTCGAATCCGTCACATACATCGTGTGCGGAGCAATCGGACTCGACACCAGCGGCGAATCGATCCCCTACGTCGCCGGCTGGGACGACGATGACCTCGACTCGCTCGAAGCGTTCGCGCACCTCGTGGACGACTGTGCGCGCAAGATCGAGGCTGTCGTGCTGCCATCAAGCGAGGACGACGCCCCCTGAACGCTCCGGAAGAAGATTCAACGAGCCGGTTGCGCTTTCGTCAACTCCCCCAAGGAACGTTCCCATCGCTGGTACAGCCCCTCCGGAGAGCGTCGACCTAACGGCGCTCCGTACTCGTTGCAAGCAGGACAGTAGTCGATCGCTACCGACCAGTGCAAGGGGGTGGCCACGCCGTTGGCCGGGTTCCTTTGCTGCGAGCGAAGTTCGGCTGCTCGCAGCCCACCACGCGACGATCTCGCATCTTCGAATGGTGGCAGCCGGCGAAGGGCCGACCATGAACGGAGCCGATGCGCGCCGAACGGAACAGCCACGGCTGCGCCCTGGGCGCAGGTGAGCCGATCGATTCGTGGTGTCGCATCCTGCGCGTGATACGCCGCGCACCTGATCGGTGCGAAGCGCACCACGCTGTCTCAATCGGAGCGACGAACCAAAGAAGAACGTTCCGAGGCCACCGGCCAGCGCACGGGCATCCCTCGTGCGTGTGCTGCGGGCGAGCGTCGGCGAGTCGGTATCCTCGTCCAACCCTGTGGCGTGTCGCGCCAGGGGTGGCGAGGGAGTATTCCGGCATGGCGTGGAGCGACACCGTACAACTTATGCGATCCGACGTCGAAGGACTTGGCGATGACGCTCAGCACAGCTGGCGCCTCACCCTCCGGCTGTACGCGTCGATCAACACACTGACGTTCAAGCTCGCAAGCTCACTTGGCGTGTCGTCGCGCGAGCTGGCTGCGCTGCTCGCGATCTGGGACGGCGGACGCTGCACGATGACCGAGCTCGGGCATCGCATCGACCTGAGCCGCGCCGCGATCACGACGATGGCCGACAGGCTCGAGTCGGCCGGGCTGATCCAGCGAGTCCCCGACCCAGACGATCGCCGTCGCCTGTTCGTGATCATCACCGAGC
>JBBQFU010000576.1:0-1619 GCA_038322185.1 Haliangiales bacterium
GGTTGGGTTCGTTCCAGACCTCGAGGCACCACTCGCGCACTTCGCGCACTCCGTAGCGATCGACCCAGTGCCGTACCAGGCGGTCGATCAGGGCGCCCCACTGCGCGTAGCTCTTGGGCGGCGTCACGTTGCCGCGGAAGCTGAAGACGGTGGTGTCGCCCGACGCCAGGGCCTGCGGCATGAACGAGAGCTCAATGAACGGCTTCATCCCGGTGTCGAGGAGGAAGTCGTAGATCTGATCGATGTTGAAAAACGAGTAGAGCAGCTCCTCGCGATGGCGGATCAGCGTGCCCATGTCGTCGTCGAGCGTGCCGTGGAAGCGCACGTGGCGAAATCCGAGATCGCGGTGGGCTCGCCGGAGCTGGTCCTGCCAGTCGGCGCGCAGTCCGAGCACCGCGCGTCCGCTGCCCACCGTGTGCTCCCACGCGTGGTGGAGCGGGCTGGATTCCGTCGCCAGGTCGCACGTGAAGCTGGTCGTCATGGTGGACACATCTCAATCGCGCGTGGTCGCGACGCGCGGCACGACGGATCGCTGCTGCAATGCGACGACCACTCGAGGGTTTCGGTGTTGACGATTGCCCGACGACGCCAGGGCGTGCGCCTCAGGCACGCGCGCGTCGGAACACGCGTGGTGCCGCAGAGCCTTCGCTCAGGAAGCCGTGCGATAGCGATGAACCGCCGCACGCCGGGCGTCGGCGCACGAGCGCCCATTTCCGCACCTGCATCGCGCCCCGGAATCTCTGGTCGTCGGCGGCGCGGAGGAAACGCGGCCGTCGCGGGGCCTGATCCAGCGGTTCCGTTCACCGCCGGCCGCGGGCACCCAGCGAGCTGGCCTCGATGAAGATCCGGCTGATCTCGGGGTGCTTGTGCTGGATCGCGTGTTCCAACCGGCGAACCGCGACCTCGGCGTCGGCCGCCGTCACGGCATCGTGGAACCGCACCTCGAGCGTGAGCAGGACCATGCGGGGGCCGAAGTACATGGTCAGCGGATCGTTGATCTGGTCGACGGCGGGATCGGCCTCGGCTACACGCCGGATGCTGTCGAGCATCTCGGGGTTGACGCCTTCGCCCACGAGCAGGCTCTTGCTCTCGAACGCGAGCAAGCTCGCGACCGAGACCAGGAGGACGCCGATGACAATCGATGCGACGCCATCGAGGTAGGGATTGTCGAGCTGATGGGCGAGAAAGATCCCGAGAAGCGCGACCACGAGCCCGGCCAGCGCGGCTGTGTCCTCGAGCACGACGACGAACGTCGTCGGATCCTTGCTCGTCCGGATGCTCTGCCACACGCCCTGGTCTCCCTTGAGTTTCAGAAAGTGCTTCACGGCGATGACGAGCACGATCGTCTCGAACAGCATCGCGATGCCGAGCACGACGTAGCTCCACGTCGGATCCTCGAGGGCCGCGGGATGCATGACGTGCAGGATGCCTTCGTAGATCGAGATGCCGCCGCCGACGCCGAAGATGGTGACGGCCACGATGAGGCTCCAGAAGTACAGTTCCTTGCCGTACCCGAACGGATGCGCGGCGTCCGGTGGTTTCTTGCTGCGGCGGATCCCGAGCAGGAGGAGGCCACCGTTGCCGGTGTCGACCATCGAATGGATGCCTTCGGAGAGCAT
>JBBQFU010000577.1:0-1616 GCA_038322185.1 Haliangiales bacterium
CTCGGTGCGACCCGATCGACGATGGCGTAGTCCCGGCGACTGTTGAAATTGAGGTGGCGGTCCAACCGACCCCGAGAGGATTCTCGGGGCGCAAACCGGAAGGAACCGCCGATGAAGAAGAAGCCACAACGAACGGAGGCACGTCAAGCACGTCCTCAACTCCGCACCACGCTCGGCGAGCTTGCTCGCGACGAGGGCCGCGCCCAACTCGCGCTGGAGCTCAGGCAGCTCGTGCGGGAGAACCTGCGGGAGTTCGTGATCAGCGCGGGTGCCGCGGCCCTGGCCGCGGTGCTCGAGGAGGAGCGCACGGCGTTGGTAGGGCCGAGGTACGCGCATCTGCCGACGCGTCAGGCGCGCCGCTCGGGATCCGCTCCCGGTGAGCTGGTGATGGGAGGTCGACGCGTGCAGGTCCGCCGTCCCCGTGCCCGCACGCTCGACGGCCAGGAAGTGCAGCTGCCGACGTGGACGTCGTTTGCAGCGGAGGACCCGCTGCACGAGCGAGCGGTCGAGCAGATGCTCATCGGGGTGACGACGCGGCGGTACGCACGATCTCTGGAGCCACTGCCGGCGGACCTGCCCTCGCGCGGCACGAGCCGCAGCGCGGTGAGCCGCCGCTTCGTGGCGGCGACCGAGCGACAGATGTCCGAGTGGCTCGGCCGCGAGCTTGGGGCGCTGGATCTCGGCGTGCTGATGATCGACGGCGTGCACATCGACGGCCGTGTGCTGCTCGTCGCGCTCGGCATCGACGTCGACGGCAAGAAGCACGTACTCGGGGTTCGCGAAGGCGCGACCGAGAACGCCGCGGCGTGCACAGCGATGCTTGCTGATCTGCGCGACCGAGGCCTCCGCACCGATCGTCCGATGCTCGCCGTGATCGACGGCTCGAAGGCCCTTGCGAAGGCGGTGCGCAACGTCTTCGGCGAGCGCGCGATCATCCAGCGCTGTCAGGTCCACAAGACTCGCAACGTGGTCGACCAGCTTCCCGACGAGCTGAAGCCGTCGGTGCGGCAGGCGATGCGCGACGCGTACGCCGCGGGCGACGCCGATCGTGCGCGCACGATGCTGACCAACCTCGTGCGTCGCCTGCGCGATGATCATCCGGGTGCCGCGTCCTCTCTCGAAGAGGGCCTCGACGAAACGCTCTCCGTGAAGCGCCTCCGGCTTCCGAAGAAGCTCGAGCGTCAGCTCTCAACGACGAACGCGATCGAGAACGTCATGGGCTCCGTGCGCCGCCTCTCTCGTCGCGTGAAGCGCTGGCGGGGAGGCAAGATGATCCTGCGGTGGACCGTCGCCGCCGTCGCCGATGCCGCGACGCGCTTCCGCAGGATCACCGGTGCCCGTGAAGGCATGACCGAGCTGATGCGCGCACTCACACGTCACGAGAATTCAACGACAGCTGTTGCGTCGCGCACCAAGGCCGCGTAGTGATCGCCACCCGACCGTCACCAAGAGTCAACAGCCGACGGGACATCGCCACGGCGCTGCATTTTGTACGGTGCCGTATTCGTGGTTGCCCGGCGCCGGGAAGAACGGGAGCGAGCGGAACAGCTCGGCGTACACACCGAACACGTTTTGCTCGAACTGCGTGATCGTGCCGTCGTCATACGCGAGGTCGC
>JBBQFU010000578.1:0-1606 GCA_038322185.1 Haliangiales bacterium
ATTGCTGCGCGTCAGAACATCGCTGCGGGAACCTATGGCGACGTCGTGGTCGTGACGATCCATTACTGATCGATTGCCTCTACACGAAACGCCAAGCTGGACGGGCGATGTCCCGTCGGCTGTTGAATCTTGGTGACGGTCGGATGGCGATCACTACGCGGCCTTGGTGCGCGACGCAACAGGTGTCGTTGAGTTCTCGTGACGCGTGAGTGCGCGCATCAGCTCGGTCATGCCTTCACGGGCACCCGTGATCCTGCGGAAGCGTGTCGCCGCATCGGCGACGGCGGCGACGGTCCACCGCAGGACCATCTTGCCGCCTCGCCAGCGCTTCACACGACGAGAGAGGCGGCGGACGGAGCCCATGACGTTCTCGATCGCGTTCGTCGTCGAGAGCTGCCGCTCGAGCTTCTTCGGGAGCCGGAGTCGCTTCACGGAGAGGGTTTCGTCGAGGCCCTCCTCGAGAGAGGACGCGGCACCCGGATGGTCATCGCGCAGGCGACGCACGAGGTTTGTCAGCATCGTGCGCGCACGATCGGCGTCACCGGCGGCGTACGCGTCGCGCAGCGCCTGCCGCACCGACGGCTTCAGCTCGTCGGGAAGTTGGTCGACCACGTTGCGAGTCTTGTGGACCTGGCATCGCTGGATGATCGCGCGCTCGCCGAACACGTTGCGCACCGCCTTCGCGAGCGCTTTCGACCCGTCGATCACGGCGAGCATCGGGCGATCGGTGCGGAGACCTCGGTCGCGCAGATCGGCGAGCATCGCCGTACACGCCGCCGCGTTCTCGGTCGCGCCCTCGCGCACCCCGAGCACGTGCTTCTTGCCGTCAGCGTCGATGCCGAGTGCGACGAGCAACACACGGCTATCGATGTGAACGCCGTCGATCATCAGTACGCCGAGGTCCAGCGTCCCGAGATCGCGACCGAGCCACTCGGACATCTGTCGCTCGGTCGCCGCCACGAAGCGACGGCTCACCGAGCTGCGGCTCGTGCCGCGCGAGGGCAAGTCCGCCGGCAATGGTTCCAGCGATCGTGCGTACCGGCGCGTCGTCACGCCGACGAGCATCTGCTCGACGGCTCGCTCTTGCAGCGGGTCCTCCGCTGCAAACGACGTCCACGACGGCAGCTGTACTTCCTGGCCGTCGAGCGTGCGTGCACGGGGTCGGCGTACCTGCACGCGTCGACCTCCCATCACCAGCTCACCGGGAGCGGATCCCGATCGTCGTGCCTGACGTGTCGGCAGATGCGCGTAGCTCGGCCCGACGAGCTGCGTGCGTTCCTCCTCGAGCACCGCAGCCAAGGCCGCGGCCCCCGCGCTGATCACGAACTCCCGCAGGTTCTCCCGCACCAGGTGCCGGAGCCCCAGTGCGAGCTGGGCGCGGCCCTCGTCGCGAGCGAGCTCGCCGAGCGTGGCGCGGAGTTGAGGACGTGCTTCCGTTCGTTGTGGCTTCCTGGCAATCTTCTTCATCGGCGGTTCCTTCCGGTTTGAGCCCCGAGAATCCTCTCGGGGTCGGTTGGACCGCCACCTCAATTTCAACAGTCAGCGGGACATCGCCGACGACGGGGAGATTCGCGAGTGGATCGGGTCGAATACGGACATCACGGCG
>JBBQFU010000579.1:0-1573 GCA_038322185.1 Haliangiales bacterium
AGATGTTTCGCGCGGAGCAGCCCAAGCCCGGTGCGCCGCGGCCGTTCCGCTTGCCGAAGGTGAGGCCGTTCACGCTCGCGAGCGGGATCAAGGTCTTCCTCGTCGAGCAGCACACGCTGCCGATCGTCTCGCTCGACCTCAACTTCGATGGCGGCGCGCTGGTCGACCCGAAGGGCAAGGAGGGTCTGTCGAGCGTGTGCATGAGCATGCTGACGGAAGGCACGCAGAAGCTCGACAAGATCCAGTACGCCGAGGCCCTCGCCGACGTCGCATCGAACATCAACGCGTACGCGGCGGATGACTCGATCGGGCTCGCGATGTCGAGCTTGACGAAGCATTTTGACGCCACGTTCGCGCTGTTCGTCGAGACCCTGCAGTCTCCCGGCTTCCGCGCATCGGACTTCGATCGCTTGGTCAAGCGGCGGATCGAGGGCGTGAAGCAATCGAAGGGCAATCCCGCATCGGTCGCGGGGCGCGTCACCGGCGGCGTGCTCTACGGCCTCACGCATCCGAGCGGTACGATCACCACCGAGCAGTCGCTCGCCGCGATCACGCTCGATGACTGCAAGCAGTACGCGCAGACGTGGATGAAGCCGGGCAACGCGCGGCTGTTCGTCGTCGGTGATCTCACCGAGGCGCAGGTTCGCAAGCACTTCGACAAGGGCGCGCTGCAGGCGTGGAGAGGCAAGGCAGGCAAGGTGCCCGCGCTGCCGAACCCGGCGACGATGACCGGCCGGATCTTCTTCGTGCACGTGCCGAGCGCCGCGCAGTCGCAGGTGATGTACCTGCAGTTCGGCCCGAAGCGGAACGCCGCCGATTACTTCTCGAACACGATGATGGCGTCGGTGTTCGGCGGCAGCTTCTCGAGCCGCATCAACATGAACCTGCGCGAGGGCAAGGGCTACTCGTACGGTGCGCGTGGTGGCTTCGGCTACTCGAAGCAGTACGGCACGTTCAGCGCGAGCGCATCGGTGCGCACCGACAGCACGTATCAAACGCTGCTCGAGATCGATCGCGAGGTCAAAGATCTCCAGGCGAACAAGACGCCGATCCAGCTCGACGAGCTCGACCGCGAGAAGCAGGGCGCGATTCTCGGCCTCCCAGGACGGTTTGCGACCGCACAGGCTGCACTCGGTCAGTACCGCGGGCTCGTCTACTTCGGCCTACCGCTCGACTACTACAACAGCTACGTCGCGAAGGTAGGACAGGTCAACGAAGCACAGGTGAAGCGCGCCGCAGCGAAGCACCTCAAACCTGCCAACGCTGTTTACATCGTCGTCGGTGACGGCGATGCCAAGGTGATCGTTCGCGATCCCGCGACGAACAAGGATGTCCCGTTCACGAAGGACGGAAACCAGCTGACCCTGCGTGAGGCGCTGAGCGATCTCGCACAGCGCGGTGATGTAGGCCCGGGTGGTCTCGTCGAGCTCGATACCGACGGTCGCCCACTCCGCTAGCCCAGCGATACCCAAACACTTTCTCGGTGACCGAGGTACCTGGTGGTATCTTGGTGATCGCTTATGGACCGTGTGCAAGCGCTGAGGGACCGGCGAGACGAGCGTGGCTTCACGCT
>JBBQFU010000580.1:0-1569 GCA_038322185.1 Haliangiales bacterium
CGCGGCGACCCATGGCCCCGGACAACATCCGGGACTTCGAGAGAATCCTGCGAGACGCAGGCTTCTCCAACGCGGAGGCCAAGCGCGTTGCCTCCGCGGGTTTCAAGGCCCAGCCCGATCTCCGAGACGGAGATGATCTGAGCGCCCTCGCTCCGCTCGCCACTGTGGCGAGCGACATCCGCTCTCTCATCTTTCCGAGGCAATCGTAATGCGCACTTCAATCGTGCTGCGAAAGATCGCGGGCAAGTTCGAAGCTTGCCGCGGTGGCTCGCCGCTCCGGGCTGGACTTCCGGCCCTGTCTCAGCCCACGCCGCTCGCGGCCGTCGGGTTCCTGTTTTCCATTCTCCTGCTGCCACTGCTCATGCTTGGCGCGCTCGCGCTGGTTCTGAGCGGCAGCCACGAGTCTGTCCTCGTACTGGCCACTGCGCCGGTCGTGCTCGACCCCAAGGCGATCCGCGACGAGATCATGGCCGCCGTCACCGCCATGCGGCAGTCGAACGACGAGCAGATCGCGGAGATCAAGGCAAAGGGCACCGCTGATGCGGCCCTCGTGCAGAACGTCGAGAACGCCAACAAGGCGATCACCGACCTGAGCGCGAAGCTCACTGAGATCGAGAAGCTGGCCGTCCGCCTGGCGAATGGGGACGAGGCCACACTCCCGCAGAGCAAGGCGCACCGCGCTGCGTTCCTCAACTACATCCGCACCGGCAACGAGTCGGGGCTGGCCGCTGCGCAGGCGGCGGTGAACGTTGGCACGCCGGCAGACGGTGGCTTTGCGGTGCCGGAGGAGATCGACCGCTCGATCGAGGAGCTGCTCAGGGTCGTCAGTCCGATCCGCGGACTCGTCAACTCGATCACCGTCGGTACCCCGGACTACAAGAAGCTCGTGAATAGGAAGGGCACGGCGTCCGGCTGGGTGGGTGAGACGACCGCTCGGACCGCGACCGCCACGTCTGCGCTCGCCGAAGTGCCGGCGATCAACGGCGAGATCTACGCCTTCCCGCAGGCGACGCAGCAGTCCCTCGAGGACATCCACTTCAACGTCGAGCAGTGGCTGTCGTCGGAGATCGCCGAAGAGTTCGCCCTCCAGGAGGGCACGGCCTTTGTGTCCGGCAGCGGCGTGAACAAGCCGAAGGGATTCCTCGCGTACACGACTGCGGCGACGGCTGATGCCACGCGCGCGTTCGGAGAGATCGAGCACAAGGCGACCGGCGTCGCCGGCGGACTCCGCGCAGTGTCTGCCACTGCCAGCCCGGCCGATGACCTGATCGACCTGGTGCACGCGATGAAGGCCGGGTACCGGCAGGGCGCGAAGTGGGCGATGAACACCCTCACGATTGCCGCGTTCCGGAAGGTGAAGGACCTTCAGGGCAATTACGTGTGGCGCCAGGGGATGGAGACCGGTGGATCGGACACGATCCTCGGTTTCCCGGTGGTGGACGTGGCCGACATGCCGGTGATCGCGGCCAACGCGCTACCGGTCGCGCTCATCAACCCGCGCGCGTACCTGATCGTGGACCGGGTCGGCACGGGGGTCAGTATCCGCGACCCGTTCACGAACAAGCCGTA
>JBBQFU010000581.1:0-1568 GCA_038322185.1 Haliangiales bacterium
AATCATCCATCGTTCCGCGGACGGTATCACGGCATCGTCAACCCGGCTCAAGCAGGATTCGGTTCCTGCCGATGCGGGCGGTATGCACGCGGTACGCACCTACGACCCGCGGGCCTTGAGAACGTGCCCAAGACCAGCCTGACCAGCGCAATCACCTCCTCCGGCATCAGTCGGAAGCTCACGCTTGCCTTCGTGGCGGTGATTCTCGTCGTGGGAATCACGCTTCCGGTCACGTTCATGTCGTTCCAGAAGATCGCTGAAGCATCCGAGCGAGCCAAGAAGTCGTCGATCACGCTCAGGAACGTGGCGGTTTTTCAGCGCAAGATCGGCGACGTTCGCGCGTCGGCTCGCGACCAGATGGCTCGCGACAACGGCAAGGTGCGCGCCAATCTCACCGAGACGCTGCAGGAGGCGCTCGATGCTGCGCGTTGCATCGCAGAGCCGACCAAGTGCGAGGCTCCGTTGACCTCCGGGGCACAGCTCTCCGAGCAAGAGGTCGCGCAGTGGAAGGAGATCGCCAGCAAGGCGACTGCGGCCAAGCAGGCGTTCCAGTCGGATATCTCCGGTGGCAGCGCGGCCGTCAACCAGCTCGATCTGGCGCTCCAGCGCGACGTCGACGATCCCTCGCAGAAGCTCGCAGAAGAGATCGCGACCGGGGGGCTCGACGCGCAGTCCGACATCAAGGCTGCGATCGCCAGCTCGACGGGCCTGATCATCACCGTCATGGCGATCTCAATCGTGCTCGCCGCGCTCCTGGCTGCGTTCATCCCACGCCGCCTCATGAAGCGCCTCGAGCATCTGCGCTACGTCTCACACCGGCTCGCCCACGGCGATCTCGAGGCCCGCGCCGACGAGGAGCACGCCAGTCGCACCGACGAGATCGGCGACCTGATCTCCGACTTCAACCTGATGGCGATGTCGATGCAGCGCAACACCGTCGAGCTGCGCACGGCCCAGGAGCAGCTGCACATCGCGCTGCAGCAGGAGCAGGAGCGAGCAACGCGCGATCCGCTGACCGGGCTACGTAACCATCGCTACTTCCAGGACTCGCTGAACGCGGAGATCGAGCGGTGCCGTCGCTCAGGAGGCAGCGTGTCGATCGCGCTGCTCGACCTCGACAACTTCAAGCAGGTCAACGACCGCTTCGGACACTCCGAGGGCGACGCGGTGCTGCGGCGCGCGACCAAGGGCATCAGCGACAATCTGCGTCCCTACGACCTCGCGTGCCGGCTCGGCGGCGAGGAGTTCGGCATCATCTTCCCCGAGGCAGACGCCGACGAGGCGAAGATGGTGCTCGATCGCATCGCCGATCACATCCTGCCGTTCGGCCCCAACGGCGAGCGGCTCTCGTTCTCGGGCGGGATCACCACGTGGCCGCTGCACGCCGAGACGCAGACCGATCTGTACCAGCGCGCAGATGAGGCGTCATACACCGCCAAGATGCAGGGCAAGGCATGCTCGGTCGTGTACGACCCCTCCAAGGTCGTGTCGATGAACTCCGAGGAGCGCAGCCGATCGCGTCAGCGCGATGCCATGCTCACGACCGCCACGACCCTCGTGAGCGCTGT
>JBBQFU010000582.1:0-1558 GCA_038322185.1 Haliangiales bacterium
AGCCAGGCGCGCAGTACGAAAGCGGACCTGGAAGCGAAGGGTTTCCCGCTCGATTACCGCGAGATCGCGGGAGCCGGCCACGTGCCGGTCGCCGGCGGCGTGACCGTGCCGCTCACGTACTGCCTCGGCCAGACGCTGCCGTAGCGCGACCGTCACGCCGCTGCGTCGAGTACCTCGCGGATCTTGCAAGCGAGGGGTACCGGCATGATCGGCTTGTGGATGAACGCGATCGTGGAATCGAGAACGCCGTGGCGAACGACGGCGTCGTCCGTGTACCCGGACATGTAGAGCACCTTCATCGAGGGACGAAGCGGCGCCAGTCGTTCCGCCAGCTGCCTTCCGCTCATCCGGGGCATGACCACGTCTGTCAGGAGGAGGTGGATCGGCGCCGCGTGCTGCTCACACAGCAAGAACGCATCACCCGCGCTCTGCGCCTCCAGCACGTTGTAGCCGTACTTGCGTAGGATGGTGCGGGCCAGGACGCGGACCCCTGCATCGTCTTCGACGAGGAGAACGGTCTCCGCGCCGTGCATTCCCCTCTCCACCGGAGCAGCCGTGAACGGGACGGCGCTTGCCTCGACGATGGGGAAGTAGATCTTGAAGCTCGTTCCCTTGCCGACCTCGCTGTAGACCCAGATTGTTCCGCCGCTCTGCTGGACGATGCCGAGGACCGTTGCGAGCCCGAGGCCGGTGCCCTTGTCCTTGTGCTTGGTCGTGAAGAAGGGCTCGAACATGCGAGCCTGCGTCGCCCGGTCCATGCCGACGCCGGTATCGCTCACCGCCAGCATCAGGTGGAGCCCGGGGCTCACTCCGACGTGCTCCGACGCGTAGTCGGCGTCGAGGAAGATCTCCGAGCTCGCGATTGTCAGCATGCCGCCACGCGGCATGGCGTCACGTGCCTTCACGGCAAGGTTCATGACCACCTGCTCGAGCTGTCCCGGATCGACTCGGATCTTTCCGAGTCCCTCTGCGCACGAGGTGGCGAGGTCGACGTCTTCGCCGATCAGCCGGCCGAGCATCTTCTCCATGCCGCTGACGACCTTCGTGACGTCCACGATCTTCGGGGCAAGCACCTGCTGGCGGCTGAAAGCAAGCAGCTGCCGGGTGAGCGCCACCGCGCGGTGGCCGGCCGCCTGGATCTCCTCGAGGTCCGCACGACTCCGACCGCCCTCCTCCATCTCCGCAGCGAGAAGCTCGCTGTAGCTGAGGATCACCGACAAGAGGTTGTTGAAGTCGTGCGCGATGCCTGCTGCGAGACCGCCGATGGTCTCCATCTTCTGCGACTGCCGGAGCTGTTCTTCGAGCTTGGCATGGCGCGCGTTCGCGAGCTTCTGCGAAGTGATGTCCTGCACGGAGCCGTGGACGTGAGTGATGACACCCGCAACGTCACGATGGGCGTGGCCGATCATCCGAACCCACAGTCGCGTCTGTCTGGCGGTGATGATCTCCGCCTCCACGTCGAACGGTGTCCCATCGCGGCCACAACGGCTCACCACATCGGCGATCAGGTCGCGGCTCTCCGGGGCGCAGAAGGCGAGCGCCTCGGCGAGCGTCGGTG
>JBBQFU010000583.1:0-1543 GCA_038322185.1 Haliangiales bacterium
TCTTCGGTCCGAGGTACGCGACGACTTCGCGCTGCATCGGCGGATCGCCCGCCTTGACGAGCACCTGCGGGAACACGAGGTCCGAACGCATGACACCCTCGTCACCAATCGCGTACGCGAACTTCTCGACCATCTCCCCGGGCTGCTTGCGAGGCGAGTACGCCTGCATCATGTACGGGTGTTCGAAGCCCGACCAGTAGACGTCCTTCATCCAGGTCGGCGTTGTCATCAGATCTTTGATGTTCGACGCGGCGACCTCGCCCTCGGTGTTCATCGAGGCTGAATTCCACGCGCGTGCTTCGATCTGCTGGCCACCCTCGAGATCTGCCTTCGGATCCTGGCGTGCGAACGACGACACGGTGAGGCTCTGCCGCACGACCTGTCCCGGTGGCAGATCGAGCGTGACCTTCACGAGCATCCGCACCGCGTACGAGCTCGGATCGACAGTGAAGACTTTCTCGACGAGGAACGGCTTGACCGCGAGCGTGTACTTGACCTGTGTGTCGGAGACCTTGGTCCCCGCCCACTCGACGTTCACCGGCAGCGGAAGGTCCGAGCCGGCGGGGCTCGCGGGCGTGGGGTCCTTGCGAAAATCGACGAAGAATGCGCCGGTGCTCGCGCGACCGGGCAGCAGCTCGCCCTTGTTCTGCGTGCTGACGTCCTTCTCGTATTTCGAGTCGAGCAGCTGCCAGGACACGAGCGCGCCGCCGTAGCTCGAGAACGTTGCCTTCACCTGGCCGGGGAACTCGAGGACGATCTTCTCCTCCGCGCCGCGCGGTGCTTCGGGCGTCGTCGCGATCGGCGGCGGTGCCGCCTTCACGCCGGTGATGACCTGCCCCGAGCCACTGCCCGTCGTGGCGGTCTGCTGCTTCTTGGCTTCGTCTTTGGGCTTCCAGATCAGCTGGAAGATCATCATGACGCCGAGCGCGAGCCCGACCGCGAGTAGAAGCCGCTTCCCTTGGTTTTCCATCTAGAGCTGCTCCATCGCTGGCGCCGGTTCGTGCCGGTGCTTGCAGTGCGTTGTCGGAACCGGGTCGAAGCCACCGCGCGCAAACGGATGACACCGCAGCACACGCCAGAACGAGAGCGCGATCCCGACGAAGATTCCGCGCTGCTTCACCGCATCGAGCGCGTACTCCGAGCACGTCGGCAAGTACCGACAGCTGGGCGCGCGCTTCATCGGCGAGAGCACGCGCCGGTAGAACACCACCGGAAGGAGCACGAGCGCGACGAAGAAACGGTGGATCGAAGTCATGAGAGTGGACGCAGGATCTTGGTCAGATCAGGTGCGAAATCGTCTGGGTGACCCTGCCGTGCAGCAGAGTCCTTGGCAACCAGGACGAGGTCCCAGCCGCGAGGAACCCAGCCGTGCAGCCGCAGCCACTCGCGGAGCATTCGCCTGATCCGATTCCGAACGACCGCGTTCCCTACTTTCTTGGTCACCGTGATCCCGAGCCTGCCCGCAAGCTGCGACTCCATTCGCTTGCGCGCAATCCCGAGAATGTGGCGACCATGCGTCTTGGTACCGTCGGATTGCACAACG
>JBBQFU010000584.1:0-1543 GCA_038322185.1 Haliangiales bacterium
GCGATGGATTGGGCGTGACCCAGTTCTTCGACCCCGCGCGCGTCGTCGTGCATCCCGAGCTGAGCCTTTCAGCGGGCGCGGTACGCGGCTGGGATCGTCGCAACGCCTACTATTTCCAGCTCATCCTGTCGCTCTCCAAGCACTACAAGTTCGACGTCGACGTGGCGTGGGAGCGGTTGCCCGAGGCGATCCGCCACGCCGTGCTGTACGGCAGCGGCTACGAGGTGCTCACGTTCAACTACCTCACCGACGGGGGTGGCCGCAGCCAGCGCAAGCATCGCTTCGAGGACATCCTTCCGAATCTCGAACGACGCTATCGCGAGACCGAATCGCCGATGGTGCGCGAGGAGCTGTCGAAGTTCATCAGCAATCGTCCCTGCCCCGAATGCGGTGGCCAGCGCTTGAACAAGGCGGCGCGCCACGTCTTCGTGGCCGAGCGCAATCTGTCCGCGATCACGGCGTTGCCGATCGACGAGACCATGGCATTCTTCGAAGGACTCCGTCTCGCCGGCTGGCGCGGCGAGATCGCGACCAAGATCGTCAAGGAGATCCGCGAGCGGTTGCGCTTCCTGATCGACGTCGGCCTCGACTATCTCACCCTGGAACGCCAGGCCGATTCGCTGTCCGGCGGCGAGGCGCAGCGCATTCGGCTGGCCTCGCAGATCGGCGCCGGCCTGGTCGGGGTGATGTACGTGCTGGACGAACCGTCCATCGGCCTGCATCAGCGCGACAACGAGCGTCTGCTCGGCACCCTCACCCGCCTGCGCGATCTGGGCAACACCGTGATCGTGGTCGAGCACGACGAGGACGCGATCAAGCTGGCCGATCACATCGTCGATATCGGGCCGTACGCGGGCGCGCATGGCGGCGAAGTCGTGGCGCAGGGCAAGCTCAAGGACATCACCGGCAGTGCGCGTTCGCTCACCGGCCAGTTCCTGTCGGGCAAGCGACGCATCGCAACGCCGAAGCAGCGCCACGTCGCCGATCCTCAACGCGTGCTGCGGCTGCGTGGCGCGAGCGGCAACAATCTGCAGGACATCGATCTCGAGGTTCCCGCCGGATTGTTCGTCTGCGTCACCGGGGTCTCGGGTTCGGGCAAGTCGACGCTGATCAACGACACGCTCTACCGGATCGTCGCGGCCGAGCTCAACGGTGCGTCGGAGAAACCGGCGCCCTATCGCGACGTCGAGGGCCTCGAGCTGTTTGACAAGGTGGTGGAGATCGACCAGTCGCCGATTGGTCGCACGCCACGCTCGAATCCTGCGACGTATACCGGTCTGTTCACGCCGTTGCGCGAGCTGTTCTCGCAGGTGCCGGAGGCGCGCGCGCGTGGCTACAATGCCGGTCGTTTCAGCTTCAACGTGCGTGGCGGGCGCTGCGAGGCCTGCCAGGGCGACGGCCTGATCAAGGTCGAGATGCATTTCCTGCCCGACGTGTATGTGCCCTGCGATGTCTGCCACGGCAAGCGCTACAACCGCGAGACGCTGGAGATCACCTACAAGGGCCACACCATCCGCGACGTGCTGGAAATGACGGTCGAGGA
>JBBQFU010000585.1:0-1541 GCA_038322185.1 Haliangiales bacterium
GAAGATGCCTGGCGGAAGTGAAGCGATGCGGTTCTGGTTCAGTGTCAGCGCTTCGAGAGACTCGAGCTCCGCGATCCATTCAGGTACGACATCGATGTCGGTCCGATCAATGCCAAGAACGCGCAGCGAGCGGAGCCCCGAGAGCCAGCGCGGTAACGTCCGAAGTCTGCTTCCTGCGAAGCAAAGTTCGTGGAGACCAGTCAGCTGGCCAAGCGCAACCGGTAAATCCTCCAGCGCGTTCTCACAGACGTGAAGGACCTGCAGGTTAGTCAGACCGCCAAGCTCTGGCGGAAGATGTTCGATCACGTTGCCGCTCACATCAAGGCGCAACAGCGTTCGGACGCTACCGATCTCGGATGGCAGGTCGCGTATCTCGAGACACGACAAGTCGAGCTCGGTCGCGCCTGCATCGCGCGCCGAGAGCACTCTCTTGCGAACGTCCTCTCTACTCAGCCCCATGTCCGTGTCTCTGCGTGTGTCGACTGCTCTGGTTCCTTCTCACGATACGAGCTTGAAGTCTCTTCTCATCGTGATGGGTCCAGGTATCGATCTGCGTTGCGGCGCCCTCTCGGGGTCGGCGCGTAGCCCCCGCTTGTCCTCGCGATGGCGACGCCAGAGCTGTGGATGCACGTTCGGAGTGCACGGGCAACCTGTTCGCCACGATCGACCGAACGCAGAACGCGAAGGCCCGCAGAGGCGTTGGATGGCGTGTTGATCGCGCACGCCCATGAGCGCACCGCCGACTCATCGCACGTCATCATTCGTGTGTTCATTCCTTCGACAAGATGCGAACAGATGCGAACAAGCTGACAAGTGGCTTGACAAGAAATTGCGCGCACCGCGAACGCATGTGACGAACGCGTACGGAATCGTCGTCGAGAACCGCTGAGCTCGCGCGTGTGCGACGTTCGCGCGAGCGACGCGAGAATCGCGGCAACGACCTCGAAAGCGCGCGCAGGTCGCAAACCAGAGCGATGAATTTTCGCGTGGTACGAGTTGGATGCGCACGGCGCGCAATCGACGCGAGGAGGGATGTGATGTTCGACGGCGGTACGAGTTCGATCGAGATCGATGGGAACGTGTGATCGAGGAGGCGGGCTGGCAGGACCTGCATCGGAGGCTGCGCTCGATCGCGAAGCGCCGTGTGGCGCTCGAAGCCGAAGAAGCGGGCTACCTGCTCGAGGCCGAGGAGACGCGGCTGTATCGCCGCCTCGGCTACACGAGCATGCTCATCTACATGGAGCGCGAGCTCCATTACGGTCCGCACGCCGCCAACGAACGGCTGCGCGTCGCGCGTGCGCTGATCGAGCTCCCGCTGATCGCCGAGCTGTTCGGCGAGGGCGAGCTCTGCTTCTCCGCCGTCCGCGAGCTCACGCGCGTCGCGACGCCCGCGACGGAGGAGGCCTTTCTCCGCAAGGCGCAGGGCAAGACCGCGCATCAGGTCCAGCACATGGTCGCCGGTCTCAAGCCGGGGGACTCGCCCGATGCGAAGCCAGACCCACGCCGGATCAAGCACCGGATCGTCATCGAGGTGTCGACCG
>JBBQFU010000586.1:0-1524 GCA_038322185.1 Haliangiales bacterium
TCTCGAACGCGGACTTCGCAGCGAGGAGATCGTCAACGAGTCGGGGCGTCACAGGCGACGTTCTTCAGGAAGTTCTCGACGAAGAGCGAGTTCGTCGACGCCGTGGTCGCCGAGCTCACCGCGTCGCGGTGGCACTCCCCCGCCGAGATCAAGCAGGCCGTCGGCTCCGAGATCACGATCAATGCCCACGCCCTTCGGCCGACCGTGATCGCGCTGGTCGAGAAGTGGTTTCCCGCGCTGACCGACGACACCGCGACATCGACGGAGTTTCTGGCCCGTGTCTTCGGCAACGCGTACGCTGTGAAATCCGGTTACGACAGACGCGACCAACTGGTTCTCGCAGCGTATGAAGCGGTGTTCGAACGATCCAACGCAGCGCTGCGCCGACCGTTCGCAGCGCGCACGTTTGCCGTCGCGGTCAACGCTCTGCTCGACGGGTTTCGCGCCCGTAGTGCGTTCGATCCCGCCTCGGTGACAGAAGATCTCGTTTCCGATTCGCTGCTCGCGCTGCTCGGCGCGGTAGTCGATACCACCGGGATGCACCAGCACCTCGACGACATGGTCGGCCCCATCGAGACCTTCGCCGTGCCGCGCGAAGTACCGCGCGACCCTCGCGCGGCCATCATCGCGGCAGCTCGCACCGAACTCGGCAAACGCGGCTATTTCATGACCAGAATCGACGATATCGCCGACAACGCCGGCGTACCACGAGGCGCGATGAAAAGGCTGTTCCCGACGAAGCCGCACATTCTGGTCGCGGCCCTGCAGTCACGTGTCGATGCGCTGCGCGAAAGCGTCGCCGACGACATCTTGCTCGGACTGGACGAAGTGTCCATCATCGACAACTTCCTGCTCCGGTGCGCGCAGCTTGCGGCCGACGAGATCGCGTTCATGGATGCCCTCCTCGTCGCCGTCGCGCACGATACCTACGGCGAACCCGAGGGACTGCTGTCGATCAAAGAAAAGCTGAACATCCCCGCGATCATCGGACCGGTGATCCAACAGGGCCAGGACGCCGGGACGTTGGCGCTCATCGGAACGCCCGTGGACCTCGCCGCGGGGATCACCAATACGTTGCTGATGCGGTGCTTCACCAGACGCTCGGTCAGCCCAGAGGACAACGCCGCATTCATCGGCAACCTGCTACTGCGTGGTCTCGGGACCAAAGGCTGAAATGCGCTTCGCGCATGTGCGCGGAAATACGTGTCCCACTATGTATTTCCGCGCACATGCGGCGAAGCTGCCTACATCTGCACCCCGGCGATTTCCTTTACACTGCCGTGGCCGTCGAAGGACAGCTGCCGGAACGCGACCTTCTCGACGAAGAACCGGTCGTGACTGACAATGATCACCGCGCCAGGAAACGCCATCAGGGCGCGCTCGAGCACCTGAGTGCTCTGCAGGTCGAGGTGGTTGGTCGGCTCGTCGAGCACGATGACACCGGCCCCGAACAGTAGGCATTGCGCAAGTGCGACGCGCGCCTTCTGGCCGCCGGACAGCACGCCGATGCGAGTCTTGAGGTCC